>JABBNW010000165.1 GCA_019352115.1 Pseudomonadota bacterium
GTGATCCCAACCCGCGGTAGTGGGCCGGTTTGAACTTCTGGATTGGGTGGGACGCGGTCGGTCCGGTTTCGGGCCTCCCGACAGGAAGCCAGACACTCAGCCTCGGCTGGACTTGGCCGGAAAAGCTTGCTGCGTTCGGGGACAAACGCAAGATCATGGTTCGTCATTGACAAGCGATGGGGCGCGTTCAGACAGATCGACGTCTGCAGCGAGCGTGGGCATTCCCTTGGATCGAAAATGGCGCTCAGCGTCGGTCCATCGGGCTTTTGATACGATCTTGTAATGCTCCCGGGACAGAACGGCCCGGCACCGGCCTCAGACTGACAACACGGGACGCGGAAAGGTTCGTGCTGTCTGCCTGACCAGATCAATAAAGCGACGCACCACCGCCGAGGTGTCAGCGCGGCGGGTCGCCAGCAGCAATGGCGCCCGCGGCTGAGGCGTACCCTGCAGCCCGCGATAGGCCACCCCATCCATCTGCATCCGCCGCAGCGATGCCGGCACCAGCGCGACGCCAAGACCGGCGGCGACCAGGTTGAGGGTGGAAACGATGCGCGGCGCTTCCTGACTGACCTGGGGGCTGAACCCGGCAGCATGGCAGGCGGCGATGATCGCGTCATATAAGCCGGGACCGGCATGACGGCGATAGACGACGAAGGTTTCCGCTGCCAGCGCGGCGAGCGGCAGCGGTAGGCCGTCCGCGCCGCAAGCGGCAAAGGCGTGCGTTGCAGGCAACGCCAGCAGCATCGCCTCCTCCAATAGCGGGTTGACGGTCAGTCCTGCCGGATCGGTGACGTGAGTTCGGATAAAGGCGGCATCGACGCGCTCGTGGCGCAGATCCTCGATCAGCTCGGTGGTGCCGCTCTCTTCCAGCGTCAATGCGATGCCCGGCGCGCCGTCGCGGAAGGCACGGATCACCCGCGGCACGAAGGGATGGAATGGCGCCGAGCTGGTGAAGCCCACCACCAGCCGCCCCAGCTCGCCACGCGCGGTGCGACGCGTGGTCGTGAACGCGTGGTCGATATGGGCGAGGATCGCGCGGGCGTCGGACAGCAACGCACGCCCGGCCTCGGTCAACTCCACCCCGCGTGGCAGGCGGCGCAGCAACTGCACGTCCAACTCGCGCTCCAGCGCGCGGATCTGCTGACTGAGCGGCGGCTGCTGCATGCCCAGTCGTTCGGCCGCGCGCGTTATGTGGCCTTCCTCGGCGACGGCGATGAAGTAGCGGAGGTGGCGAAGCTCCATCTGCCATATCCTATCGATATGGATTTTGCGATCTCCATATTATGGATCGATCGCCGGCGCCTGGCTAGGTTCCTGCCCGGATTGCATGGACCAAGGAGCAGACGATGGAAATTGCGGCAACGCCGGAGATGGCAGCGAAGATCTACGCGCGGATGGCAAGCAACCTGGAGGTTGTGCGGCAGCGGCTCGGCGCGCCTCTAAGCTTGGCCGACAAGGTGCTGCTCGGCCATCTGGATGCCCCCGAGACGCAGGAACTGACGCGTGGGCATAGCCAGCTCGCGCTGCGGCCCGATCGTGTGGTGTTCCAGGACGTGCTCGGCCAGAGCGCGCTGCTGCAATTCATGCAGACGGGGCTCGACCGCGTGGCGCTGCCGACCACGATCCATTGCGACCACCTGATCCAGGCGCGTGCCGAGGGTGAGGCCGACCTGCGCGCGTCGCTGAATGAGGACCAGGAGGTCTATGCCTTCCTCCGCAGCGCCGCGGCGAAATACGGTTGCGGCTTCTGGCCTCCGGGCGCCGGCATCATCCACCAGGTGGTGCTCGAGAATTACGCCTTCCCCGGCGCGCTGATCCTCGGCACGGACTCGCATACACCGAATGGCGGCGGCCTCGGCGCCTGCGCGGTGGGTGTGGGCGGGGCCGATGCTGTGGACGCGATCTCCGGCCTGCCGTGGGAGCTGCTGTATCCGAAGCGCATCGCGGTGGTGCTGACCGGCAAGCTGGGCGGCTGGACCGCGCCGAAGGACGTCATCCTGTCCGTCGCGGGGCAGTTGACCGTATCCGGCGGCACGAATGCGATCGTCGAATATATCGGTCCCGGCGCACGCACGATCAGCGCTACGGGCAAGGCGACCATCACCAACATGGGGGCGGAGCTGGGGGCGACGACCTCGATGTTCCCGGCCGATGCGCACATGCTGACCTACCTGCGCGCCACCGGACGGGCCACCCTGGTGCCGCTCGTCGAACAATATCAGGCGCTGCTGGAACCCGACCCCGAGGTAGAGGCGCACCCCGAGCGCTATTACGACCGGGTGATCGAACTCGACCTGTCGACGCTGGAGCCGCATGTGGTGGGCCCGCACAGTCCGGATCGCGCCCGCCCGATCTCCCGCCTTGCAGCCGAGATCGCCGATCCCGCCAACGGGTTCGTCGACACGATCTCCACCGCGCTGGTCGGTAGCTGCACCAACTCCTCCTACGAGGATATGAGCCGCGCGGCCGACGTCGCCGCACAGGTGAAGTGGCACGGGTTGTCTGCCGCCGCACCGCTGCTGGTGACCCCGGGATCGGAGCAGATCCGCGCGACGATCGAACGCGACGGACAGATGCAGGCGCTGGAGGGGATCGGTGCGTCGGTGCTGGCGAATGCCTGCGGGCCGTGCATCGGCCAGTGGCGTCGCGCCACGCCGGACGGGCCGAACACGATCGTAACGTCCTACAACCGGAATTTCCCAAGGCGGAACGATGGACAGCCGACGACAATGAACTTTATCGCCAGCCCGGAGGTGGTGACGGCCTTCGCGGCTGCGGGACGGCTGTCGTTCAACCCCCTGACCGACACGCTGATGGCCGCGGATGGGACGGAATTCAAGCTGGAGCCGCCGCAGCCCGGGCCGGAGGTGCCCGCATCCGGCTTCAACCCTGGGCACGCGAGCTGCGTGATGCCGCCCGAGGATGGGTGCTCGATCGCGCTGGCGATAGATCCGAACAGCGAACGCTTGCAGCGCCTGGAGCCATGGCCGGCCTGGGATGGCGAGGATTTCCTCGACATGCCGGTGCTGGTGAAGACCAAGGGAAAGACGACGACCGACCATATCTCGCCGGCCGGGCCGTGGCTGCGCTATCGCGGCCATCTGGACCGGTTCAGCGACAACATGTTCATGGGTGCGGTCAATGCGTTCACCGGCGCGGCAGGCAAAGGACAGAATGTGCTGAGCAGGGCGACCGATCAGTCGTTCTCGACCACGGCCCGGGATTACCGGGCACGCGGGGTGAAGTGGCTGGTCGTCGGCGATACGAACTACGGCGAGGGCAGCTCCCGCGAGCATGCCGCCTTGTCGCCCCGGCTGCTGGGCGGCGTCGCGGTGATCGCGCGAAGCTTCGCGCGGATCCATGAGTCAAACCTGAAGAAGCAGGGGTTGCTCGCGCTGACATTCCGCGACCCGGACGATTACGAGCGAATCCGCGAGGACGACCGGATCAGCCTGCTGGGTCTTGAGGCGCTGGCGCCGGGCCATCCGGTGATGTGCCGGGTGCGGCACGCGGACAGCGCAGCGGAGGTGCTGACCCTGCAGCACTCCTATACGGCAGCGCAAGTGCTGTGGTTCCGGGCTGGTAGCGCACTCAATCTGCTCCGGGGCGCCCAGCAGCATTGAACGGCTGCCCTGTCATCGACGAACGCGCCTCCTGAGCTCGATTTTCCGCGTTTTGGGGCGTCGAGGGGGGGGGCGTCCGGCGACCCGGTTGCCGGTCCGAACGGTGCGATGAAGGCGGGTGCTTGTGCCGCCGCGATCCAGCACGTTTTCTCAACACGGAGGAAGGGCGGAGGGCCACAGGAGACGGAGCAGTTGGTCATCGCCCGGGGCCTGACCGAGCGCGACATTGTGGAGCCGCGAGCGACCCAACCGTTGCGACTCCCGTGGCCCTCCGCCCTTCCTCCGTGTTGGAGTCCTTGCGATGCCGCAAGCAGAACGATCCGTGCGAAGGATGCCGCCGGGCCGCGCCAACCGCGGCCATCGCACGCCCGAATTGTCGACCTGTTCGCCGGCTTTTTACGCGTCGGATTCTGCGGGGTCCCGCCATGGGCCAGGCGAATAATCGTGGAGCAGCGCAACTGGCAGAAGCCGGTAGAGTTCACGGACATGCTCGGTCTGTGCAGCTTTCTGTCGGGCGGCAATCCGGCGGCGCCGACGATGCAATGATCAGAGAGTGTCCGCTTCCAAGAGGTACGGCCGATGGACCGCGCGACTGGTGTGGGTCGGAAGCTGAAATTCAAACTGACCCACTACCCAACCCGCGGAATGCTTGACCCTTGGCTTGGCTTCCGAACGGTCAAACAATTCGCGCGTCGCCTTACAGCCCGAGTCTCCGGGACTGGGCCGAAGCGAACTTGCCCGTCGGGTCAATCGCCTGGCGGATGGCCCGGAATCGCTCCAGGCCCGGGTAGAAGCGCAGCATGTCGGGGTGCATGCGCGCGTCCTTGGCGAGGTAGAGCCGCCCCTCGTGGTCGGCGACGATCGCATCGAGTTCCGTGGCCAGCCGCAGGTTGGCCTCGGTCGCGCGGAAGTCGAGCGCCAGGGTATAGCCCGCCATCGGGAACGACAGCAGGCCGGGGCAGGGGCCGGGTGCGTTTCCGAAGCGCTTCAGTACCGACAGGAACGATCCCGCGCCGCTGGCGGCGATGCGGTCCAGCAGGGCGGTCAGGCCGGCGCGGCTGGCCGCCAGCGGCAGGACGCACTGGTACTGGAACAGTCCGGAACGGCCGTAGATGCGGTTCCATTCCAGGATGGCATCCAGCGGGTAGAAATACGGCTCCAGATCCACCCATGTGGTCCCCGGCCTGCCGGCGCGATAGTACAACGCGTTGAACGCGCGCACGCTCCAGCGATTGAGCGCGAACCCGGGCAGGTCGAACGCCATCCGCCGGGCGCGCGGGCGCGGGGGTGGCGCGGCGGGGGCCTCGGCGGCGGTCGCGTGCGCGCCGAGGCTCAGCACGGACCGCCCGAGCGCCGCGCCGCGGCTCAGGCAGTCGATCCAGGCCACCGAATAGGGCCAGTCCTGCGTCGCCTCGAACTGGTCCATCACCGCCGCGAGCCCGGAGGCGCGGCGGGTTTCCTGGCGGATCAGCCGGGTCTGCACCGGCATCATCGCGAAGCATGCGCGCAGGATCACGCCGGTGAGGCCCATGCCGCCGCAGGTGGCGGCAAAGAGTTCGGCGTTCTCGCCGGGGGCGCAGCGCAGCACGCGGCCGTCGGCCACGGCGAGGTCGAGCCAGTCCACATGCGCGCCGAAGCTGCCGGCGCCGTGGTGGTTCTTGCCGTGCACGTCGGCCGCGATCATCCCGCCCACGGTGACGAAGCGGGTGCCCGGCGTGACCGGGGGAAACCAGCCCTGCGGGACGAACGCCGTGATCAGGTCGGCAAGCATCGTGCCGGCACGGCAGGTCAGGCGGCCGGTGACGGGATCGAACGCCTCGACCCCCGCGTTGGCGCGCATGAGGAGGGTGGCGGCGGGATTGAGCGCAGCATCGCCGTAGGCGCGGCCGTTGCCGAAGGCGATCAGGCTGGCCTCGCGCGCGATCGCGGCCCGCGCCGCGTCCGGCCCGTCGGGGGCGAGCACCCGGCAGTCAAGGCGGGGAAACCGGCCCCAGCCGGACAGCAGGACGGTCGGCGCCGCGGGCATGGGCGTGCTCAGCCCGGGAACCACGCGACCGAGTGGGCGAGCACCACCAGCAAGACCAGCACCGCGCCCACCGACCAGGAGACCCAGTCGCGCGCCGCGTACATGATCGGATCGTCGTGCATGTAGCCGCGCGCGGTGGAGAGCCACAGCCGGCATTGCCAGAACAGGAACACCGGCACCATGCCCCAGAGCAGCGCGGGGGAGGCATAGGCGTTCGCGGTCGCCTCCCGCTGCACGAACAGCGCCAGCACGATGCAGGAGGCGAAGGAGGCGCCGCAGCCCAGCATCTGCAACAACGGCGCGTCCGCCGGCATGTAGCCGCGCCGGGACGGGCCGGCGAGTCCGTCGGCGTCGGCGATCATGGGCGCGGTCAGTTCCTCGACCCGTTTCACCAGCGCAAGGCTGAGGAACAGGAAGGTCGAGAACCCCAGCAGCCAGAGCGAGACCGGATGCCCGCTTGCCGTGCCGCCGCCGAACAGGCGCAAGGTATATAGGCCGGCGAGGCAGAACACGTCGACGAGCGGCAGTTCCTTGAGCTTCAGCGAATAGGCGACCGTCGTCGCCGCGTAGATCCCGAGCACTATCGGCACGTGGGCGGCGAAGGCCAGCGCGGCCCCGACCGCCAGCAACACCGCCGCCAGCGCGCCGCCGGCGGCGATGGAGACCCGGCCGCTGGCGAAGGCCCGTTCGCGTTTGCGCCGGTGCGCCCGGTCGGCGGCGAGATCGACCAGGTCGTTGAACAGGTAGAACGCCGAGGCGATGGCGCAGAACGCCCAGAACGCCAGCACCGCGCCGCGCCAGGCGAGCGGATCGCCATAGGCGTGCGCGGTCAGCAGCGGCACCATGACGAGCGCGTTCTTCACCCATTGGTGCGGCCGCATCGCCCGCCACAGCGCGACGAGCGGCGCCGGCCGGTCGGCGATCGTGTACTCGACCGGGAGGCGGGCGCGCACTTCGGCGGCGACGGCGGGGCGGACGTTCACCAGCACGGCGCTCGCGGCTCCGGCCCAGACCGCGAGGTCGGCGCGGCTGTCGCCGGCATAGGCGAAGCCGCCGGTGCCGAACCGGGCGACCAGGGCGCGCGCCTTGGTCGCGCCCTTGAGGTTGGTGGTGCCGTCGGAGGCGATGACCTCGTCGAACAGGCCGAGTTCGCGCGCGACGGCGTCCGCCACGGCGCGATCGGCGGCGGTGGCGAGCACGAGCGTGCGGCCGGCCGCCTTCTGCGCGCGCAGGTAGCCGAGCAGGGGCGCGTTGTAGGGCAGCAGGGCGGCGGCGGGCGGGGCGAGCTCGGCGATGCGGCGCTTGAAGGCCGCGCGCCCGGCGGTGAGCAGCAGGCCGAGCGCCGGCACCAGCCGCCAGTCGCGCGCCAGGGTGGCGACGCCTTCGCTCAGGGTGTCGGTGCGGATCAGGGTGCCGTCGAGGTCGACGACCAGCGGGCACGAGCGGATTGCGGCCCCGTCCACCGGTGCCGGCCCGGCCCGCAGCAGCTCGGCCCCCAGCGCTTCGGCATTGGGTGCTTCGGCATCCGGTGCTTCGGCGGTCCGCGCGGCCGTGACCGGACCGGCCGGAATTGCGTCGAGCGTGCTCACGCCCGCGCCCCGCGCCCCACCCCGATCTGGCCCGACACCAGCGCCACCAGGGACTGCATGGCCATCAGCACGAGCAGCGGCAGGATCTCGAACGTGTCGCGGATTTCCCGCGGCTCCGCGCCGATCAGGAACAGCACCGCCCAGGGCGGGATCATGATGCAGGCGGCGCGCAGCACCGGATGCTTGTCGGGAAACCGGTAGAACGCCAGCACCACCGCGACCAGCAGGCCGAACAGCAGCGCGAGGTTGATATGCTCGGTGAACAGATAGATCTGCCCGCGCAGGTGGATTTCCATCCAGGTGCCCGGATTGGACGCGAAATAGAGCCGCTCCCCGCCGTACACGACCATGAAGCTTGCCACCTGCAACACGAACAGCAGCAGGGTGCGCCGCAGCGGCAGCCGCTCGATGTTGGCGAACAGGAACGCCAGCGCGTAGAGCACCGCGGTTTCCTTGTTGAGCGCGGCGATCGGCATCAGCAGGGTGAACAGCACCGGCCGCTGCGCCAGCAGGCACCACAGGAACAGCGCGCCGAACAGCAACGTGCCCCAGTCGTAGGTGTGCGACAGGTGGCGCAGGATGATGGCGTTCACGAGCGCGAACGCGAGATAGACCGTCGCCGCGCCGAGGGCGATGCTGCCCCGGAACAGACGGTGCGCCAGCGCGAACATCGTCAGCAGGAAGCCGAGATACAGCCACCAGCCGACGAAGAAATAGGCAATGATGTTGTTGCAGGACGACTCCCGTCCGGTCCCGTAGCGGGCGCAGATCAGCGGCACCTTGCGCGCCAGGAAGCCGGGGCCGGCGCGCGCGAGGTCCGGGATGTGCAGCACGTTCTGCGCCAGGTCGATCAGCGCCGGGGTGAACACCCGGTAGGCGAACGGCCGCGCCTGCGTGCCGGCCAGGAAGCGGCGGATGCTGTCGTGCGGGTCGAGGCCGAACAAGGTCTGCGTGAGCTGGTTGTCCGTCGCCTTCCAGGCGAGGAAGGCGCAGAGCACGCCGACGCAGCCCAGCATCGCCGCGCGCACCAGGGGATGCGCCAGGGTGGCGGCCAGCAGCCGGCGTGCGGCCTCCGCCGCGGCGGGTCCGTCGTCGGGGAAGTAGCGAAGAACCTGGCTGCGTGCCTGCATCGGGACCTTGTGCGTGCGTGGGAAGCGTGGCGGATGCGGCAGCCGGGCACGCGCGAACGCAGCGGGGCATGAACGACGCCGGGCACAAGCAAGACCAAGCGTGGCTCGGCGGCCGGAGCGGCCATCGTCGGGCCACGGACACGGGAAACTTACCCGTTCCAGTAGCACGCCGCGACGATACGGGGCAAAGCGAAATTCGGTGCCCGCAGAGGTGCGCGCGGCATCCGCCCGCCGTGGAAATGCCCGCCCCGTGGAGCGACCAGCCCCGCCGGCGCGCACCATCACCGCCGCCCGGATCGCGCCGCGGCGACATTGATCTGCCTCAAGGCGCCCCCGCCGGAGGCGTGCGAGGAACGGGGCGATGCAAACCGATCGGGCCATGGAACTGCACCGGCGCCTCCGCCTGGCCTGCCGCCCGCACGGCGACCGCCACCTGGGGCCGGAGGAATGGCGCGCCGCAACCCCGCCGCAGGACGGGGCCTGGTCGCCCGACCTGGCCGCCTGCCTGGACGCCCCCTCCGGCGTCACGCCGCGCCTCGGGATCAAGGAATTTCCGCCGCTGTCCGACGCCCCCGGGAGCTACGCGCATGCCCACTGAGCCGACCCGCCCCGAACACCCGGCGGACCTCCGCCCCGCGCCGGCAACCGGCAACGACGACCCGGTGGAGCACCCGCGCCACGCCTGGTTCGCAGCCCTGCTCGCCCGCGCCCAGGCGACCCCGCCGCTCCCCACCGCCGTCGCCCATCCCTGCGACGCCGCCGCGCTCGCCGCCGCCGTCGAGGCGGCCCGCGCCGGCCTGATCGTGCCGATCCTGGTCGGCCCCGAGCCCCGCATCCGCCAGGCCGCCGCCGCGGCCGGGATGGATATCACCCCCTACCGCCTGGTCCCCGTCCCGCACAGCCACGCCGCCGCCGCCCGGGCCGTCGCCCTGGTCCGCGCCGGGGAAGCCCGCCTGCTGATGAAAGGCTCCCTGCATACCGACGAACTGCTGCACGCGGTGCTGGCCGACGCCACCGGCCTGCGCACCGAACGCCATATCAGCCACGTCTACCTGATGGACGTGCCAACCTACCCGCGGCCGCTCCTGATCACCGACGCAGCGGTGAACATCGCCCCCGACCTCGCGACCAAACGCGACATCGTGCAGAACGCGATCGACCTCGCCCGCGCCATGGGAATCGCGACGCCACTCGTCGCCATCCTGTCGGCGGTGGAAACCGTGAACCCGCGCATCCCCTCCACGATCGACGCCGCGGCGCTTTGCAAAATGGCCGACCGCGGACAAATCACAGGCGGCATCCTCGACGGCCCCCTCGCATTCGACAACGCCATCAGCCCCGCCGCCGCCCGGGAAAAAGGCATCACCTCTCCCGTCGCCGGCCAGGCCGACATCCTGGTCGTCCCCGACCTCGAAGCCGGCAACATGCTGGCCAAACAACTCACCTTCCTCGCCCGCGCCGACGCCGCCGGCGTCGTCGTCGGCGCCCGCGTCCCCATCATCCTCACGAGCCGAGCCGACTCCAACCGAACCCGCATCGCCTCCTGCGCCGTCGCCGCGCTCCTGGCCCGACGCACCGATACCGGGAACGGAACGGGAGCCAGCCCGGGCGGCTGACGGCGCGGGCGGTTCCGTAAGGAAGGCCAGGGGCGCTGCCCCTGGACCCCGCCAGGGAACTCGTCCCCTGGACCCCATCACTTGGGTTCGGTGCTTGTGTGGGGTGTCTCGGGTCCGGGCCG
>JABBNW010000009.1 GCA_019352115.1 Pseudomonadota bacterium
CGCCGGCGGCGAGCTGGCCGAGCACCCGGCGGAGCTGCGCCCGGTCGGTCTTGGCTCCGCTCGCGGTCTCGCGGAACACCTGGCCGGCCCCGGCCGCCCGGAGCCGGCGCACCTGGGCGTCAACGCTCCGGCCGTCGCTCGAGACCCGTGCATACCCATAGATCATGGGGTCTAACCTGCACCAGGTTTCCGCAACGGAAAAGCCCCAATCTTTCAAGGACCTGGCTTTGGTGCCCAATCCTTTCCTTTCGCGCCAATCGAAACTCGCGGATACGCAAACTTCGGCATGAATATTTTCCGACCCCTTGCCGATCCCGGGGGAAAGTTTGACTTTCGTGGTGTAAGCGCCGATTGTGTTTACAAGAGCGACTTGCTCTGCGCGTTGGTTGTGGAACACGAGGGGGCCATGGCACGCAGCGACCCATCGACGTACCGGACGGCTGCTGACCGGTGTCGGACAAGAAGTCCATCATCGGCAGATCCGGGGGAGTGGATCTGGTTTTCTCAACAGTGGGAAAAGCTTGCTGAGATGGCCGAAACCCTGTCCGCCACAAATTGCAGTCCGCAAAACGCGCAGCAGACTGGGTCTCGCGCCCTCGGTAGCCCCGGAAGTTGCGGAAACCCCCGTAAAAGTCTGTTGCTCGCGGGCGTATTTTGCGGCCGGAGAGACCCGGGTTTCCGCTGCGACCCTCTCTCCTGCGAAATGTCCGAGTTGGCCAGCAGTCCAGGGCGTGCGACATCCACGATGTGAGCAGGGCAGGAACGGTCGCGGTGTAGTCTGCGAAACCGCCTGATACGAAATCTCTTGATCGCTGCCCCGGATGGCCGGAACCACCCACCCGTTGGACAGACGCGGGAACGAACACGGGCGCTCCCCCCGCCTATCAATGCGTTGCAGAACGTCCGCGTCGGCAGCGTCAGCCGAACCCACCGGACGACCACCAAGGCCGCGAAGCCGCCAGCGCCAGCCGTCGCGGACCAGCCGGTTCCGGGATCGCCCGATCGGCGCATCTCGGGCCGCCCCAGGTCGAACCCGGCCCCCAGATCGGCCTCCCGGTCCAAGAGCAGCCCCGCACGCAAGTCGCCGGCGCGACAGCGCCCGTCGCCGCGACCGTGTCGGCATCCCGCCGCGCCCCGCTCCGTCCTTCTCCCGGCACGATCCGCCAGGGGCCGCGCCGGCGCGCGCTGGGTGTCGCCCCGCCCGCCGCGCGACGGCTCTGTCTTTCTGTTCGCCGCCGCCGCCCCATGATAGGGCTCCGCAACAAGGGACCCGGTCCGCGCGGTGGCGCGTCCTATCGTCGGTTCCATAACCAAGGGGGAATCGGATGGGCGACAGCAAGGGACAGGGTCTCCGCGCCGTGCTGGCGGCGGGGATGCTGGCAGCGGCGATGTTGGCCGCGGGGCTCGCGCCGGCCTCGGCACGCACCATCATCGACGAATGGGCCAGCATCAAGGCCCCGCCGGCGCCGGTCTTGCAGACCGTCACGGTCGATCCCCACACCACCGCGCTGCTGGTGCTCGACCTGGTGAAACCGGTCTGCACCACGCCGTACCGGCCGCGCTGCCTCGCCACCCTGCCGCAGGTGGCCAAGCTGCTGAAGGAAGCGCGCGCGCACAAGATGCTCGTCGTCTACAGCCTGGTGATGGTGAACAAGAGCACCAAGGACGTGCTGCCGGCGGTGGCCCCGCTCGGCACCGAGCCGGTGGTGAAAAGCGGGGTGGATAAGTTCTTCCACACCGATCTTGCGCAGGTGCTGAAGGCGCACGGCATCACCACCGTCATCACCGTGGGTTCGGCGGCGGACGGGGCGGTGATGTACACCGCCAGCCGCGCCGCGCTGCTCGGCTATCACGTGCTGCTGCCGGTGGACGGGATGTCGTCGCATCTCGCCTACACCGAGCAGTATGTGACCTGGAACATGTCGCACGCGCCGGTGATCTCGCCGCACGTGACCCTGACCTCGATCGATCGGCTGCATTTCTAGGGATCCGCTGCCGGCGCCCGGGTCCGGGTGCCGGCCGACCCCGGGGCGGGGCGCACCTGGTGTTTCGCCTTCCCGGTCGCCGTGCCGCCCACGCCGGGTCTTCGGCCCGGGCGCGGGCGGCGATTTCCATTGACACTTAAACCCGCGGGAAAGATTTTGCCGGGCGCCTGGACGGGTGCGCCGCGCGTCGGCGCCCGTCGCAATGCCGAGAAAGACTCGAGAAAGAGTATTGTTAGCCGCGTCGTGAAAGGATGCCTGCCGTCGCGGTCCAACCCCCCGAACCCGTGCACTCCGCCAGCGAGCGACCCATGCACCCAATTGTCGAAGCCGATCTCCGCGGCGAACGCCAGGCGTGGCAGGACGCCGTGGCGGTTGCGCCGGACTGCGCCGCCGCCGGCGAAACCGAGGAGGCTTCGCCGGCCGGGCACATGGACTCCGGGCACATGGAATCCGGCCGCACGGACGCCGCACCCCCGGACGCCGGCACCGACGCGGCCGCCTCCCCGACGGCGCCGGACGGCACGTGGTCGGACACCTGGGCGCTCGCGATCGAGGGCAGCGGCACCGGGGTCTGGGATCGCAACGCCGTCACCGGCGAGATCCGCTACTCCGCCAGTTGGCACGCACTGCTCGGCTACCAGGACGCGGAGCTGTCGGCCCGCATCGAGGACAGCTACACGCGCGTCCATCCCGACGATCTCGCCTATGTCCAGGCAACGATCCGCGATCATTTCGACCTCAAGACCGAGAGCTACGAGGTCGAACACCGCCTCCGCTGCAAGGACGGCAGCTACAAATGGGTGCTGAGCCGCGGCAAGGTGGTCGCGCGCGATGCCGCCGGCCAGGCGCTGCGCATGGTCGGCACCACCACCGACATCACCGCGATGCGCGCCCTGTCGGAGGCGTTGCGCAAGAGTGTCGAGCTGATTACCAACCTGACGAACGAGATCCCGGGCCTCGTGTTCCAGTTCCGGCGCGCGCCGGACGGGACCGGGCGCTTTCCCTATGTGAGCAACCGGCTGTGGGACATCTACGAGCTCGCGCCCGGGCAGATCGCCGAGACCGATGCGCCGGTGCTGGATCGCATCCATCCCGACGATCGCGACCGCTACCGCGCGTCGCTGGTCGCCTCGGCCGCCGGGCTCACGCCGTGGCACCTCGAATACCGGGTCGTGCTCCCGGCCCAGGGGGCGCGCTGGCGGCAGGCCGAGGCCCACCCCACGCGGCTGGCCGACGGCAGTATCGTCTGGCACGGCCTGATCACCGACATCACCGAGCGCAAGCGGGTGGAAACCGAACTCCATCGGCTGGCGCGGATCGACGACCTCACCCAGTTGTCGAACCGGCGCGACTTCCGGGAGCGAATGCAGGCCGAGCTGTCCCGGCTGCACCGCGACCGCCGCGCGCGGTCGGTGATCGCGATGATCGACATCGACCATTTCAAGGACATCAACGACACGTTCGGCCACACGACCGGGGATCAGGTGATCGAGCACTTCGCGCATGTGCTCGAAGGGGAGCTGCGGAAGAACGACTGCGCCGGCCGTCTCGGCGGCGACGAATTCGCGGTCGTGCTGTCCGACGCCGGGCTGGCGGAGGCGCAGGCCTTCGCGAACCGGATCAGGGCGACGATCGCCCGCACGCCGGCGGTGGTGAACGGACAGGTGATCGGTTTTACCGTCAGCATCGGGATCGCCATCATGGGCTACCGCGACGCCGATCCCGACAACCCGCTCGCGCGCGCGGACGCTGCGCTCTATAGCGCCAAGGAGAACGGGCGCAATCGCGCCGAGGTGCGCGGGGAGGCGGTCTAGCGGTCCGCAGGCGGTTGCCGAAGAAACCGGACGGAAGTCCCGTGTGCCCAACCGGCAACCTGCGCGCAGGTTGCCGGCGGGGGTCGTTCAGGGAGTCGCGACGGCCGGGCTCGGGCGGGACGGCGCGGCCGGCCGCGGTTTCGCCTCGGTGGGTTCGATCGGCGGGGCGCCGAGCGCCTGCGACAGCTTCGCCGCGGCGTCCAGCACCTGCGGCAGCAGGGCGCGTGGGCGCGGCGGGCGCATGCGCATGGATGGCGCGGTGACGCTGAGCGCCGCCACCACCTGCCCGCCCGCATCGCGCACCGGCGCGGTGACGGAGACGGAGCCGGGCGTCACTTCATCGGCGGTGATCAGGTAGCCGCGCGAGCGGATGCGTTGCAGGTCGGCCGCAATCCAGGCCGGATCGGTGCGGGTCGCGGGCGTGAAGCGCGGCAGGCGCTGGGACAGCACCTGGGTCTGCACCGCCTCCGGCGCATAGGCGAGCAGCAGGCGCGCGGCGCCGGCATGCAGCGGCTTACGGTCGCCGGCGGAGGTGTAAACGCGCAAGGCCGGATCGACCTGGAACACGCCGAGGGTTTCCGATTCCAGCGCCTCGCGCCGGCGGAGATACACGTTTTCCCCCACCGCCTGGCCGAGTTCGGCCAGGAAGGGCGTGGCAGTGGCGAGCAGCGCGCCCTGGTCCTGCGCCGCCTGGCCGAGCATTGCCCAGCGGGCGCCGAGGCGCCACACGCCGCGCGCCTCGTCCTGGATCGCGAAGCCGCGCGCTTCCAGGGTGCGCAGCAGGCGGAAGGCCGCGGTGCGGGTGCAGCCGGCGGACTCCGCAAGTGCGACCAGCGGGGCGGGCGCGATGCGGGCCAGTGCCTCCAGCAGATCGAGCGCGCGATCGACCGCCGCGATGCTGTAGTCGAGCACCTTGTCGGCCGTCGGCGCCGCGCGCGCAGCGGCCGGCGGGCGAGCGGGACGGGCCGGGCGCGCCGGGGCGCCCTTCTGCGGCTTAGCCACCTGCATGGCGCTGACCGGCCCTTTCGGGCGCAGCCGACCCCGCGGGAGCAGATGAATGTTGGACTGCAACGAACTGGATCACGGCAACCGTGGCAAAAAAAGACCCGATCTGAGAACGCAGACACGTCGGCAGGCGGCGTGCCTGCGCCGCAATTTTGTCATCGTCCCGGCACAAGGTCAAAGGGGAAAACGCCCCGAGTCCCGCACCGGACGCAGCCCTGGGGGGCCGTATCCGGCACGTCCGGGGCGGATGAACTCTTGGTGTGCGGGCGCCGCCGCCCGATGCGTCCGTCGGCGCCTCCCCTGGGCCCCCCCTGGGGCCCCCCCTGCGCGCGCCCCTGCGCCCCCCGCCGTTGTGCTGGCCCCGCGCCGCCGCCGGGACTATGATCGCCGCCATGTCCGACCCAGCCCGCAGTGCCGCTTTCGCCCATTTGGCCGCCCTGGCCGCCCGCCCGGAAGCGCGGCGCATCGGCGCCCGCCTCGCCGCGGATCCGGACCGCGCCCACCGGCTCACGTTCGCGCTCGACGACCTCAGCCTCGACCTCTCGCGCACCGCGCTGGACGAGACCGTGCTGGCGGGGCTGTTCGCGCTCGCCGCCGCCGCCGACCTCGACGGCTTCCGCGCCCGGCTGTTCGCCGGCGCCGCGGTGAACGTGACCGAGCACCGCGCGGCGATGCACATGGCCTTGCGCTCCCCTGCGGACACCGGCCTGCGCGCCGCGCTGGCGGCCGGCGGGTCGGAGGACGCGAGCGCGATCGCCGGCGCCGAACGCGACCGGATGCGCGCTTTCGTCGCCGCGGTGCACGAGGGGCGCCTGCGCGGCGCGACCGGGGAACGCTTCACCCATGTGGTGAACATCGGCATGGGCGGCTCCGACCTCGGGCCGCGGGTCGCGACCGAGGCGCTGACCCTCGGGCGCAGCGACGCCAAGCTGGAGGCGCGCTTCCTCGCCAATATCGACGGCCACGCCTTCGCCGCCGCGATCGCCGGGCTCGATCCGGCGCGCACCTTGTTCCTGATCGCGTCGAAAACCTTCACGACCCAGGAGACCATGGAAAACGCCGCCGGCGCGCGGGACTGGATCGCGCAGGCGCTGGGCGAGCCCGCGGTGGGCGCGCATTTCGTCGCCCTGTCGACCAACCTCAAGGCCGTCGCCGCTTTCGGCATCCCGCCGGCGCAGGTGTTCGGTTTCCGCGACTGGGTCGGCGGGCGCTATTCGTTGTGGTCGCCGGTCGGGCTGGTGATCGCGCTCGCCGCCGGGTGGGACAAGTTCCAGGCGCTGCTGGACGGCGCCTGGGCGATGGACTGCCATTTCCGCGATGCCCCGCTGGCCGCGAACCTGCCGGTGCTGCTGGCCTTGGCCGGGGTGTGGCATCGCAACGCGCTCGGCTGCACCACCCATTGCGTGCTCGCCTACGACGAGCGGTTGCGCCGGCTGCCGGCGCATCTGCAGCAGGTGGACATGGAGAGCAACGGCAAATCCGTGGCGCTGGACGGCAGCCCGGCGGTGGCGGCGACCGCGCCGGTGATCTTCGGCGAGCCGGGCACCAGTGCGCAGCACAGTTTCATGCAGTTGGTCCACCAGGGGCCGGCGGTGATCCCGGTGGATTTCATCCTCGCCGCCCAACCCGATCACGACCGGGTGGAGGCGCATCGCGGGCTCGCCGCCAACGCCCTCGCCCAGGCCGCGGCGCTGGCATTCGGCCGCGACGAAGCGACGGTGCGGGCGGAGATGGCCGCCGCCGGCAAATCCGCGGCGGAGATCGATCTGGTCGCCCCAGCGCGGGTCTGCCCGGGCGACCGGCCGTCCGCCTTCCTGATGTTCCACCGGCTCGACGCGTTCAGCCTCGGCCGGCTGATCGCGCTCTATGAACACAAGGTGGCGGTGCAGGGCTGCCTGTGGGGGATCGACAGTTTCGACCAATGGGGCGTGGAACTCGGCAAGCAACTGGCCGGCGGCATCCAGCCGGCGCTGACCCCCGGTTCCGACCACAAGGCCCCCGATGCTGCCACTGGGGCCTCGATCGCCCGCTTCCAGGCGCTGCGCGGCGAGAGGTAATGCCGCCGATCCGCCTGCTGCCGGAGGGGCTGGTCAATCGGATCGCCGCCGGCGAGGTGATCGAACGCCCGGCGGCGGCGGTGAAGGAGCTGGTGGAAAACGCGCTTGACGCCGGCGCCACCCGCATCGCCGTGTCCCTGACTGGCGGCGGGATCGACCGCATCGAGGTCACCGACGACGGCGCCGGCATGGATGCGGCGGGGCTCGCCCTGGCGGTGCGGCGGCACGCCACCTCCAAGCTGCCGGACGACGACCTGGTGCGCATCGCCACCCTGGGGTTCCGCGGCGAGGCGCTGCCCTCGATCGGTGCGGCGGCGCGATTGGCGCTGACCTCCCGCCCTGCCGGCGCGGCGCATGCCTGGATGATTGCGGTGGACGGCGGCGCGGTCTCGGAGGTGGCGCCGGCGTCCGGTCCGCCCGGCACGCGGGCGGTCGTGCGCGACCTGTTCTTCGCCACCCCGGCGCGGCGGAAGTTCCTGAAAACGCCGCGCACCGAGGCCGAGCATACGGAGGCCGTGCTGCGCCGGCTGGCGCTCGCCGCGCCTGCGGTGGCGCTGCGGCTGGAAAGCGACGGACGGGTGGTGTTCGACCTGCCGACGCAGGACCGGCGCGCGCGCGCCGCGGCGCTGCTCGGCGCCGATGCCGCCGCCGCGCTGCTGGACGTCGCGGGGGAGCGCGGGGCGCTGCGGCTGGACGGCTTCGTCGCCAACCCGGCGGTCACCCGCATCAGCGCCGCGTCGCAGGCGCTGACGGTGAACGGCCGGCCGGTGACCGATCCGGTGCTGAAGACGGCGATCCGGGTGGCGTTCCGCCCGGTGATCGCCGCCGGGCGGCATCCCGTGGCGGCCCTGTGGCTCGACCTGCCGCCCGAGGAGCTGGACGTGAACGTCCACCCCGCCAAGGCGGAGCTGCGCTTCCGCGACCCCGCCGCGGTGCGGGCGCTGGTGATCGGGACGATCGGGCGTGCGCTGGGGGGCGCGGCGGGCACCGACGTGCCGGCCGGGCGGCCGGCGCTGAGCCTGGGGGGACACCGTTTCGCCGCGCGAGGGGGGTTCGCCGCACAAGGGGCCTTTGCCGCGCCGGGCGGGGGTGCCGGGCCAGGCGGGTTCGCCGCGGCAGGGGAGGCCCGCTGGGGCGATGCGGCACCGGCGGCCGGAATGGCCGCGGGCATGAACGGTGGGATGGCGGAGGCGCGGCTGCCGTTTGCCGCCCCGCCGGCGGCGCGGCGCGGCGGGGCCGACGACGCAGCATCCTGGCCCGGGACGGTCGGCGGCGCCCCAGGTTCCGGCGCCAACCCCGCCCGGGACAACCCCTTGGGCGCGCCGCTCGGCCAGGTCGCGGAGACCTACATCGTCGCCGTCGCCGCTGACGGCGCGCTGGTGCTGGTCGATCAGCACGCCGCGCACGAACGCCTGACGCACGAGGCGCTCGCCGCGCAACTGCTGGACGGCGGGGTGCGCAGCCAGGCGCTGCTGGTCCCGGCGGTGGTCGATCTGCCCTCGGCCGACGCGGCCCGGCTGGTGGCGCACGCGCGGGCGCTGGCGCGGCTGGGGCTGGAGCTGGAAGCCTTTGGCGCCGGGGCGGTGCTGGTGCGCGCCCTGCCGGCGCTGCTCGGCGCGCCCGAGCCGACGCCGCTGCTGCGCGATCTGGCGGAAGAATTGGCCGAATGGGAGGCGGACGGCCCGGCGGCGGACGGCCCGGTAGCGGACGGCGTCGCGGACGCGCCCCCGGTCGCGGCGCTGCGCGCCCGGCTGGACGCGGCGGTGGCACGGCTCGCATGCCACGGGTCCGTGCGCGCCGGGCGGCGGCTGCTGCCGGCGGAGATGGACGCGCTGCTGCGCACGATGGAAGCCACGCCCCGGGCGGCGACGTGCAGCCACGGGCGGCCGACGTTCCTGCGCTTCAGCGTGGCCGAGCTGGCAAGCCTGTTCCACCGCGGCTAGGGCGGCGGCCGGCGGCCCCGTGCCGCGGCAGCGGGCATCGCACCTCACCCTTGCGTGCCGGCCCGGGCCCTCCCGTCATGGCCGGGCATGACGGAAGGGTTCGAGCCCGGCAGTCCGTCGGTCCTCTGGCGGGTTATCAGGCGGTGAGGTCGCGTGCCCGCTCCGCCACCGAACCGATCGCCCGGTTGGCGTCCAGGATCGCCACGGCGATGCGGTCCGACCGGTCGCGCACGGTGCCCACCGCAGTCGCCGCGGTCTGCATGTTGGACGACATCTCCTGCGTCACCGCGTTCTGTTCCTCCACCGCCGCGGCGGTGGCGGCGGCGATCTCGGCGATCGCCTCAACGGTCGTGAAGATCTCGCGGATGGCGCTCACCGCGCGGTCGGTCTCCTGCTGGATGCCGGCGGTCTGCTGCGCCACGTTCTCGGTCGCCTGGCGGGTCTGGGCGGCGAGCGTCTTCACCTCGTTGGCAACGACGGCGAAGCCGCGGCCGGCCTCGCCGGCCCGCGCCGCCTCGATCGTCGCGTTCAATGCCAGCAGGTTGGTCTGGCTGGCGATGGAGGTGATCAGTTGAACGATCTGCTCGATCTCGCCGGTGGCCCGCGCGAGGGACGAGATCGTTCCGCTGGTCGCCTGCGCCTGCTCGACCGCACGCGTGGTAATGGTCGCCGCTTCGGCCATGCGGGCGGTGATCTCGGTGATCGAGCTGGCCAGTTGCTCGGCGCCGGCGGCGACAGCCTGGACGTTGGTCGCTCCCTGGGTGGCGGCGCTCGCTGCCCCCGCGGCCTGCTCGCTGGCGACCGCAACCGCCTGGCCGATCGCTTGCAACTCGTGGTCGATGTCGCGGGCCAGGTGCCGGCCGCGTTCGCGCTGCTGCACCAGCACGGTGATATCGCTCGCCAGCTTCAGCACCCGAAGCGGCTTGCCGTCCGCGTCGAGCACCGGGTTGTAGCTGGCCTGCAACCACACCTCCCGCCCATCGCGGGCCAGACGGCAGAACTCGCCGGCATGGTAGTCCCCCCTGCGCAGGATGTCCCAGAAGTGGCGATAGGCGTCGCTGTCGCGCTCCTCCGGCCGGATCAGGACGGCGTGCTTCTGGCCGATCAGCTCGGCCGCCGTATAGCCGACCGTTTCCAGGAATTTGTCGTTGGCGGACAGGATCGTCCCGTCGGTGGCGAATTCGATGACCGCCTGGGAGCGGTAGATGGCCGCGAGCTGGGCGGCAACTTCGCTCTCCCGCGCCACGCGCGCGGTCACGTCGGCGGCGAATTTCACCACCTGGACCAGCCGGCCGCGCCGGGCGACGGGAACATAGAAGCCTTGCAGCCAGATCAGCGAGCCGTCCTTGCGGGTGCGGGGGAATTGCCCGGTATGCGGCTCGCCGGCGCGCAGCTTGGCCCAGAAGGCGCGATAGGGCTCGCTGTCGGGCCTGTCGTGGTAGAGGAACAGGCTGTGCGGACGGCCCAGGACTTCCTCCCGCCGATAGCCCATCGCGGCCAGGAACACGTCGTTCGCCTCCAGGATCGTACCGTCCATGGCGAAGGCGATCATTGCCTGGGTGGCGCAGAGCGCCGCCATGCGGTCAGCGGCGAGGGAGGGAAAACGGGGCATGCGCATCGGGACACCTCGAACGGCCGGTAGGTGATCCACCGGGACACCGGCAAGGGTGCGCCAAAGTGGATAACAAAACCCTACCGCCGGGCGTTCTGGGGTCACATGCCGACCTCAAGATAAGTCGGGACCGACAACGGCCGCATGCGGCGGGGCGAGGGACGAAGGTTCCGGGATCGGACCGGCCGTCAGGCGCCGGTCGAACCGGGCGCGCGTCGGCTTCGAAGCGTCGCCGCCGCGGCCCCTTACCCCGCCAGCGCCGCCCGCACCGCGTCCAGCGCCGCATCCGCCCGCGCCGCATCCGGCCCGCCCGCCTGCGCGAGGTCAGGCCGCCCGCCGCCGCCCTTGCCGCCCACCGCAGCGGCCGCGGCACGCACCAGATCGACCGCGCTGAACCGGGTGCGCAGGTCGGAAGACACGCCGATCACGATGCTGGCCTTGCCCTCGGCGGTGGAGACCAGCGCCACCACGCCGCTGCCGAGCTGCTGGCCGATCGTCTCGGCCAGACCTTTCAGTTCGCGGGCCGGGATTTCGCCCAGGTTGCGCGCGGCGAGCGCGACCCCGGCGATCGTCTCTGTCCCCGCCGCCGCCGTCCCGCCGGTCGCCAGTTTCTTCTGCAACTCCGCGCCCTGGCGTTCCAGCCGGCGACGGTCCTCGATCAGGGCGGCGATGCGGGCGGGCAGGTCCGCGGGGCTGGCGCGCAGCGCGCCGGCGGTCTCGCGCAGCAGGCGGGTTTCCTCCGCGGCGACGGCTTCGGCCGCCGCCCCGGTCACCGCCTCGATCCGGCGCACGCCGGCGCTGACGGCGGTTTCGGCGACGATACGGAAATAGCCGATGTCGCCGGTGCGGCGGACATGGGTGCCGCCGCACAGCTCGATCGACCAGGCGAGCCGGTTGCCGTCGGCGCCGCCCATCGTCACGACCCGCACCTCGTCGCCGTATTTCTCCCCGAACAGCGCCATCGCGCCGAGATCGACCGCCGCGGCGGGGGTCATCAGCCTTGTCACGACCTCGGAATTCTCGCGGATACGGGCGTTCACCTCCGCCTGCACCGCATCGAGTTCGGCCTGCGTGATCGGGCGCGGCTGGGAAACGTCGAAGCGCAGCCGGTCGGGCGCGTTCAGGCTGCCCTTCTGCGCGACATGGGTGCCGAGTTGGCGGCGCAGTGCCTCGTGCAGCAGATGGGTGGCGGAATGATGCGCGCGGATGGCGCCGCGGCGGGCATGATCGACCGCGGCCACCACCGCGGCGCCGACAAGGGCGGTGCCCTCGCGCACCCGGCCGAGATGGACGATCAGGTCGCCGAGCTTGCGTTGCGTGTCTGTCACGTCGATGCGCAGCCCGGCGGCGGTGATGCTGCCGGTATCGCCGACCTGGCCGCCGGATTCGCCGTAGAACGGGGTCTGGTTCAGCACCACCGCGACCTCGGTCCCCGGCCCGGCGCTGGCGACCGGCGCACCGCCCGCGACCAGGGCGCGGATCTCGCCCTCCGCCGATTCCGTGCTGTAGCCGAGGAATTCCGAGGCCCCGACGCTGTCGCGCAGCTCGAACCACACCGTTTCGGTGGCCGCCTCGCCGGAGCCGGCCCAGGCGGCGCGGGCACGGGCGCGCTGGGCGTCCATCGCCGCGGTGAAGCCGGCGAGATCGACGCCGAAGCCCTGCTCGCGCAGTGCGTCCTGGGTCAGGTCGATTGGAAATCCATAGGTGTCGTAGAGCCGGAACGCGACCGCGCCGGGCAGGGTGCCGCCATCGCCGAGGCGGGCGGTTTCCTCGGCAAGCAAATGGAGGCCGCGGTCGAGCATGGCGGTGAAGCGGGATTCCTCCAGCCGCAACGTCTCCTCGATCAGGGTTTCGGCGCGTCCCAGTTCGGGATAGGCGGCGCCCATCTGGCGCACCAGCGCGGGCACGAGGGACCACATCACCGGGTCCTTGGCGCCCATCATGTGGATGTGGCGCATGGCGCGGCGCATGATCCGGCGCAGCACGTAGCCGCGGCCCTCGTTGCCCGGCAGCACGCCGTCGGCGATCAGGAAGCTCGTGCTGCGCAGATGGTCCGCCACCACCCGGTGGCTGTTGCGGAACGGGCCGTCCGGGTCGGTGCCGGTCGCCTCGGCGCTGGCCAGGATCAGCGCGCGGAACGTATCGGTGTCGTAGTTGTCGTGCTTGCCTTGCAGGATCGCCGCAACCCGTTCGAGCCCCATGCCGGTGTCGATCGACGGCCGCGGCAGGGGGTTGCGTACCCCCGGCGGCCCTTCCTCGAACTGCATGAACACGAGGTTCCAGATCTCGATGAACCGGTCGCCGTCGGCATCCGCGCTGCCGGGCGGCCCGCCGGGGACGCCCGGGCCGTGGTCGTAGAAGATTTCCGAGCACGGGCCGCACGGGCCGGTATCGCCCATGCGCCAGAAATTATCCGCGGTCGGGATGCGGATGATGCGGTCGTCGGGCAGGCCGGCGATGGCGTGCCAGTGCCGCGCGGCGTCGTCGTCGTCGGCATAGACGGTGACCAGCAGCCGGTCCTTGGCCAGCGCGTAGTCGCGGGTGACGAGTTCCCAGGCGTAGGCGATCGCCTGTTCCTTGAAATAATCGCCGAAGCTGAAATTGCCCAGCATCTCGAAGAAGGTGTGGTGGCGGGCGGTGTAGCCGACGTTGTCCAGATCGTTGTGCTTGCCGCCGGCGCGCACGCATTTCTGCGCCGTGGTGGCGCGGTTGTACGGGCGCTTCTCCTGGCCGGTGAAGACGTTCTTGAACTGCACCATGCCGGCGTTGGTGAACAGCAGGGTGGGGTCGTTGCGCGGCACCAGCGGCGAGCTGTCCACGACCGTATGGCCGTGGCGGGCGAAATAGCCGAGGAAGGCGGCGCGGATGTCGTTGCTGCTGGCCATGGGGGGCGGCGGGTCCTGGGCTTCGAGAAGAAACGAGGGTTAGCGCAGGGGGGCTGCCCTGTCACGCGATCCCGCGCGGACCTCCGCCAGCGGCCTGCCCCGGGCGGTTAAGGCTTTGTAGAGCCTTCCGCGCTTTCCTGCGGCGGTCCGCTCCCAGCCCCCCGAGGAGGTGCCCCATGTTCCTGGCCCCGCTCGCCGACCGTCCCGTGCTCGCCGAGGTGACCGCCATCCTGCGCGAGGTGCTTGACGACCCAGAGATCGACCTCACCCCGGACACCGTCGCCGCCGACGTGCCCGGCTGGGATTCGATGGCCCATATCGCGCTGGTGGTGGAGACCGAATGCCGCTTCGGCATCGCCTTCCAGGCCGCCGAGATCGAGGCGCTGCACCGGGTCGGCGACCTCGTGCGGCTGGTCGAGGCGAAGCGAAGCCCCACCTGATCACACACCGCCTGATCAAACACCGTGCTGTTCAACTCGTGCGTCTTCCTGCTGGGCTTCCTCCCGCTCGCGCTGGCGGGGTTCTTCGCCATCGCCCGCCTGGGCGGGGCGCGCGCGGCGGCGGCGTTCCTGGTCGCGGCGTCGCTGGTGTTCTACGGCTGGTGGAACCCGGCGTTCCTGCCGCTGCTGGTGGGATCGATCGCGGTCAACTACGCCGCGGCGCGCGCGATCGCCGCCACGTCGGGGCGGGTGCAGGCGGGCCTGCTGGCCGGGGCGGTGGCGGCGAACCTCGGGGCGCTGGTCTATTTCAAATACCTGGCCGACCTGCTGGGCTTCGTGCACGCGCAGCTTGCGATCGGGCCGACGACGGCGGCTCCGGCGCTGCCGCTCGGGATCAGCTTCTTCACCTTCACCCAGATCGGCTACCTGGTGGATTGCCGCGCCGGCACCGCGCGGGCGCGCGGACTGCTCGACTATCTGCTGTTCGTGACCTTTTTCCCGCACCTGATCGCGGGGCCGATCCTGCACCACCGGGAGATCATGCCGCAGTTCGCGGACCCGGCGACCTGGCGCGGCTCGGCGCGCAACCTGTCCGTGGGCGGCAGCATCTTCCTGATCGGGCTGCTGAAGAAGACCCTGCTCGCCGATCCGCTGGCGCCGATGGTCGCGGCCGGGTTCGGCCATGCGGCCGGCCTGCCGCTGGGTGCGGCGTGGCAGGCGGCGGCGGCGTATTCGTTGCAATTGTATTTCGACTTCTCCGGCTATTCGGACATGGCGATCGGGCTCGCGCGGATGTTCAATCTGCGCTTCCCGCTCAATTTCAATTCGCCCTACAAGGCCGAGTGCGTCATCGACTACTGGCAGCGCTGGCACATGACGTTGACCCGCTACCTGACGCTCTATCTGTTCAACCCGCTGGCGCTGGCCGCGGCGCGGCGACGGGCGGCGGCGGGGCGGAAGGTCGGGCGGGCGGGGCAGGCGAGCGCAGGCGGGTTCGCCGCCCTGGTGCTGGTCCCGATCGGGATCACGATGACCCTGGCGGGCATCTGGCACGGCAGCGGGCTGACCTTCGTGGTCTTCGGGCTGCTGCACGCGGCGTACCTCACGATCAACCATGCCTGGCGGGTGTTCGGGCCACGGCGGGCCGGCGCAGGGGCGACGGGCGAGGCGACGGGCCGGCTCGGGCGGATCGCGCTCACATATCTTGCGGTGCTGGTGGGCGCGGTGGTGTTCCGCGCCCCGAGCCTCGGCGTGGCGGGGCAGGTGCTGGCGGGGATGGCGGGGCTGCACGGGGCGGGCACGACGGGCGCGCTCGGGGCGCACACGGTGTTGCGGGCGGGGCGCGCGGTCGGGTGGCTCGGCGTGCTGTATGCGATCGTGTGGGGGGCGCCGAACACGCAGCAGATCATGCGTCGCATCGGCCCGGCGCTGGAGGCGGTGCGGCCCGGGCCGTTCCCGGGCCTCGCCTGGCGGCCGAGCCTGCCCTGGGCGCTCGCCATGGGCGGGGGCGCGGCACTCGGTCTGCTGTCGCTCGGGGGGACCAGTGAGTTCCTCTATTTCCGCTTCTGATCTCCCCGCATCCGGCGGGCTGTCGCCGGGGCGCTACCTCGCGGTCGCCGGCGCGACCTGCGTTGCCGTGTTCGCGCTGGTCTGGGCCTGGGTGGCGTTCATGCCGCTGGCGTATCTGGACCCGGAATACCCGGCCTGGCTTGCCAAGGAACGCCTGCTCGCGGCCTGCGACGTCGGCTCCGTCCTGGTGGTGGGGGATTCGCGCGCGGCGGTGGACGTGATGCCGCGCCGGCTGCCCGGGCGGGTGGTGAACCTCGCGGTCGGCGGCGGCGAGCCCATCGAGGCCTATTCGGTGCTGCGCCGCGCGCTGGCGTGCCCGCACCCGCCGCAGCGGATCGTGGTGTCGTTCGACGCCGGGCATTTCACCGCGCCGGATCTGTTCTGGGAACGCAGCGTCGCTTTCGGCTTCGTCGGCCCCACCGCGGTGGCGCGGCTGCGCGCGGTGTCGGCGCGGCTCGACGACTGGTCGGTCTATGCGCTGCGTCGACCGGCCGGGCTGCCGCCGGGGCTGCGGGCGGCGGCCTATGCGGTGCGTTTCCCGACCCTCTATTTCGCCGCGCTGAGCCGCGCCGGCGGGTTCCTGCGCTGGTGGGAGAACCGGCGCGCGCTCGCCGCCGTGCTGGCCGCGCGCGGGCAGTATTTCTTCGGCACCGCGCCCGGATCGGCGGAGGTCGCGGCCGAGGGCCACTTGCGCCGCTTCCGCCCGCTGCCCGTGCTCGACTGGTATTTCAACCGGATGCTGCGGCTTGCCGCGGCGCGCGGCATTCCGGTGGATTTCGTCGCCATGCCGATGAATACCGCCACCTGGCGGGCGGTGCGGCCGGGGGTGCAGGCGGGGTTCGCCGCCTACCTGGCGGGCTACGCGGCGCGCTATCCCAATCTGCGCATCGCCGGGCCGGTCATGCCGCATTGGCCGGACCGGTATTTCGGCGACGGCTTCTCCCACCTCAATCCCGCCGGCGCGGCCCGCTACAGCGCGGCGTTCGGCCGCTGGCTCGGCCGCGAGCAGACGGCTCAGCGACCGCGGAATACCGGGCGACGCTTCTCGATGAAGGAGGCCGTGGCCTCCCGGTAGTCCTCGCTTTCCGCCGCACGCCGCTGGGCGGCGAGGATGTCGGCGCCGCGCGCCTCCGCCTCCTCGCGGGCCAGCGCCTCCAGGGTCAGCTTGGCGCCGCGCTGGGACAGGGGGGCACAGGCGGCGAGTTCGTGCGCCAGGCGTTTCGCCGCGGCCAGCGCCCCGTCCTCCCCCACCTCATCGAGCAGGCCCATCGTCCGGCAGGCCTGCATCGGGAACAGCCGGCCCGAGTAGAGCACGAGCTTGGCGTTCGGCAGCCCCACCGTGCGCAACAGGTTCTGGCTGTCGAGCACGCTGTAGACGATCCCCCGCTTCGCCGCCGGGATGCCCATCCGCGTCGTTTCGTCCCCCACCCGGAAATCGCAGGCGAGCGCGATGCCGCAGCCCCCGCCCACCCCGAAGCCCGGAATGGCGGCGATGGTCGGCTGCGGCAGGTCGCGGATCGCGATCGTGGCGGCGTGCCCGGCCTCCCCATAGGCCTTGATCCCCTCCGGCGTGCTGCGCAGGCGGGGGAATTCGGAGATATCGGCCCCGGCGGAGAAATTGCCCTCGGCGCCGGTCAGGATCACGGTGCGCACGTCGGCGCGATCGCGGAAGCCGGCGAAAATCCCGCCCAGCTTGCGCCACATCTCGTAGGTGACGGCATTGCGCTTGCGTGGATTGTGCAAGGTGACGACGGCGATGCCCGCCTCGTCCTGCTCCACCAGCACGTCCGGCTCGTCGGCCATCGTTTCCGTCCCTTTGCCTGCGAAGCCCGAGCATGCCATCACCGGCCGGCAGCGCCAAGCCGGCGCACCACAGCGGGAGCGCGACGATGCCGGGAGCCCTCGAAGGCCTGCGCGTACTGGATCTCACCAGCAACCTTTCCGGTCCCTATTGCTGCATGCTGCTCGCCGACCATGGCGCCGACGTGCTGAAGCTGGAACAGCCGGGCAAGGGCGATGCCGCGCGCCAGATGCCGCCCTTCGTCGCCGGCGAGAGCGCGCCGTTCATGATATGGAACCGCAACAAGCGCTCGGTCGCAATCGACCTGAAGACCGATCGCGCGCGCTTCCTGGAGCTGGTGGACAGCGCCGATTTCGTGGTGGAGAACTTCCGCCCCGGGGTGATGGACCGGCTCGGCCTGGGCTGGAACGCGATCCATGCGCGCAATCCCCGCGTCATCATGGGATCGATCTCCGGCTTCGGCCAGACCGGGCCCTATGCGGCGCGCGGCGGCTACGACCTGATCTCCCAGGCGATGTCGGGGCTGATGAGCATCAACGGGCCGGAGGACGGGCCGCCCTACCGGCTGCCGATCGCGATTTCCGATGTGGCGGCGGGGATGTTCCTGGCGTTCGGGCTGCTCGCGGCGCTGGAGGCGCGTCACCGCAGCGGCCAGGGCCAGTATGTGGAAACGTCGCTGGTGGAGGCTGCCACGTCGTTCTGCGTTTACGAGGCGGCGCATTATTTCGCCACCGGCACCCGCCCGCCGCGCATCGGCCAGCAGCACCGCGGCAGTTCCCCGTATCAGGTGTTCGCGACCGCGGACGGGTTCATCACCATCGGCGCGTCGCAGCAGAAGTTCTTCGTCGCGTTCTGCGCCATCGTCGGGCTGCCGGGCCTGGTGGACGACCCGCGCTTCGCCTCCGTCGCCGAGCGGGTGGCGCATAATCGCGAGCTCGTTGCGCTTCTGGCGGAACCGTTGCGGACGCAACCGTCGGCGCGCTGGCTGGACGCGCTGGAGGCGGCGGGGATTCCGGCCGGGCCGGTGCTGGGGTTCGATCAGGTGTTCACCGATCCGCACATGCTGGCGCGCGGGATGGTGGCGGAGACGACGCATCCGGTGACCGGGGCATTCCGCACCCTCGGCGTGCCGGTGAAGCTGTCGGCGACGCCGGGGTCGGTGCGCCGGCCGGCGCCGCGCCTCGGCGAGCATACGGACGACGTGCTGGGGTAGGGGAGACGCAAGATGCTGGTCCTGGTCATCAGCGATCCGGTGCCGCAGCCGCCCTCCGCCGTGACGGCCGCGCGGCAAAGCTACTGGCGCTGGATCCAGCCGCTGATCGATGCCGGGACGGTGCGCAGCGTGCACGCGAAACTCGGGCGCGGCGCGGTCGTGCTGTTCGACGTGGCATCACATGAAGCGTTGCACGCGCATCTGAACGCGTGGGCCGACATTATTCCGGCACGGTTTGAACTGCACCCGCTGCTGGACCCGGCCGCGGCGCAGGATTTCCTGCAAACGCAGGCGGCGGCGCGCTGACCCGGCGCGCCGCCGCCGCCGGGCTCAGAAGATCTTGTTGATCAGGTCGTCGCCGAGGCCGAACCCGGCGCCCATCTCGATCGCCCGGCCGAAGCCGGAATTGAGGAAGCCGCCCAGCATGCCGCCGAACCCGCCGCCCTGCTGGCCGTAACCCTGCTGGGGCGGATAGCCCTGCTGCTGCGGGTAGCCCTGCTGAGGCGGATACCCCTGGGGCTGCTGCGGCGGGGCGCCCCAGGGCTGGCCCGCCGGCGGCACCGCGACCTGCTGCTGCTGCGCCTGGTTGGCGACGAACCCGTGCAGGGCGGTGAGCAGCCCACCCACCTGGTTCTGCTCGGCCTGCATCGCGAGCGCGATCTCGCGCAGGTCGAGCAGCCATTCCCGCGCGTCCTGGTTGCCGCCCTTGGCCGCGTCCTGCAGCTTGCCGGCGAGCGTCGTCAGGCTCTGCGAGGTCTGCTGCGCCTGGGTCTCCAGTTGCTGGTACTGCTTGTCGATGGTGTCCACGTCCATGACGGTCTCCTGGGGGATCGAGGTGGGCCGGATGTGGGGGCGGCGCGGGGGAAAACGCAAGCCCTCGGCGGCGAAGTCTAATCGAGCGCGGCAAGCCGGGCGATGAACTGCCCCTTGCGGGCATGGCGGGCGCGGATGGCCGCGAGCCTGGTGGCGAAGCCGGCCAGCGCGTCGCGTCCCGCGGCCAGGGCGCGCAGATCGGCCAGCATCACCGCCGCGGCGTCGTAGCCGGCGGCGTTGCGGCGTTCGATCTCGGCTTCCAGCGCGTCCCAGGCGGCCTCGCCGCGTTTCGCCAGCAGACCGACCCTGGCCCGCCGCGCCCGTTCGGCCAGAGCCGCGGCGCGCTGGCGTTCTTCTTCCTGCCGCGCCGCCGCGGCTTCCTCCGCGGCCCGGCGGATGTCCTCAGCGCGCTCGCGCAGGGCACCGGCGGTGCGCGGGGCGGGGGCGGCGTCGGGCCGGGGCAGGCGGTCGCGCAGCGCATGCCGCAGCGCGACGCCCACATGCGGATCGCCGGCATAGGCCCGGGCGAGCAGGTCGGTCGTCGCCGCCGGGTCCAGCGCCGCGATCGCCGCGCGCACCGCGGCCGGGTCGGGAGCCGCGCTGGCAGCGGGGCGTTCGGCGGCGGCGGCCACCAGGTCGGGGTTGATGGCGAAATACTCGGCGAACGCCTCCAGCGGGGCGGTCAGCGGGGCGAGGCCGGGCAGCGGTTCGGGCGCGTCGTCGGCCACCGCCTCGTCCTCGACCGCGATCAGCCACAGCAGGTAGAGCAACCGCAGATCGCCCGCCAACAGCTCCGCGCGCAGCGGGGCGAGGCTGGCGAGCCAGCCGCTGTCGTCGTCGGCCTCGTCGGCCTCCACCTCCTGGCGGGAGATGTCGAGGATCACGTGTTCGCCGGCGTCCAGCAGCGTCACGTCCTCGAGCGGGGCGAGGATGGCGGCGATCCGGTCCCGATCGACCAGCCGCGCCGGCAGGCGGATCATCAGGCGGCGGGTACCCCAGTTGGCGGCATAGAGATGCAGGTCGAACCAGCGCGTCATCAGTGCAACCGGATCGCCCTTGAAATCGCCCCACTGGTAGGAATTGGTGAAACTGGTAGCGGTGATCCGCGCCCGCGAGGAGAGGTCGCGCAACGCCGCGCGAGCGTCGGCGTCGAGCGGGCAGTCGATCGCCAGGAATTCGTAGTACTGGTATTCGCTCACGCGCGCCTACCCCAGCAGCGCCTGCGCGCAGGCATCCAGGATGGCATCGACATCCATCCCGTATTCCCGATACAGATCCGGAATGTCCCCGCCCTGGCCGAACCGGTCCGGCCCGAGCGGCACCACCCGCTGCCCGCGCACCGCGCCCAACCAGGCGTGGCTCGCCGGATGCCCGTCCAGCACCGTCACCAGCGCCGCCCCGGGCGCGAGCGGGGCGAGCAGCCGTTCCACCTGCGAAGTCGCCCCGCGATCCCCCGTCCGCCGCGCCCGCGCAGCCGCCAGCCAACCGGCGTGCAGCCGATCGGGGCTGGTGATCGCGAGCAGCCCGGCGCCGGGTTCCTCGGTGCGCAGTTCGGCGAACGCGGCGGTTGCTTCCGGCGCCACCGGCCCCTGATAGGCGAGCGCGATGCGCGCGCCGGCGGCCGGCGGCTCCACCCAATGCCCGCCGGCGATGACCGCGGCCGGGTCCAGGCGGCGGTCCGGCTGGTCCAGTTGCCGGGTGGACAGCCGCAGCCATACCGCCGAGCCGTCCGGCGCCTGCATATGCGCGAAGGCATGGCGCAGCAGGATGCCGAGTTCGTCCACATGCGCCGGCTCGAAGCTTGCGAGCCGGTCGGCCGCCATGCCGATCAGCGGCGTGTTCACCGACTGGTGCTGCCCGCCCTCCGGCGCCAGGGTGATGCCGGAGGGGGTGGAAACCAGCAGGAAGCGCGCGTCCTGGTAGCAGGCGTAGATCAGCGCATCCAACCCGCGGTTCACGAACGGATCGTACACCGTGCCGATCGGCAGCAGCCGTGCCCCGGTCAGCGCATGCGCAAGACCCGCAGCCCCCAGCAGCAGGAACAGGTTCTGCTCGGCGATGCCGAGTTCCACATGCTGGCCGCGCGGCGACATCCCCCAGCGCTGCGCGGAGGCCAGCTTGGCGTCGCGGAACACGTCGTTGCGGGTGTGCCGATCGAAGATGCCGCGCCGGTTCACCCACGGGCCGAGGTTGGTGGACACCGTCACGTCCGGGCTGGTGGTGACGATATGCTCCGCCAGTTCCTTGTACTCGCCCTGGCCGCGGCCGATCTCGGCCAGGATGTCGCCGAAACCGCCCTGGGTGGACATCCGCCGCCCGGTGGTGGACGGCACCGGCAGCGCCGCCGGCACTGCAACGACCGGGGCGACCAGCGCGCGGCCCTCCGGCGTCAGCTTCGCGGCAAACGGGCAGGCATCGAGGAAGGCTTGCAGTTCGGCGGCGGGCGCCTCCAGCCCCTCGAACCGATCCCATTCGTGGCCCGGACGGATCCGCATCGCCGTGCGGAAAATCTCCATCTGCTCCTTCGTCATCAGCCCGGCGTGGTTGTCCTTGTGGCCGGCGAAGGGCAGGCCCATGCCCTTCACGGTGTAGGCGATGAAGCAGGTCGGCTGGTCGCCCTCGGCGTCGGCCGCGCGGAACGTTTCGATCAGCGTTTCGATGTCGTGGCCGCCGAGGTTGGTCATCAGCGCGCCGAGTTCGTCATCGGACAGCGGATCGAGGATCGCGCGCACGCCCTCGGTGCGCCCCAGTTCGGCCAGCAGCGCGGCGCGCCAGGCGGCACCGCCCTGGAACGTGAGCGCGGAGTACAAGCTGTTCGGGCAGTCGTCGATCCAGCGCCGCAGCGCCTCCCCGCCCGGGCGGGCGAAGGCGGCTTCCAGCTTGCGGCCGTATTTGATGGTGACGACGTTCCAGCCCATGTCGCGGAACAGGCCCTCGATGCGGCCGAACAGCCGGTCGGGGACGACGGAATCGAGGCTCTGGCGGTTGTAGTCGATCACCCACCAGACATCGCGCACGTCGTGCTTCCAGCCCTCCAGCAGGGCTTCGTAGATGTTGCCCTCGTCCAGTTCGGCATCGCCGGCGATCGCGATGTGCCGCCCGGGGGGCAGGCCCTCGCGCGCCAGCCCGTGCAGCCGCGCGTAGTCCTGCATCAGGGCGGAGAAACTCGTCATGGCGACGCCGAGGCCGACCGAGCCGGTGGAGAAATCGACCTCGCCGCCGTCCTTGAAGCGCGAAGGATAAGGCTGCACGCCGCCCATCGCGCGCAGCCCCGCCATCTTCTCGACCGTCTGCCGACCGAACAGATAGTTGATGGCGTGGAACACCGGCCCCGCGTGCGGCTTCACCGCGATGCGGTCGGCCGGGCGCGCGATCGCGAAATAGAGCGCGGTCATGATCGAAATGACCGAGGCGCAGGATGCCTGGTGCCCGCCCACCTTCAGCCCGTCCCGGTTGGGCCGGATATGGTTGGCGTTGTGCACCATCCATGCCGACAGCCACAGCAGCTTGTGTTCAAGCTGGTGCAGCAGCGCGACGGATTCCGGATCCATCCCGGTCGCGGCCGGCGACGGCGGGGCGGCGATCACGTTCATGCGGACGCTCCCGGCTGGCGGAAGATGCCCGTCTGCCCGCCCACCACCGACCACGACCGCCCGAGCAACCGGCGCACCGATGCGGCCGCGTTGCGCCGGCCCTCGCCGGCGTAATCCTCGTGCCAGTCCTCGATCTTCCCGAGGTCGTACAGGTAGTTCACCATCATGGTCGCGCTCGCCCTCATGCCCTTGTCCGACGTATCGGCGCCGAGGCTGATCCGTTCCACCCGCGCCCCGTTCGACAGATGGAAATGCGCGACCGGGTCGAGCGCCCGCTTGCCGTTGCTTTCCCGCAGCAGATACTGCGCGCCGAGCCGCAGCAACGCCGGTTCGACCGCGCGCAGCAGCGCCGGATCGCGCCAGAAGCCGCGCCGGTTGAGGATGTCGCGCAAGCTCGCCGCCGCCGGCCCGGTCACCACGGAAGCCAGCGCCTGCGCCTCCCCCTCCGTCAGTAGCCCCGGCTCGTCGGCGGCGAGCTTCGGGTCCAGCCAGCGACGGAAACCGGGCATCGGGGACAGGGTTGCGAAGGTCTTGAGGTTGCGGAACTCGCCCGACAATTCTTCCGCCACCCGCTTGATCAGGAAGTTGCCGAAGCTGATCCCGGCCAGGCCGCGCTGGCAGTTGCTGATGGAATAGAAGATCGCGGTATCGGCTGCGCGCGGGTCGAGCACCGGCGCCTTCTCGTCCAGAAGCTTCTGCACGCTGCCGGCGAGCCCCTTCACCAGCGCGACTTCGACGAAGATCAGCGGCTCCCCCGGCATGCGCGGATGGAAGAAGGCATAGCAGCGGCGATCGGAATCGAGCCGGTTCTTCAGGTCGCGCCACGACTTGATCTCGTGCACCGCCTCGTAGCCGACCAGTTTTTCCAGCAGGGCCGCCGGGCTCGACCAGTCGATGCGTTGCAGTTCCAGGAAGCCGATGTCGAACCAGGCGGCGAGCAGGCCGCGCAGGTCCGATTCCAGCGCCGCCAGCAGCTTGTCGTTCTTGCGGTGCGCCAGCAGGAACTCGCGCAGATCGACCAGGAATTTGCGCCCGTCCGGGATCGAGGTGAATTGCGTGAGCAGGCGCAGCCGCGGCGGCTCCAGCGCCTGGCGCAGCGCCGCCTGGGCTGCGGCGCGTTCGGCCGGATCGGCGGCGTGCTGCACGGCGGCGTAGGCGCCGGCCAGCGCCTCCGGGTCGGAATCGTAGCCGGCGAGGGTACGCAGCAGGTCGCGCCGCCCGGCCGAGTCGAGCGAGAGGTAGGTCTCCGCCAGCTTGGCGGCGCGGTTGCGCGCGCTCACTTCGCCGCCGCGGCCGTGCAGGCAGGCGTGGATCTGGGCCTCGACGCTGTCGCCTTCCTCGGCGCCGACGCTGGCCGCCATTTCGCGCCAGACGGAGGTCAGGCGACGCAGCGCGCGATCGAACAGCCCGGGCGTGGCGACGGGCAGGGACATCGTGGTCGGGGTGGGCACCGGGGCGGTGGTCGCGACGTCGCTCATGGGCAGCACCATCAGGCTCGTGGGGGTGGTCCGCTCGCGCGGGCGCCCACTATAGCCGGCCGGGCGGTGCGCGCATCAGGCATCCGCGCGGCGGGGGAACTGCATGGCGAGCAGATCGAGCCCTCCGCCGCCGGCGCGTGCGGCCAGGCCGGGCTCATCGGGGGCAACGAACAGGCAGGACCGCGGACCCAGCACCGTATCGTCCCGCAGCAGGCTGCCGCCCAGCACCAGCCAGTATTGACCGGCGCCGACGGTCGGATCGGGGCCGGCAAGCGGCGCGCCGGCCGGCAGGCGGTAGCGCCAGGCGGCGAGCCCGTCCGGCTGCGCCGGCAGCGCGGGTTCGCAGACCGGCGCGGCGGCGGGATCCGCCAGGACCGGGGCCGGCGTGCCGATCGCCTCCCGATGGTGGCGCGGGCGGGGCAGGTCGGCGCGCGCGCCCGGCATGTAGCGCGCGCCGGGGTCCCAGCCGTTGCGCAAGGTGAAATAGGCAAGCCCGTCGGCGCCGGCGCGGATCGGGCCGTAGGGCGAGTAGGCGGCGGTGAAATGCACCGCGACCGGCGCCACCGCATGGGTGCCGAGGGTGCCGCCGCCCGCCACCACCACCTGGAACTGGTCGGCCTGGTGGAAATGCGCCTGCACGGTGGTGTCCGGATCCTGCTCGACCAGGAAGGCCATCGCATACAGCGCGCCGGGCGGCGGCGGCGGTGCGGGATCGGGCCGGTAGCGGCTGCCGCCGAGGCAGGTGGTGTGCCAGAATCCCATGCCGTTGGAGCTGGCGCGGCGGCGGGTGGCGCTGGCGGTCTCGGCGGCGGCGATCAAGGGCATGGATCGGTCTCCCGTACCGGGGCGGCGGCGCAGGATGCGCAGAGCCCCTCGGCTTCGATGGTGGCGGCGGCGACGGTGAACCCGCGGCGGGCGGCGGCGGCGGCGAGGGCGTGGGCGAGTTCCGGATCGTCGAGCTCGATCGCCCGGCCGCAGTGGCGGCAGATCAGGAACTGGGCGGCGTGGGTATGGGCGTGCGGGGCGGGTGCGGCGCCGGCCGGCGTAGGGGCGACCGGCTCCGGCTGGGCGACGCAGCCGACGAAGGCCGCGAGCCGCTCCACCCGGTGCACCAGCCCCTGGGCGCCGAGGAATTCGAGCGCCCGATACACCGTGGGCGGCGCCGCGTTGCCGCGCGAGCGGCGCAGCCGGTCCAGCAGGTCGTAGGCGCCGACTGGCGTATCGGCGTCCAGGATCAGGCCGAGCACGTCGCGGCGCAGCGCAGTCAGTTTGGCGCCGCGGCCGGCGCAGATGGCATCCGCGCGGGCCAGCAGGTCTTCGGTGCGGGGTGAGAAAGCGGCCGCGCTCACGTGTTCGGGGCCCCTATCCTTTGATCCGGCAGCATTGCAGTCCAAGATAGCACGCATGAGCACCCAGTACACCACGGCGGCCGTGCTGGCCGCCCTGCATTTCGATGCCGCCGGCCTGGTGCCGGCGATCGCCCAGCAGCACGACACCGGGGAGGTGCTGATGCTCGCCTGGATGAACGCCGATGCGGTGGCCGAGACCCTGGCGACCGGGCGCGGCTGCTACTTCAGTCGCTCGCGCGGGCGGTTGTGGCGCAAGGGGGAAACGTCGGGCCAGGTGCAGCGGCTGGTGGAGCTGCGGGTGGATTGCGACGGCGACGCCGTGCTGCTGCGGGTCGATCAGACCGGGGTCGCGTGCCACACCGGTCGGCGATCGTGCTTCTTCCGCGCGGCGCGGGAGGAGGGGCTGGTGGAGATCATGGCGCCGGAGGTGGACGAGGCGGTGCTGTACGGCGCCCGGCACACGCCGGAGGCGCCTGACGCCGGATGAAGTGATGGTGGCGCGGGTAGGACGTTGGTCTGTTGCCCGTGCCCGCTGCGCCACCCGCCGGATGCGCTGGCGCCACGCGCGATCTGTTGGTAGTTCGGACCGTTCCATGATCGGTCCATACGTGCCTGGCGCTCGGGCGGATGGCACCGCTTCGCGGGGCCGTTGGCCGCTCAGCCGAACAATCCCGCCAGCAGATAGGCCGCCCCCGCCGCCAGTCCCCCGACGACGAAGGTTTGCAGCGCCGAGCGCATCCGGTTGAGGCCGGTGAAATGGCCCTTGACCGCGCCGAACAGCAGCAGCGCCACGCCGGTCGTCAGGATCGAGATCCGCAGCGCCTCGCCGATGCTGCGGGTGAAGATGTAGGGCGCCAGCGGGATCAGGCCGCCCACCAGGTAGGAGACCGCGATGGTCGCGGCGCTGACCGGGGCGCGCCGCGGATCGGGTCGTTCCAGGCCCAGCTCGAACCGCATCATGAAGTCGACCCAGGTCCGCCGCTCGGCAGTGATCGCCGCCACCGCGACCCGCAGGGCGTCCCCACCGAGGCCGTAGCGGGCGAGGATCTCGCCAACCTCGTGCTCCTCCCGCTCGCGCAGCGCATCGATCTCGCGTCCCTCGCGGGTCTCCTCGGAAGCGTAGTGCTCGGCGTCGGTCCGGGCGGCGAGGTAGCCGCCGAGGCCCATGGCGATCGCCCCCGCGACGATTTCCGCGAGGCCCGCCGTCACGATCACGTCGGTGTTGGACACCGCGGCCGAAAGCCCGGCGGCGAGCGCGAACGGGACCGTCAGCCCGTCGGCCATGCCGATGACCACATCGCGCACGGATTCGGACGAGGTGAAGTGTTTCTCGACATGCGGCGTGGTCGGCATGCGGCCGGGTCCTTACCTGCCAGCGCGGTTCGGCTGGGTGGGCCGCAACGGGGCCGCGATGCAAGCCGGCATCAGTCCTCGGCGCGTTTTCGGCCGGTGACCATGGACCGGGCAAGGTTCTCCCGATGCACCACGCTCGCCAACCCGACCCCCAGGATGTGAAGGATGATCAGCCCCAAGGTGATGTTGGCCAGCGTATCGTGCAGCTCGCCGAGCGCGCTCTCCGCGCTTTCGCCGCGTGGCGCCGCGCCGGTCCGGTTTTCGTCTTGGTCCCCGTACGCCCGGGCGTTCGCCGGGCCGGTGGCATGGGCCAGGGGGCCCTTGCCGAGGTCGCCGTAGGCGACCAGCCCGGTGCCGACGGTCGCCGCAAGGAACGCCAGCAGCAGGAACACCATGGCCCCCCCGGCGGGGCTATGGCCCAGGTAGCGCCGCGACCGGCCGCGCACGAGCCCGGCGAGGTAGCGCACCGCCGTGACCGGGCCGTAGGCGAAATCGCTGAACCTTGCGTGACGGGGCCCCACGAAGCCCCAGAGCACGCGCAGCACGACGATCGCCCCCACGGCGTAGCCGCCCCACACATGCAGGGCGTCAATGCCGCCGGACTCTTCCTCGGCGCTGAGATAGGCGACCGCGAACGCCACCACGAGCGCCCAGTGCCCGATTCGCACGAGGGGATCCCAGACGGCGACGCTGGTGGCCTGCCGGGTCGATGACATCGAGCAGATCCTTATCCGATCACGCGATCAAGGCTGCGGTCGCGGCGTGGTGCCGACGCTGGGCGGCAGGATGGGGAAAGTCACCTTCGGCTGTTCGCCCGTCAGGCTGTCGAGGAAGGCGGTGATCTTGTCCACGTCTGCGCTGGTGAGTTTGGCACTGAGCTGGCTCGCGCCCATCACCGCAACCGCCAACCGCAGGTCCCAGGCCTGGCCGGTGTGGAAATAGGGCGCGGTGAGCGCGATGTTCCGCAACGGCGGGACCCGGAAGACATACGCGTCGCTGGGCGTTCCGGTGACCATGAAGCGGCCCTTGTCGCCGGGCGGCAGCAGGCTGGCGCCCGGCTTCGTGATCACGCCGAACGGCGCATACATGCTGCCGCCCAGGTTGATCCCGTTGTGGCAGGCCGCGCAGCCCTTATCCATGAACAGTGCCAGGCCTTCCTTCTGGGTGGGCGAGAGCGCGTTCGCATCGCCCTTGAGGAAGCGGTCGAACGGCGCGTTCGGCGTGATCAGGGTCGCTTCGAACACGGCGATGGCTTTCTGCACGTTGGCAAGGGTGACCGGATCGGCTTCGCCCGGAAATGCCTTGACGAACGCGTCGTGATAACCGGGGATGCCGTTCAACTGCTCGGCGACATGCGGCGCGGGCGAGGCCATTTCGATCGGGTTGACCATTGGCCCGCCGGCCTGCTCCTCGAGGTCCTTGGCGCGGCCGTCCCAGAACTCGGTCTTGTTGAAGACGGCGTTGAACACCGTGGGCGCATTGCGCCCACCATGCTGCCAGCGATGGCCGAGCGAGGTCGGTTCGGCATCGGCGCCGCCCAGCCCGATACTATGGCAGGAACTGCAACTGATGCTGTGGCTCGCGGACAGGCGCGGATCGAAATACAGCATCTTGCCGAGCTCGATCTTCGCCGGGGTCGCCGCATTGCCGGGCAGTGCCGGCGGGGTCAGCGGGATCGGCTGGAAAAGCTGCTGCGCCCGCGCCATCACGGCGTCCTGCGCCAGCACGGGGGAAGTGAACAGCACGCCGAGGGACAACACGGCGGCGGCGGTGGTCCTGATCATGGTAACCTTACCTCGCTCGTTCCGAAGGAATTTGCGCAACCGCCGGGTCCGCGCCCGGGTGGCGTGCGACGCCGGACGTTACGATTGCAGCTTTCCTTTTCGGAGCCGGCTATGTTGCCGCGCCTTGCCGCACAGGCGCAGGATGGCGCTAAATGGTTTTACCGGCATTGATCCAGATCAAACCACGAGCGCCTTCGGACCGGTCACGGCCGGCGGAGGGCGTGACGGATTGCCCGCTTCCGACCCGCTGTACAGCCCTGGCAGCGCCCTGATCCCCGTCATCGGCGCTCCGGTCCGCCCCCGGCGTGGTGCATGGGATTCCCCGGCACCCTTCGCTCGCGTAGCGTCGGGACATGGCCCTTCCCCGGCATGCCCCGACCCCCGATCTGGCGGCTCCGTTGATCTACCTCGTCGCCGGCGAGGCCAGCGGCGACGCGCTCGGCGCCCGGCTGATCGCCGCCCTGCGCGCCCGCCGCCCCGACCTGCGTTTCGCCGGCATCGGCGGCGAGGCCATGGCGGCCCAGGGCCTGACGTCGCTGTTCCCGTTGCGCGAGCTCGCGCTGATGGGCCTGCTCGAAATCCTCCCCCGCCTGCGCCTCCTGCGCCGCCGCCTGGCCGAGACCGCCGCCGACATCGCGGCCTGCCGTCCCGCGGTGGTGGTCACCATCGACAGCCCCGGCTTCACCTTGCGCGTGCTGCGCGCCATCGCCCCGCTCGGCATCAAGCGCGCGCATTACGTTGCCCCCCAGGTCTGGGCCTGGCGCGAATCCCGGGTCCGCCACTACCCCGGCCTGTGGGACCGCCTGCTCTGCCTGCTGCCGTTCGAGCCAGCGTTCTTCGCCCGCCACGACCTGCCGGCCATCTTCGTCGGCCACCCCGTGCTGGAATCCGGCGCCGACCAGGGCGAGGCCGCCCGCTTCCGCGCCCGCCACGCCCTGCCGCCCGAGGCCCGCATCCTGATCCTGATGCCAGGCAGCCGGCGCACGGAAACGGCCCGCCTGCTCCCCATCCTCGGCGCCACCCTGGAACGCCTGCGCCCGATCGTCCCGGGCCTGGTGCCCGTCGTCCCGCTGGCCGGCCCGGTCGCCGAGGCGGTGCGCGCCGGCACCGCCGCCTGGCCGGTCCCGCCCATCCTGGTCTCCGACCCCGCCGAGAAATACGATGCCTTCGCCGCCGCCGCCGCCGCGCTGACGAAATCCGGCACCTCCACCCTGGAACTCGCGATGGCGCGGGTGCCGATGCTGGTGGCCTACCGGGTGAACCCCTTGTCGGCGGCGATCGCGCGGCGGCTGGTGACGGTGCGCTACGCCTCGATCCTGAACCTGCTGGCGGAGGCGCCGATGGTGCCGGAATTCATCCAGGAGGCCTGCACGCCGGACCGGCTCGCCGACGCGCTGCGCGGGCTGCTGACCGATCCCGCCGCCGCCGCGGCGCAGGTCGCGGCGACCGGCGCCGCGCTGGCCCGGCTGCGCGCCCCGGCCGGCACCCCGTCGGAGGCAGCGGCGGCGGCGGTGCTGGACCTGCTCGCCGAAGCCGTTGCCGGAAGCTGAGCGCCGCTACGCCGCCGCGCGCACCGCCGGCACCACCTCCTCCGCCAGCCAGTGCATCTGTTCCAGCGACTGCGCGAGCGACATCCCCGGCCAGTGGGCGCCGAACACCACGTAGTTCACGCCGAAACGTCGTTTCAGGTCGAGGGTCTGTTCCACCACCTCCGCCGGCGAGCCGAACAGGAAGCGATCGTCCAGCAGGGCATCGAAATCGGTGTCGAAATTATCGTCCTTCGGCATCACCTTGTCCTGCCCCCAGGCGCGGTAGGCGGCGTATTTCACTTCCAGCGACGGGCGGGCGAGGCGGATCGCCTCGGCGCGCGTCTTGGCGATGAACACCTCGCGCATGATCGGGAACTCCGCCGGCAGCGGCTTGCCGACCGCGTCCAGGGCGCGCTTGTAGACCTCCATCTGGCGCGCGATGGTGGCAAGCTTGTTGTGCGGGTTGATGTACCAGCAATCGCCCATGCGCGCGGCGCGGCGGATGCCGATGTCGGCGTTGGCGCCGAACCACACCGGCGGGCCTGGCTGCTGGATCGGCTTCACCGTGCTGTTGGCGTGATCGAGCCGGAAATGGCTACCTTCCATCGTCACGAAGTCCTCCGCCCACAGGCGGCGGATCGCGGTCAGGCATTCCTCGAAGCGCGGGCCGGCGTCCTTCATCGTTGTGCCGAACGCCTGGAACTCCACCTCGCGGTAGCCGACACCGACGCCGAACACGAATTTTCCGTTGCTCATGATATCCAGGGTGGCAAGCTGCTCGGCGAGATCGAGCGGCTTGTGCAGCGGCAGCAGCACCACCCCGGCGACGAGGCGCAGCTTCGGAAACAGCGCGGCGACCTGGGCCAGGAACGGGATCTGCTGCACGCTCTGGAACGGATACGAACTGTAGTGCGAGCCTTTCAGGATCGAATCGTAGCCGAGCGCCTCCGCCTGGCGCGCGGTTTCCAGGTCTTCGGCCAGGCGGATGCGCATGTCGTCGCCCTGCGGATACTGGCCGCGGATCATGATGCCGAATTTCATCGTCTGGGTCCTTTCGCTCAGCCTCCGAAGATGAAGCGCTTGCCGACCGCGGCGGGGGCGACGATGCCCTCGCCATAGGCGCGTTCCAGGGCGGCGACCGCGCGCCAGCCGGTGCAGTGGGCGGGGATGATGAGATCGAGGCCGAAGCCACCGAGATCACGCACCGTGTCCGGAATGATCGCCTCGTTCTCGCCCGACAGATGGAACCCGCCCATCACCGCGTGCAGGCGCTCGCCGGGAAACGCCTCGCGCGCGGCGTGCAGCACGTTGACGATGCCGGCGTGCGAGCAGGCCGAGAACACCACGATCCCCTTGCCGCGCACGTTTGCGGCAAGGAAGCGTTCGTCCAGCAGCAGCGGGTCGGGCACCCAGCGACCCTCGGCGGTGCGGCGCACCTGGCCGGGCAGGCCGCGTTCGTAGGCGGTGCGACGGGGGATTTCGCCGCTCAGGTAGAATGAGCCGTCCGCCAGCGTCTGCGGCTCGACCGAGACGACCGGGGTGGCGCCGTGCGCGGCGAGCGTGTCCGGGGTGGGGATGAAATCCATCGGGAACACGCCGCCGTCCGGCTGGCCCATGCCCCGCTCGGCGAACATGCCGGGATGCAGGTGGCAGGGGACGGGGCGACCGCCGTTGGCGGCGTGGATCAGGTCGAACGCGGCGAGCAGGCCGCCGGCGTGGTCCCAGTGGCCGTGCGAGAGCACCACCGCCTCGATCGCGGCGAAATCGACGCCGAGGCGGGCACCGTTGCGGGTGACGGCGTAATCGACCGGGCCGGCGTCGAACAGGATGGTGCGCGCACCGGCCTCGGTGTGGGCGGTGACGACCAGGGACAGGCCGTGGTTGGCGCAGCACATCGCGGCACCGCGGGCCCGGATCATGCCGCCGCGGCGGAGCACCTGCTGTTCGCGGGTGACGAAGGCGGGGGTGGTGGAGAGCGGGTCGGTGACGTTGTCGACCAGGACCTGGATTTCGAGCCGGTCTGCCGCCGCGATCGTCGTCATCTTGGACTGCCCCCTGGATTGCGGCCGAGTTGACTGCGCCCGCGGGGCAAGGGCAAGCCGCGCGAAGACGACCGGGATCTCGGCGCCCCGGCCGGAACGCGCGGCCCAGGCCGCGCTGTCCACTGCCACCGTAACGGAACGATGCCGGACGACGCCGGCGGCGTTTCTTGACGCACCCGACCGGCACCCCGCATGGTTCGCCCAACACGACGGAGGACGCCAGGCAATGGAACCCTATCCGGAGTTTCTGGACTCGACCGATGTCGCCACCGACGGTGCGGCCTTGCGGGCGCGTCTCGATCGTGACGGCTACCTGTTCCTGCGCGGGCTGCTCCCCGCGGCTGTCCTCCAGGACGTGCGCGCGCGCCTTATGCGCCACGCCGCGGCCGGCGGTTGGCTCGATCCGAACTCCCCGGTCGCGGCCGGCATCGCCAACCAGGCGGCTGCCTGCAAGGACCCGGAGGAACGCTACATGCAGGTGTTCCGGAACCTGTGGAACGACGAGCAACTGCATCGGCTGCGCACCCACCCCGACGTCCTCGCGCTATTCGGACGTATTTTCGGCGAGCCGGCGTTGGCGCACCCGATGTTTGTGCAGCGCAACATCTTCCCGCAGGCCGACGGCTTCGACTTCACCACCGGCGCCCACCAGGACCGCGTGCATATCGGCGGCGCCACCAGCTACGCGATGTGGATGCCGCTCGGCGATTGCCCGCGCGAGAAGGGCGCCTTGGCGGTGGCGGCGGGTTCGCACCGGCAGGGCATCCTGCCGACCAAGGTCGGCTCCGGCGCCGGCGGCATGGACATCGCCGTGCCCATTCCGGGCACCTGGACAACCGGCGCCTTCCGGGCCGGCGATGCGCTGATCTTCCAGGACGTGACGGTGCACAAGGCGCTGGCGAACCGCACGCGCGAACTCCGCATGTCGTTCGACGCGCGCTACCAGCCGATGCGCCAACCGATCGCCGATGCCAACATGATCCCCTATGCCGGCTGCGGCACATGGGCGGAGGTGTATGCCGGCTGGGAGCGCGCGGACGACCAGTACTACTGGAAGGACCTGCCGCTCGCCGTCGTGCCCCTGGATCGCAGCCACTACGAGCGGCGCGACGCCATGGCCTTCGAGATGGCCGAACACGGCGACCCGTCCGCGCGCGACGCCATCCTGCGCATCATCCAGCGCGACCGGAACGAGGAGAAACGGGCCCGTGCGCGGTCGCTGCTGGCCGCGCTTGACGCGCACTGACCGCACTGCCCCGGTGCGGAGGCCACGCCGGCACGGGCGCCCTCTATCAGGATAGCTCGCGCTTGTAGCCCGCCTCGCGCTGGCTTCGTATCGCCAGGACAAAGACCGTATCGATATCGGCGACGAAGCGATACAGCGCGATATAGCCCCGCGACTCACGGCCGATGACCAATTCGCGCTTGCCGCCCTGCACCGGCCGGCCAATGAGCGGACTCTGCGCCAGGATTTGTATCGCCTGCACGATATCACCGATCCGCGCGGGTGCGTCCGCGACCTCGAACCGGGCCCTATGGTCCAGAAAGCGATCGAAATCGTCGAGAACTTCCGGCACGAGTTCGATCCGCGCCATGCCCCGGGGTCAGCGCGTCGGCTTGCGCGCCACCGGTCTGCGCGCGCGCTCGCCGCGCGCACGCGCCGCAAGCCAGGTTTTCGCATCCTCCCATGGCACGGTCGTCCCGGTCGCCAGCAGATTCGCCCAGCGAGCATCGGCGACGCGATGGAACGCCTCGTCCAATTCGACCTGCTCCACCATCCGGGCGATCGCATCCAGCATGAAGGCGTGCGCCGTCTTCCCGGCGCGCTCCGCCGCGGCGGCAACCCGCGCTTTCAGGTCGCCATCGATGCGGATGGTCGTGGTCATCGTCATGGGGGAACCTCGGCGCGGACGCCATTTGTAGCACGATCATGCTATTCCGGCAATCCGACGCCGCCGGCCGCCGCGCCCCTCCCGCGTTGCCACCGCCCCGGCCGGACCCGACACTCCGCGCCATGGCCACCTCGCCCCCGCCCGAGACCACCGCCGCCGCGCCCTTGCGCCGAATCGGGATCGTCGTCGGCCTGGCCGCCGAGGCCCGCCTCGCCGCCCCGCTCGGCGCCCGGGTGGCCGTGGGCGGCGGCGACGCGGCGGGCGCCCGCCGCGCGGCGGAAGACCTGGTCGCGCGCGGCGTGGCGGGGCTGGTCAGCTTCGGCCTGGCCGGCGGGCTCGATCCGGCGCTGCCGGCCGGGACCGTGCTGGTGCCGCACGCGGTGCGCCAGGACGGGCGGACGATCGTGGTCCATGCGGCGCTGGCGCGCGCCCTCGGCGGCCAGGACCGCCACACCTTGCTGTGCGGCGCCGCCGTGGTGGCGACCGTCCCCCGCAAGGCGAGGCTTTGGCGTGACACCGGCTGCGCCGCGGTCGATCTGGAAACCGGCGCGGTCGCCGCGGTGGCGCAGGCGCACGGGCTGCCCTTCGCAGTGCTGCGCGCGGTGTGCGACCCGGCTGGGCGCTCCCTGCCGCCGGCGGCGCTGGCGGCGCTGGACGGGGGCGGGAAGATCGGGATCGGCCGGGTGCTCGCCTCGGTGCTGGTCCGGCCGTGGCAGGTGCCGGCGCTGCTCGGCCTGGCGCGGGACGCCGCGGCGGCGCGGCGCGCGCTGGCCCGGCGGGTCGCGGACCTCGGCGCGCGCTGACGCCGGCGCTCAACTGCTGCTGATCGCCACCATCAGCACCCCGGCCACCACCAGCAGCAGCCCGCCGATCTCGCCCCGTTTCAACCGTTCCTTCAGGTAGAAGCGGCTGAACCCGAGGGTGAACACCACCTCGATCTGCCCCAGCGCGCGCACCAGCGCGACATCGGTGAGCGCGAATCCGGTGAACCAGCAGGCCGAGCCGGACGCCGACAGCAGCCCCACCCAGGCCGCGCTGCGCCAGTGGATGAACGCCTTGCGCAGTTCCTCCGGGTCCCGCAGCGCCAGATACGCGCCCTGCATCAGGGTTTGCAGTACCGTCATCGTCACCAGCACGAACAGCGCCCGCACCACGAGCCCCGGCGCGGCCACCCCGTGGGTCGCGATCTTGATCAGCACGCCGGTGGTGCCGAGGAAAAACCCCGCCCCCAGCCCGCACAGCGCCGCCGGCTGCACCGTCGCCGCCGCGATCTGCCCGAGCCGCAGCCCGCGCCCCGCAAGCGACAAGGTCAGCACCCCCACCAGCCCGACGCCGATGCCGGCCCAGGCGAGCGGACGCAATTGCTCGTGCAGCACCACCAGGGCAACGAGGCCGGTCTGCATCGCCTCGGTCTTCGCGTACGCGCTGCCGACGGCGAAGTTGCGGAACCCGAATGCCATGATGAGCAGATTGGTGCCGATGATCTGGGTCAGGCCGCCGGCGGCGGCGAACACCAGCAGCCGCGGGGTCAGCCCGGGCAGCGGCGTGCGCGTGATGAGCAAAGCCGCCAGCAGGAACGCGATCGCCACCGGCGCGCCGTACATGAAACGGATGAAGGCGGCGCCGTTCACCGACAGCACCCCGCGCAGCTTCTGCTGCATGGCGGTGCGCCAGCACTGGAACAGCGCCGCGGTGACGGTGATCGGGATCCACAAGGGCATGGGGCCGTTCCGCTGTCCGGGGTCGGGCCGGACGGCGCCGGCGGGGATGAAAGCGTAGAGCGGTTGGCGCGGTTGGCAAACGACGCGCGTCCGGCGCAGGCTCGCGCGACACGCCGGGGCGCCCGGCAAGGAGAGGTCCGAATGATGCTTCGCCGCTCACACACGCCGATGGGCGCCCTTGTCGCCGCCCTGCTCGCGCTCGCCCCGGTCGCGGCCGGCGCGGCCAGCCCGCCCGCCGCCCCCGCCGCCGACACGGTGCTGAGCCTGTCCGCCACCGCCGCCGTCTCCGTCCCGCCCGACGTGCTGACGGCCAATCTGCGCGCCTCCGCCGAGGCCCCGGGCGCGGAGCGGGCGCAAGCCGAGGTGAACCGCGCCATCGCGACCGCGCTCGCCGCCGCGCGCGCGGTGCCTGGCGTGCAGGCGACGACCGCCGGCTACGCGACCTGGCAGCGCCCGCCCGGCAGCCCCGGCGGCGGCGCCTGGCAGGCGAGCCAGGGCCTGGTGCTGACGTCGCACGATGGCCCGGCGCTGCTCGGCCTGCTCGGCCGCTTGCAGGCGCAGGGGCTGGCGGTGGACCAACTCGGCTGGGGGCTGTCGGCGGCGGCGCGGCAGGCGGCGCGCGACCGAGCGACCGACGCCGCGCTGGGCCGGCTGCGCGGCCGGGCGATGGCGGCGGCGCGGGTGCTGGGGCTGCGCTTCGGGTCGTTCCGGATGGTGCGGCTGGGAGCGGCGCCGGAGATCGGGCCGCGGCCGATGTTCGCCACCGCGATGCGCGCGGGCGCCCCGCCGCCGAGCGCGGTGGCGACGGATGTGGCGGTGAGCGCCACGGTGTCGGCGGACGTCCTGCTGCTGCCGGACGGTGGGGCGCGGTAGGCGCCGGGTGTTTGCGTCCGGCGGGCGGCTTGGCTATAGGGGGCCGCGCCCTGATCCCGGATAGCTCAGTTGGTAGAGCAAGCGGCTGTTAACCGCTGGGTCGTAGGTTCGAGTCCTACTCCGGGAGCCAGCCTCTTTCCTTAATTTATTGTAACTCCAGGTGGTTTCTGGAGGCGGCGCCTGCTCAGGCGGGCAGCGACTGCCGCCGGCAACATCGCCAGCGCGTCCCGACCCTCCCCGTGCGGGATACGAACCGTCACGCGCCCACTTCCTCCCGTCGCACGCGCTCCCGCAGCTCAAGCGCAAGCAACGCGACCCGCACCGGCAGATCGTCGCTTCGCGGTAGCTCGGCGTAGAGCAGGTCGAGGGCCGTGATGGCGGCGGCAACGGGGGTGGTCATGGCGGGGTCTCCCTGAATAGGGCGGATTGGGTAGGGTGGGGTGCTGGTATCGGCGGCGCGGCGAACAGGACGCCTTGGCCCTTGGCTTCTTCGATCCGGCAGTAGGTGGATTCGATGCGGCGGCTGGCCGTATCAGAGTGGTGCGGGTTGATCTCGCACCCGACAAACGCGCGACCGGAGATAGTGGCCGCCTCGCCAGCCGGGCAGGTCCCCATAAACGGATCGAACTCGATTCGATCGCGAACGAGACCAATTGTCTTGGTCAGAAGAGGAACCAGATTCTCCGCGGGACGAACCTGCTCGGACGGCGAAACCGCCGGGCACTGCAGGTCGGTTCCCAGATTGAACCTCATGGTGCTCTCTTACCTAAGTTGTTGGAATCCGCCCGCGGTGGGTCCGGCATTTTCAAGTAGTCGCGGTGACCGTCTCCGCAAACTGGACCAGTTTCGATTCGGAACCATCAGGGTTCGACCACGCCGCGCGACTACCCGATTCAAAAGACTCGGCTTGTTTTCGGACAGGGTCACGGCAACCCGCCTCGCGAAAACGAGGAGGATTCGTGATGGAATCGTCGCGAACCGTAGTCTTCCTCGCCTCGCGAGGCGACCTGTCGCCACGAGTATTTCCACTCATGGAGTAAATCAACGCTCTCGGTGAAGTGAGCATGTAATGCCAGGGTTCAAGTGAAAGGGACGTAATCCATAAGTACTACGCCGCCGGCGCTCGAGGACCTGGTGTCCCCACTTGCAAATATAGTCATCATGCGTCGGGACACTTGCTCTCTGCTTTGAGCGGCCTGCTGGTCCCTGAAATGGGACGGCATTTCAGGGGCAGGACACCAGGAGAAGCTTTGGACTGTTGCCGAGACCCAAGGACCCGGTGCCGGCCTCATGGCAACCCTCATTTTTGACTGGCAGATTGCTCGGACCGGACCCGCCGTGGCGGGCCGGTCTCGCCGGCAGCAGGCGCACGGCGGCCAGCACCACCGTCCCGAGGCAGCGGATTATCGCCAGGCCGGAGCACCGGCCGGACGGGGCACCGCGGCTCTCCCCGTCGCGGCGGGGGAAGCGTCGCCGCTCCGCCGGCGGCCACCGGCCGTCCCACGCCCCGCGCGTCAGCACGCCTCGGCGTCGAACCGCACCGATGGCGCCACGATCTCCGCGCGCGCGGCCACCAGCGCCAGCTCCCGCCCGCCCACCGCCAGGGTCTGCCGCAGCACCCCCTGGATCGCTGAGCCCGCCGCCGCCAGCGCTGCCCCCGCGTCCCGACTGCGCAGGAAATGGAACAGGAACAGCGCCGCCAGCGCGTCCCCCGCGCCGTTCACCGCGATCGGCAGCAGCGGCGTGCGCAGCAGCCAGCAGCGGCCGCCCTGCGTGGCCCCGCCCTGCGTGGCCAGGAGATCGATCGTATCGGCCGGCGTGGCCTCCGTGCGCAGGCTGGTCACCACCACCACCTGCGGCCCACCCGGACGCAGCCGCGCGGCCAACGCAACCGCCGCGTCCTTCGCCGCCGCCAGGGTGTCCACTGCGTGCCCGGTCAGCCAGCCGAGCTCGAACCGGTTCGGCGTGACGATATCGGCCGCCGCCACGCCCGCTCCGGCCAGGAAGGCCGCGACGCCGGGGCGCACGTAAACCCCCGGCCCCTCGTCGCCGATCACCGGGTCGCAGCAATAGAGCGCCCCCGGATTGGCCGCGCGCACCAGCCCGACCGCGTGCAGCACCGCCGCGCCGGTTTCCGCCGCGCCGAGGTAGCCGGACAGCACCGCGTCGCAGCCGCCGAGCACGCCGCGCGCGGCGATCCCGTCCACCAGCGAGCGGACTTCCGCCGGCTCCGTCACCGCGCCGGTGAAGCCGCCGTAGCCGGGGTGGTTGGAGAACCGGACCGTCGCGATCGGCCACACCTCCGCCCCCAGCAGTTGCAACGGGAACACCGCGGCGGAATTGCCGACATGCCCGTAGGCGACCGACGAAGCGATCGAGAGGATGTTCATCCGCGCAGTCTCCCGCCGGCAGCCCGCGGCCGGCGCGCGTCCCGGCAGCCCGGCGCCGCCGCCTGCGCGCGCGTGCCCCGGCCGGCGCATCGCAGCCAAGCCGGGAATCGGGCGGCGAGCAACCTGGCGTTCATCATCTGCGCGGCACACTCGCCGCATGAGTACCAGTCTCCGTGCCGTGCACCCGCCGCCGCGCCCCGTTCCGCGCGACGTTCCCGCCGGCATGCCGGAGGGGCGGAGTTGGACCCCGGCGGGGCTCGGCACGCCCGTGGCCGGGATCGCCCAGGCCGGGCAGGGACCCGCGCCTCTGGCACCCGCCCATCCGGCTACCGCCCACCTGGCACCTGCCCTTCTGGCACCAGCACATCTGGCGCCCGTCCACCTGGCACCCGCCCACGCCGCACACGCGCACCTGTCGCCCCGGTCTCCGGCCTCCGGCGCCCCGCGCGCGCGGTTCGCGCCGCTGCGGGACCCGCACGGCGCCTGGTGGCTGGCGCTGCGCACCGGCCCCGACGATGTGCCGACCGCAGCCCTGCCGATCGGCGCGACGGGCGCCTGGTGCCGCTTCCGCGTCCACCTGCCCGCATCGCTGGCGGGCGCCTGCGTGCAGCTTCGCATTGCGGCGGGCTCGGCGCCGCTCGCCGTCCTGCCGCTCGTGGGTCGCCGCCGGGCGCGCGGGGCGATCGCCTTCCTGCCCGCCGGCGCGACCCGGGTGGCGCTCTACTTTTTCGGCGGAGCGCCGGCGCGCCCGGACCTGGCGTTGCACTGCACCCGCCTGTCGCGGCCCGTTGCGGCCCTGGGACTGGCGGGGCGCCGGCTGCCGCAGTTGGCCCGCCTGCTGGCGCGCGGCCTGTGCTTGGCCCCGCGCGCCGTGGCGGGGCGGCTGCGGGCCGAGCTCGGCGCCAGGGCGATGGAGGGCGTGTCATCGGACCCGGCCGCCGCCTATGCCCAGTGGGTCCGCCTCTTCGAGGACACGGTCATCGTGCCCGCCGCCGGCCCGTCGATCGCCGTGCTGGTGCTGCACGCGGCCGAAGCTGGTGCCGCGCAGGGCGCCAGCCTTGCCGCCGCCGCCGCCGCGGCCCTGGCCGCGCAGCCGACCGGTGCCGGATTGGGCACCTTGAAGCCGGGCGCCTTGAGGCAGGGCACCCTGAGGCCGGCCACCCCGGGGCCGGGCGTCCTGGGACCGATCGCCGTCGGGCCGGGCGGGATATCCCTCGCCCAGGCGGTGGCCGAAACCGAGGCCGACTATGTGGCCCTGCTCCAGGCCGGGGAAATCCTGGCACCGCACGCGCTCGCCCGGCTCGCCGCCGCAGCGGAGGCGCAGGGTCGGCCGCCGATCCTGTCTGCCGACGAGGATCGGCTGACCCCGGCCGGCGCCCGGCGCGATCCCTGGTTCAAGCCGACCCCGAGCCGCAGCCTGATGCTGTCCGGAGTGCTCGCGACCGGCGTTTGGCTGATCCGCCGCGACTTGCTGGCCGCCGCCAAGGCGCGCGCCGACGTTGCGCGGATCGGACCGGATGCCGTCGCCCCCGGGCATGCCCCTGGGCACGCCCCCGAGCATGCCCCCGAGCATGCCCCTGAGCATGCCCCTGAGCATGCCCCTGGGCCCCACGCCGCCATGCCCCTCTTTCCCGCGCCTCAAGCCGCCGCGCCCCATGCCGCCGCACCCCATGCCGGCGGGCCGGATGCGTCGTTACCGGTCGGGCCGGCCTGGGCGGAAGCGGTGCGGCTCGACGCCTGGATGCGGCTGCACGAAGCCGGGGGAACCACCGAATGCCATCATGTGCCGCTGGTCCTGACGCATCGCCGCCCGGACACCGAAACGGCGCCGCCGGCCGTCCTGGCGGCGCTCGTGCAGGCGCATTGCGCCCGCACCGGGCTGCCGGCACGTATCGCGGCGACCCGGCCGCTCGGGGTCCGCCTGGCCGCACCGCCCGGCGCCCGGCCACTGGTCAGCCTGGTCGTGCCGTCCGCGCTGCACTCCGGCTATGTCACCTCCTGCCTCGATGCGGTGCTGGCCCGCACCGACTATGCGGCGCTGGAACTCGTGTTGGTCCTAGCCCGACCGGGACCTCCGGACGCGGCGCAGCAACGGCGGCTGGACCGGCTGGCGGCTGATCCGCGGGTGCGCCCGGTGCTGGTCGACACGCCGGCGTTCAACTTCGCCGCCGCCTGCAACCACGGCGTCGCGGCGGCGCGCGGGGCGCTGATCTGCCTGCTGAACGACGACGTCGCCCCGCGCGACCCCGGCTGGCTCGCCGCGATGGTGGGCCACCTGGCCGATCCGGCCGTGGGCGTGGTGGGAGCGCGGCTGCTGTATCCGGACGGCACGGTGCAGCACGCCGGCATCCTGCTGCGTCCGGACGGGACCGGCAGCCACTGGCACCGTTCCTTGCCCGCCACGGCGGCGGGGTACGGGGGGCGGGCCCGTCTCGCGCAGGAATTCGCCGCCGTCACCGGCGCCTGCCTGCTGACCCGGCGGGGCCTGTGGGACCTGCTCGGCGGGTTGGACGAAGCCTTCGCCACCGCCTTCAACGACGTCGATTTCTGCCTGCGTGCCCGCGCCGCCGGCGCCGGGGTAGTGCTGGCCGCGGAGGCGGAACTGACGCATGCGGAATCGCGCAGCTTCGGCCGCCACTACCGCCCCGACGAGGCCGAACGCAACCGCACCGACCGCGCCCGGTTGCTGGCCCGCTTCCCGGCCGCCTTCGCGGCCGATCCGTTCCACAGCCCCAACTTGTCGCCCTGGTACGGCGACGGGCGCGCGCTCCGTTTCCCGCCGGGCGCGCCCGCCTGACCGCCGCACCCTGGAACGGCGGTCGGAGCGCCGGTGCCCTCCGACCGCCTGCCGCTCAGTGAATCTCGCCCGACTTCCGGATCGCCTCGCGCAGCTTCGCCGAGGTGAACTTCGGATCGTGGCAGATATCCAGGATCACCTTCTCCCGCCGCGCGATCAGATCGATCGCCGCCGGCAGCTTCTTCACGGACTCCGCCGGGATCACCACCGCCCCGTGCCGATCGGCATGGATCACATCGTCATGCGCCGCGTTCATGCCGTGGATGTTCACCGGCTGGCTGAACGAAACGAGATGCACATGCGCGTGGCTCGGGTTCACCATCCCGCCCAGGATCTGGAATCCCGACGCCCAGGCGTCCAGGTCCCGGTAAGACCCGTTGGTCACGCAGCCGAGCGCGCCGAGCGCTTTGTGCACCGTCGAATGCACCTCGCCCCAGAACGCGCCGTAGCCGGGGGTGTCGTCCAGATCCTGCAACAGCACGATGGTCGGCAGGTCGGCTTCCGCCACGTAGTCGTACCAATCGGTCCGGTTCACGACCTTCCCGCGCGGCGCTTCCTTGGACCGGATCATGCCGACCCGGGCGAGGCCCACGATCGGCGGCAGCTTCGGTTCGTGCGCCACCAGCGGCGTGGTGGTGAAGCCGATCGCGCGGCGTTCCGGGTTGGTGACTTCAAGCCCGTTGCAGATCGTCGGCGTGTCCCACGCCTTCAGCACGTCGAGGTCAGCCTGGGTGAAGGGCCGGTCGGCCATGGTTCGTCTCCTCCGAAGATTGGGGCAGTCTCGCGCCGGCCCGCGGTTTGCGGCAAGCTCGTGCGCATGGACAGCACCATCGCACGCGGCGGCCGCGCGATCTACGGCGCCCCCCTTGGCATCCTGATGCTGGAGGCCCGCTTCGCGCGCATCCCCGGCGACATGGGCAACGCGGAGACCTGGCCGTTCCCCGTGCTCTATCGGGTCGTCGCCGGCGCCAGCCCGGAACGGGTGGTGCTGCGCGGCGCGGCCGGGCTGCGCGACGATTTCATCGCCGCCGCGCGCGCGCTGGTCGCCGAGGGCGCCGAGGCGATCACCACCAACTGCGGCTTCCTCGCCCTGTTCCAGCGCGAGCTGGCCGCAGCGGTGGGCGTGCCGGTCGCCACCAGCGCGCTGTTGCAGGTGCCCTGGGTGCAGGCGCTGCTGCCGCCGGGGCAACGGGTGGGGGTGGTCACCGTGTCCGCCGGCTCGCTGTCGCCGCAGCATCTGGCCGCCGCCGGCGTGCCGGCCGACACGCCGATCGCGGGCACCGAGGGCGGGACCGAGTTCTTCCGCACCCTGATCCTGGGGGAGAAGGAGGACCTCGACGTCGCCGCCGCCGAAGCGGACATCCTGGATGCCGGCGCCGAGCTGGTCCGCCGCCACCCCGAGGTCGGCGCGATCGTGCTGGAATGCACCAACATGCCGCCCTATGCGGCGGCGCTGCGGCGCGCGCTGGACCGGCCGGTGTTCGATATCTATTCGCTGGTCACCTGGCTGCGGGCGGGGGTGCGACCGCGGCGGTTTCCGCCGCCGGAGGAGAGGTGAAAATCAGACAGGTGGTAGCCTGGCCAGGGTGCGCCGCTCGCCTGCGGTGAGCGTTCGGTCCCGACCCGGCGCGGACGCCACCTTGGTCCGCTTCGTTCGGGCGGCAACAGCCGTGCGAGGGTGGACCAGAGTTGGACAGATATCAGGAGAGAGAACATCCCTCCGCATGGATCCATCCCGAATACGATACAAGAGTTTTGAAAGACACCCTGAACCATATTCCAACCTGACCACTCCACGGGGACCGGTCGGTGCGGGTCTATCGTTATCCTCATTGGTACCTCGGCCTGACGCTGGTCACGACTGCGATTTTCGACACCCTTTTTGTTGCACTTCTCCTGGTCGGGCTGGCTGGCCCGCCTCCTCGGCCGGGCGACACATCGCCGTCGCTTGTCGGTGTGTTGGTCCTGATCGCGTTCTCCGGGGGCGGCCTGGTGCTGGTACTAATACCCCAACACTATACGTGACATATTAGCTTGTTACGCCTATAGTCTCAGGCATGGACAAGATCGATTTTCGCAGCCGAGGCCGCGCCGC
>JABBNW010000166.1 GCA_019352115.1 Pseudomonadota bacterium
GGTTCGCGGCCGGGGACGGCACCGAACGGGTGCGGATCGACCTGCCCGGCCCGCGCCGCGTGGTCGATCTGATGGACGGGCGGGTGCTCGGACGGGTCGATGTGGTAACGGTCGTACTGGGAACGGTGCGGCCGGCGGTGCTCGCGATCAGTCCCTGACGGCCCCGCGGCCCGCCCGGACGAGGCGGCCGGCCGGCGCGGCGCACAGCACGATTGCGATGGGGTTGCTAAAAGTTTATCCTGCGATAAAAGGTGACGATCGGCCGGCACGCTTGCGGCAAACCGAGGAACCCAGGAGAGCGGAATGCGTACCGTTACGCCGGCTATGGATGACTGGATCGGCCGCGTCCTCGGCCTTGATCCTGGCGATCGAACTGGCGAGGGCGCATCCCGCGCGAACACGGGCACCGACAGTACCGACCAGCCGCAGACCATGACGGCGCCTGTCGTTGCGGAAGCGGATGAAACCCCGTCGTTGCAGGACTGGCTGACCGATCTCGCGGCGCAGGCCGCGCTGCTCCCCGAGCCCCCGCGGGCCGACATGTTGGCGCGCGTCAGCCAGGCCGGCGAAAACCCGGACGCCGGCGCCATCGCGCAACTCGCCACTGCCATCGCTCAGGCCACCCAGGCCGGCCGCCAGAAAGCGGCGGCGGAGGAGGCGGGGAACACCGTCACCTACCGGCTGCTCTGCACCGAATGGGAGGCGGCGGAGGTTCGCGCGCGCCGCCAGCTCGACTCCTTCATCGACATGCTGCTCGGGGACACCGATCTGCAGGCCGACCCGCGCTACCCGGAGTTGCAGGCGCGCTCCGCCTGGCTCGAAGGCCTGCTGCCGGACGACGGTGGCACGCTCGCCGTGCTGTTGCGCCAGTTCGATGATGCCACCGCGGGGCCGGCGCGCGTCCAGGCGCAGAAGAAGGCGCGGGCCGCGCTCGATTCCTACCGCGCCGATCTCGCCGAGACCGAAGGCCTGCCGGAGATGCAGGAACTGGCGGACGACCTGTTCGGCGGCCAGCCATTCCTGAGCGGATTGCTGACAACGCTCGCCGAACTCGGCGACCAGCTCGACAAGCGCGCCTAGCGCGCCGCACGCGAACCCCGGGAAGGAACCACCCCATGTCGCAAGCGACAGGCGCGCAAAAGGCGCTCGACGACACCGCCAAGAAGCTCAGCAGGTCCGCCGTCGAGAAATGCTCCCGCGTCTATGGCGGGATCAGCCTGATGAAGGCGGTGCGCAAATCCGACAGCGGGAAGAAGTCGGCGCAGGAGACGCGCGTCTTCCCGATCGACGTCTCCGCGGACATGGAAAAGCGGCTCGGCAGCCTGCGTAACGATCTCGCATCGAGCTGCGCGGCGGTCGGCCTCGCCAGCCCGCTGCCGGATCGCTGGCAGGTCGAGCTCGACATCGAAGTGACCGCCGCGGCGGCGATCTGGCAGCTGATCGACGACAACAAGATCTGGGAGGCGGCGCAGAACAAGGCGTTCAGCAGCTGCATCGACCGCAACCTGGCGCACTACCTCGACCGGATCGCCGGGGCCGGCACCGCGCTGCGCGGCGAGCTCAATCGATACGCCGCGCTCTCCGTCGCCATGCAGACCCCGCTTCCGACGGAGATCACGGATCAGCTGGCGGACGAGATGACCACGTTCATCGCGCGCGCCAACAGCTGGATCGACAGCATGCAGGAGCGGATCTCCAGCGAAGCCGGCGAGGAAGCGATCGCGTTCATCAAGCAGCAGCTGAAGATCGAACGCGACATCATGAAGTACCGGACCGGCAAGGTGGCGATCGTGCTGATCGACTTCGGCCTGATCTCCGGCCACATCGCCCACACCGTCGCCTCGTCCGGCGCCACCGCGCCGCTTGCCATCCTCGCGATCATCCGGCTGGGGATCGAGATCGCGACCATCGCCATCAAGGCGGTCGTGAAGATGGACATGCTCGCCGACTTCATCGAGACCCAGATCGCGGCCGTGGCGAAATACTGGTCCGACAGCAAGAACAAGAAGAGCGTGCTGAACCGGCTGCGGGTGAATACGCTCGAAACCATCGCCGGCGCGCTGAAGGGCGCCACCAACCTCGACGTGACCAGCATCGAGGCGTGCAAGACGCTGATCAACGACTACCAGCACAAGCTGAACGTGCTGACCGCAACCTTCAACGACCTCGGCGGCCAGCTCATGCGGCTGGAGACGGTGATGCAGGCCTATGCGGAGATCCTCAACGGGTTTTCTTCCCGATTGACCAGCAAGCAGAAGGCGACGGTCATCGGGATCATCGAAGGCGCGCGCGAGACCTACGAGGCCATCGTCGTCACCGCATTCGGCACGAAGGGCAAGGAGGCGCGCATCACGGCGGGCAAGGACAACATCCTGCGCTGGACCGGAGAATTGGAGGAAATCGAGGAAGTCACCAGCGGCTTCACGAAATGGGTGCCGAAACTGGTCGGCCTTGCGACCAGCGCCGGTCTCGGCCTCGGCCATATCGGCGGCGAGCATGTCGAGACGGCGAAGGAGATCGGCGATCGGACGCTGAAGCTGATCGGCGAGGCGATCACCGTCCTGGTCGCCGACGGCGGGCTCGCCCCGCTGTGCGAGCGGCTGTCCGCCATCAGGGGCTGAGCGGCCGCCCGGGCCGGGACCGCGGCGCGGCTACCAGCCGAGGGAAGCGCCGCCCGCCGGCCCGGCCCGCAGCACCGCAAGCTTGATCCCTCCACCGCCCCCTGCGCCGGAGAAATCCGGGAATAACGCAAAGGACGCCGCCGTCTCGCGCAGGCGGGTCATTTCGGCGCGGGAGAACAGCCGGTTCTCGATATAGATGTCGTTCAGCAGGAAATGATGCAGGAAATCGGCGGTGCGCGGGACCGGCGGCAGCACCGCTTCGTACCGCGGCGACTGCCAGTGCAGGTCCTCGATGATATAGAGACCGCCGGGCCGCAGGCAGGGGAACAGGATCCGCAGCGTCAGTTGCTGATGGTACGACGCGTGCGACCCGTCGTCGATGATGACGTCGAACCCCTCCCCGGCCGCGGCCAGCCGGCGCAGATCCGCCGCCTCCCCCGAATCGCCGCGGACGAAGGTGAAGCGCGGGGATTCGAGATGCGCGAAATCGGAGATGTCGAAGCCGAAAGTCCGCGCCTGCGGAAAATACGCCTGCCACATCGCCGCCGAGGGCGACGCGACTCGCCGATCCACCACCCCGCCCAGTTCCGGGCCGCCCACGGCGAGCCCGATTTCCGCCAGAGCGATCGGCTGGTCGCGCAACGGATGGAACAGCAGATCGTAGAGAAACGTGTAGCGATGCGGCGGCCGCCCGACCGTGGTGCCCTTGTCGCTGCCGAACCGGTTGGCAAGGGTGGTGAGGTTGTCCATGCGGGGTGCCCCCTACGCTCCGAACGTACAAAAGCAAGCCGACGGCACGGACGACGGATGTCCGTCGTGCCGGCTCAACCGAGACCGGCCATGACGAGATCCATCCTGGCGCAGAACGATGCCGCCGGGAAGCGCGCCGCCGTAGCCCGCGCCGCCGCCGCGAGCCGCCGGCGCAAGTCGGGATCGGAGGCGAGGATGCGCAGGCACCAGGCCAGCATCGGCACGTCGCCGGGCGGGTGCAGCAGGCAATTGCGCCCGTGCCGCCAGACGTCACGATACGCCGGCAGATCGGCGAGCACCGGCACAAGGCCCCGCGCCGCCGCTTCCAGCACCGCCAGCGGCGCGATGCCCTCATCCGACGGCAGCACGACGGCGTGACAACCCGCGAGCACCTCCGGCACCGCCCCGACCGGCAGCTCACCGTGGAAGCGCAGGCGCTCGGCCAGGAGTTGGGCGGCGCGCACGGCCTCCGCCGGCAGATCGCCCACCCGGCCCACCAACTCGGCAGTGACCCCGGGATCCCCCATCCGGACAAGGGCCATCAGCAGGTCGCCCTGGCGCTTGCGCGGGCCGATGGTGCCGACCGCAGCGACCCGCAACGCCCCCTCGGCGGGCGGGGGCACGGCCTCCGGTTGCGGCAGATCGACCCCGGGCGGAACGATATGAACCCGATCCGGCCGGGTCGTGCGCAGGAAGGGGGCGAAGATGTCCCGCGGCTGGATGCCATCGTGGAAGACCAGGGCGCCGATCGTCTCCCACAACCGATCGATGCCGGGCGGCGCCGCCAGCGAAACGAGGCCTGCATGCCCGTCGCGGATCAGCCAGATCGATCGGGCGGGCCGGCCGACCTGCTGGACCATCGTGCGCGCCGCCGCGGTGGTGAACAGCGCGACCGTATCGGGCTCCAGCGATACCGTCGGGCCCAGCACGGGCACGCCCTCGGCCACATAGACGCGCCGCAGCGGACCGTCGGGATCGTTCGGCAAGGTCGCGGCGGCGTCGATCCCCCGCCGGCGGAGATGGCCCGCCCAACGTGCGGCAAGCGCTGCGCTGCCGTTGAAGCCCACCGAGGCATCGACGACGAGCAGCTTCATCCCGCCCCCGCACGCGGCACCTGCCGGCCCGCGACCACCTCGCCCAGCACGGCGGCGAACAGGGCGGTCGTCCGCGCCGGGCCGAACCGCTCCGCCACCATCCGCCCCGCCGCGGCCAATCGCGCCCGCAGCCCGGGGCTTTCGATCAGCATCCGCAGCGACCAGGCCAGCAGCTCCACATCCGCCACCGGATGCAGCAGCGCGTTCACCCCGTGCCGCCAGACGCCGGCGTAGCAATCGAGATCGGTGAGAACCACCGGAACCCCGAACATCGCCGCTTCGAGCGGCGCGATCGGCATGCTTTCCTCCGCCGACGGCAGGGCGAAGATGTCGGCGGACCGGTACAGCGCCTGCACCGCCGCCGGCGCCAGCCCCCCGGGCAGGAGGAAGCGATCGGCATTGGCGGCAATCAGGCTTTCCGCCGCCGGATCGAGCTGCACCCGCTCCCCGGCCAGCACGCATTCCACCGGGGCGGCCGGGCCGAGTGCGGCGACGGCGGCGATCAGGTCGCCCTGCCGCTTGCGCGGATAGATCGAGCCGACGCACAGCACCCGCACCCGCCCCGCCGCCTTCGCCGCTGCGGGGCCGGCGACGGGCGGGGCGACCAGCGCCGGGATCACGTCCGCCCGGCCCGGCGGCAGCCCGCCGAGCAGGCCGGCCCACACACGCTCCACCGTGCCGCGGCCGGGGAAAACCAGCCGGTCCACCCGGCCCAGGAGTTGGCGCATCGCCGGGCGGGCCACCAGGTATTCCACGCCGCCCTCGCCCTCATGGATCCACCAGACCAGCGGCAGGTGGCCGACCAGGGTCGCGAGCGCCTCGGCGGCGAACACCGTGCAGCCGACAGCGACGTCGTGCTCCGCCGCGGTCGTGCGGGCGACGACGGCAGCGCCGGCGGCAAGGAAATCCTCGCGCAGCGCGGCGGCACGCCCGGTGACGGCCGGTGCCAGCACCGTCACCTGCGTCCCCGCCGCCGTCAGCGCCCGCACCTGCGCGAGCAGCGCCGTGACGGCACCGTTCAGGGCCAGCTCGTGAATGACGAACAGCACGCGCATCGGCATCCGACTCCGCTGCGGGTCAGAAATGACCATGCTGCGCCCCCGTGCGCCAGCGAAAACCGCGGCGCGGCCACCCGACCGGAGTGGCGCCGCGGATCAGCCGGCGCCCCGCTCAGTGTCCCGCCACCAGGGCGTCGATCGCGCCGGCCAGGCGCACGTCGCGCGCGGTCAGGCCGCCGGAGTCGTGCGTGGACAGAGTGATGTCCACCCGGTTCCAGACGTTCGACCAGTCGGGATGGTGGTCCTGCTGCTCGGCGAGCAGGGCGACCCGCGACATGAACCCCCAGGCGGCGGAGAAGTTCGGGAAGGTGAAGCGCCGGCGGAGCGCTTCGCCGCCCGCGTCCCCGGCGGCGACCAGGGTCCAGGCCGGCAGGGTGGTGGCGAGGGCGGCACGCTCCGTTTCGGTCAGGCGGGACGGCGGCATGGCGATCTCCCGGAATGCGGCGAGGGCCGCGGGCGGGGAGCTTCGGCGTCCGGGGGCGCCAAGGCAACGCCGGCCCCGCGCGCCTGGCACGAGGGCGGCCCGCGCCAGGAGCCGGGTCGGGATGACGCGATTTTGATCGCGGCCGAACCGTTCCCAGGCCGCGCGAATGCGTGCCCAGCTGAAACGGCCCCCACCGGCGATCCCGACAGGAACTTCACACGTCCCGGCTTCGTCGGCGGCGCGCACCGGCCCGGGCCGCACCGGCTCGGGCGCTGGCATCCAGCGCCGATCTGTTCCAGCATGAATGATGGGCGGCCGCCCCAGATCGAGACCGGTGCGGCGCCGGCCTGGACGAACCACAAGATCGGCCCACGGCATAAGCAGCCGTGGCACGCCGACGGGAACGCAAGGGAGCGGACATGACGGCGGACCGACAGGTGGCGATCGTGACGGGCGCAGGCAGCGGGATCGGACGCGCCATCGCGCTCGGCCTGCTCGGCGCGGGTGTCGATGTCGCCGCGATCGACCGGGACGCCGCCTGGCTGCACACCCTGGCCGAGGCGGCAGCGCAGCGGGACACGACCGGATCGTTGCAGACCGTTACCGCCGACCTCGCGCAACCGGAGAGCAGCACCCGCATCGTCGCCGACGTGCTCGGCCGCTTCGGCAAGATCGACGTGCTGGTGAACAACGCCGGCATCGGCCAGGGCGCGATCCGCCCGGACCAACGCGACAACCCGATCCGTTTCTGGGAAATCACATCCGAGCAATGGAGCCGATTCGTCGCCGTGAACGCGACCGCGCCCCTGATGCTGGCGCGCGCTGCCGCGCCGCACATGATCGAACGCAAGCGCGGCCGGATCATCGGCGTCACCACCAGCCTCGGCACCATGATGCGCGGCGGCTACGCGCTGTACGGCGCCAGCAAGGCCGCGGCGGAGGCGGCACATGCCGTCATGGCCGCCGACCTCGCCGGCACCGGGGTCACGGTGAACGTGCTGGTGCCGGGCGGGATGACGGACACCCGGATCATTCCGGACGCCGAGGTGGCCGAACGGGACAAGCTGATCCGCCCGGAAGTGATGGTGCCGCCGCTGCTGTGGCTGATCTCCGACGCCGCGCGCGGCGTGACGGCCCGCCGCTTCCTCGCGGTGCACTGGGACGCCGCCCTCCCGCCGGCGCAGGCGGCGGAACAGTGCGGCGCGCCGATCGCCTGGACCAGCCTCGGGGTGCTCCCGATCGAGCCGGAATGATCCCGCCCCGCAGCAGGAGACCAAGGCCATGACCCAGCGGATCAACCGTGCCATCGCGCTGCTGTCGCAGGACCAGGCGATCTATTACGCCGGCGCACATACCGGCCATGTGCTGACCCACGCGCAGGGGATGGCCGACGCCGGCACCTGGGCCGACTACATCAATGTCGGCATGGAACATGGCGCCTTCGACATGACCGGGCTCGATGCCTACATGCGCGGCCTGGCCGCTGCCGGCCCGACCCGATCGGGCCACCGCACGCCGGCGGTGATCGTGGAAGCGCCGGTGAACGGCATCGACGCGGCGAACGTCCGCTACAACGCCTGGCAGTTCCGCCAGATCCTCGGCCGCGGCGTGCACGGCATCCTGCTCTGCCAGGCGGAAACGGCCGCGGCGGTGCGCGCCTTCGTCGAAGCCTGCCGCTATCCGCACCAGCCCGCCGGCGTCGATCCCACCCTGCCCTCCCCGCTCGCGCGGATGGACGGCGCGGCCGAGCCGGCGCCGGCCGCGGGACGGCTCGGTCGCGGCACCCGCGGGCGCGGGTCGGAGGGCACCGCGGCGCCGATCTGGGGGATTTCGCCCGAGGAATACATGCGCCGCGCCGATCCCTGGCCGCTCAATCCGGAGGGCGAGCTGCTGCTCGGCGTGAAGCTGGAAAGCCCCGAGGGCATCGCCGCCTGCGAGGACATCCTGGCGGTGCCGGGGCTCGGTTTCGCCGAGATGGGACCGGGCGATCTTGGCCTCGCGCTCGGCTACCTGACGTTGCAGCGCGATCCCTATCCGCCGGAGATGCAGCGCGCGCGCGACCGGGTGCTGGCGGCGTGCCGGGCGCGCGGGATCGCGTTCCTGGAGGGCGGCAACCCCGGCAATATCGTGGCCCGGCTGGACCAGGGGGTGCGGGTGATCGCCGACCACAGCGAGGACAGCGCGCGGATCGGCCGGGCGCACCAGGGGCGGCGCCTGCCGGTGTAGCCGCCGCGGCGGTTGCAGCCGGTGCGGCCGGGGGATTAGCCTCCCGCCAAACGCGGCCGCCCGTTCTTGCGGCGAGCCCCGGCATCGCAAGGAAACGCCATGATCAACCTGCACGACATCCGCTACGCGCGGCTCGGCACCTCGGACCTCGAAGCCGCCATCACCTTCGCCACCGACATCGTCGGGCTGCAACTGGTCGCGCGCGAAGGCAAATCCGCCTATTTCCGCTCCGACCGCGCCACCGTGCGCGGCGACACCCGCGACCATACCCTGGTCTATTTCGAGGGCGATCCCGCCGACCACACGATCGGCATCGACCTGCTCGACCCGGACGATCTCGACGCCCTCGGCGCGGCACTGGAACGCGAGGGCCGCCCGGTGCATCGCGGCACGCGCGCCGAATGCGACGCCCGCCGCACGCGGGATTTCATCGCCACCACCGATCCCTCCGGCAACCAGATCGAGTTCCTCGCCCGCCCCTTCAACAGCGGCGTGCGCTTCACCCCCGGCCGCGACATCATGATCGACAATTTCAGCCATGTCGGCATGTTCAGCACCGACCCGAAACGCGATACCGCGTTCTGGACCCGGCTCTTGAACGCGCGCGTGTCGGACTGGCTGGGCGATGCGACGTTCCTGCGCATCAACACCGTGCATCACTCCGTCGTGCTGATGCCGTCCACCCGCCCGGGCATCCAGCACATCAACCACCAGGTGGAGGACATCGACGACGTGATGCGCTCCTACTACTGGCTGAAACAACAGGGGGTGAAGATCGTGTATGGGCCGGGCCGGCACCCGATCTCGACCGCGATCATGGTGTATTTCGAAGGCCCGGACGGCATGGTGTACGAATATTCCGTCGGCGTGAAACACATCCTGCCGGAACAGGAAGCGACCTACCGGCCGCGCCAGTTCACGCTCGAGGGCTACAACGGCGACATGTGGGGCTCGTTCGCGGAAACCGAGGGCCTGCCGCGCGAACCGGCCGCGGCGCGGCGGATGCGCCTGGTCGTGTGACCCGCCGCGGCAGGCGGGCGGTCAGGCCAGCTTGCCGTGGCAGTGCTTGTATTTCCGTCCCGACCCGCAGGGGCAGAGCGCGTTGCGCGGCGTCGCGCTCCAGGTGGCGGGATCGTCCGGATTGACCGCCTCCGCCCGCCGCGGCTGGGCTGCCATCACGACCGGCGGCGCCAGGGTCGCCAATTCGGCGTCCCCGACCGGTTCGCCGGCGGCGGCGAAGGCGGACATCGGGTCGGGGTGCAGTTCCAGATACTGACCCGGCTGCGGTTGGAAATCGAACGCCGGCGGTGCGTCCGGACCCATTTCGACCCGGCTCAGCATCGTCGTCACCCGCTCCTTCAACTCGTCCAGCATGGAGTTGAACAGCGCGAAGGCCTCGGCCTTGTATTCGTTCAGCGGGTCCTTCTGGCCATAGGCGCGCAGGCCAATGCCCTGGCGCAGGTGATCGAGCGCATAGAGATGCTCCTTCCACACCGCGTCCAGGGTCTGGATCAGCAACGACTTCTCGACGTAGCGCATCAGCTCCGGGCCGAGGTTGGCGGCCTTGGCGGCCATCATCTGGTCGGCCGTCTGCTCGATGCGTTCGCGCAACTGGACCTCGTCGATCCCTTCCTCGCGGCCCCAGTCCACGACCGGGACATCGAGGTTGAGAACCCGGTGCACGTCCTCGGCCAGCTCGGCTAGCTCCCACTGCTCGACGAAGGCCTTGGCGGGAACCCGACGTTCGACCAGGGCGGTGACGACCTCGGCGCGCATCTCGGCCAGGGTCTCCGACACGTCCTCGGCGCGCATGAACTCCTTGCGCTGGGCATAGACCTCCTTGCGCTGGTCGTTCATCACGTCGTCGTATTTCA
>JABBNW010000167.1 GCA_019352115.1 Pseudomonadota bacterium
CCAACGCCGGCACGCCGGCAGGGGCCTTCGACCACGATCCCGGCCCGCCGGGCGAAAGGAACGCGCGATGCGCTATGTCTCGACCCGCGGCCGCGCCGAGCCCCGGGACTTCGCCGGCGTGCTGCTGGCCGGCCTCGCCGAGGACGGTGGGCTGTTTGTCCCCGAGGTCTGGCCGCAACTCGCCTCGGCCGACTGGCGGGCGCTGCGCGGCCTGCCCTACCCCGTGCTCGCCGCGCGCCTGCTGTGCCGCTTCGTCGGCGCGGCGATCGCGCCGGAGACGATCGCCGCGATCTGCGCCGAGTCCTACGCCGGCTTCGGCCATCCCGCGGTGGTGCCGCTGGTCCAGCTCGACACCAACCTGTTCGTCCAGGAATTGTTCCACGGTCCGACCCTTGCCTTCAAGGACATGGCGATGTCGGTGCTCGGCCGCCTGTTCGAGCACGTGCTGGAGGCACGCGGGGAACGGGTGACGATCGTCGGCGCCACCTCCGGCGATACCGGCTCGGCGGCGATCGAGGCCTTCGCCGGCCGCGCCCGGGTCGATCTCGTCATCCTGCATCCGCACGGCCGCACCAGCGAGGTGCAGCGGCGGCAGATGACCACCGTCACCGCGCCGAACGTGCTGAATCTTGCGGTCGACGGCAGTTTCGACGACTGCCAGGACCTCGTGAAGGCGCTGTTCGCCGATGCCGCCCTGCGCGCCGAGCTGCATCTGGCCGCTGTGAATTCCATCAACTGGGCGCGCATCGCCGCCCAGGTGCCCTACTACGCTGCCGCCGCCCTGGCCTTGGGGGCTCCGGAGCGGGAGGTGGCGTTCGCCGTGCCGACCGGCAATTTCGGCAACGTGCTCGCCGCCTGGACGGCGCGGCGGATGGGCCTGCCGGTGGCGCGCCTGGTGGTGGGGTCGAACCGCAACGACATCCTGGCCCGCTTCCTGGACGCCAACGACATGTCGGTCCGCCCGGTCGAACCCAGCCTGTCGCCCAGCATGGACATCCAGGTCAGCTCCAATTTCGAGCGCCTGCTGTTCGAACTGCTGGACCGCGATCCCGCCGCCACCGCGGCCGCGATGGGGACGTTCCGCCAGACGGGCAAAATGCCGGTGCCCGAGGCGGCCTGGCATCGGGCGCGTGCGGTGCTGCACGGTTTCCGGCTGGACGACGAAGGCACGATCACGGAAATCGCCCGGCTGCACCGCGCCTGCGGCTACCTGGCGGACCCGCACACCGCGGTGGGTATCGCCGCCGCCCGCGCCCTGCCAGCCGGCCACGGCGTGCCGACGGTCGCAATGGCCACGGCCCACCCGGCGAAATTCCCCGACGCCATGGAGCGCGCCACCGGCACCCGCCCGGCGCTACCCCCGTCCCTGGCCGATCTCTTCGCAAGAACGGAACGATTCACCCCAGTCGCCAACAACGTAGGCGCAATAAGAGAAGCCATCCAAATACTGGCAAGGCGCAACACCCCCTGACCAACGGAAGGGTTCCAAGGGCGATGCCCTTGGCGTGCACCGAAAACAGCTCCTCGGCATCGGTCCAAACGCGCTCGCGATGCCACCCGCCCGCGCCGGCCAACTCGGCCAATCCGGCGAGCGTATATTTGTAGCTGTTCTCGGTATGGATCGTTTCGCCCTCGGAGAAGTGCACCGCCTCCCCGGCCACCGGCACGGTTTGCGCGCGCCGGCTGACGAGGTGCATCTCGACCCGCCCTTCCTCTGCGTTCCACACCGCGCGGTGATCGAAGGTGGCGGGGTCGAACCCGGCGCCGGCTTCCCGGTTCAGCCGGACCAAAAGGTTGCGATTGAAAGCAGCCGTGACGCCGGCAGCGTCGTCATAGGCGGGCAGGAGGACGGACGGGTCCTTGCGCAGGTCGGCGCCGACCAGCAGCCGCGCCCCCTCCCCCAGCGCCGCCCGCACGCCGCCCAGGAACACGCGCGCCGCGATCGGATCGAGGTTGCCGATCGTGGAGCCGGGGAAGAACCCGAGCCGCGGCAGCCGCCCGATCGCGTCCGGCAACGCCACCGGCTCGAGGAAGTCGGCCGCCACCGGAAACACCGCGAGGCCCGGTCGCGCCCGCCGCAGTCGGGCCGTGAGTGCGGCGAGGGCCGGGGCGGCGATGTCGATCGGCACGTAGGCCGCGACCAGCGGCGCGCCGGCGCGCTGCATGTCGAGCAGGAACCCAGCCTTCGTTTCGTCGCTGGCGCCATATTCCACCAGCGCGACCGGCCCGGGCAGGGTCGCCGCGACGTCCGCCGCGACCCGCGGCAGCAGGGCGAGTTCGGTGCGGGTCAGATAGTATTCCGGCAGTTCGGTAATGCGGTAGAACAGCCCGCAGCCGGCCTCGTCGTAGAACAATTGCGCGGGCAGCGTCTTGCGGCGCCGCCGCAATCCGGCGAGCGCCAGCGCGGCGACGGTGCCCGGCCGCTCGTGCGGAATGAAATCGTCGGGCATCGGCCGCCCCCTTCTAGATGTCGCGCGCCAGGCGAAGCCCGGCGAACTGCCAGCGCTTCTCGGGGTGGAAGAAGTTCCGGTAGCTCGCCCGCGTGTGACCCGCGGGCGTGGCGAGGGAGCCGCCGCGCAGCACCATCTGCCCGATCATGAATTTGCCGTTGTATTCGCCGACCGCGCCGGGCGCCGGACGGTAGCCCGGATAGGGCAGGTAGGCGCTGGCGGTCCATTGCCAGACCCGGCCGGTGGCGTCCGCAACCTGCGGCAGGGCCGCCGCGACCTCCCATTCCGCTTCGCTCGGCAGGCGCGCGCCGGCCCAGCGGGCGAAGGCGTCGGCCTCGTACCAACTGATGTGGCGGACCGGCGCGGCGGGATCGATCGGCGCCAGGCCGCCGAGCCCCATCTGCCACCAGGCCCCGTCGCGCCGGCGCCAATGCAACGGCGCGTCCCATCCTTCCGCGGCGACCCGCGCCCAGCCGTCGGACATCCACAGGGGCGCGGTCCGGTAGCCGCGGTCGGCGATGAAATCGGCCCAGGCGCCGTTGGTCACGAGGCGGGCGGCAATGGCGTAGGGTTCCAGGAACACACGGTGCCGCGGCGCCTCGTTGTCGAAACAGAAGCCGTCGCCGGCATGGCCGATCTCGACCAGGCCGCCGGGGCAGGCCACGAAACGATCGGGCACCGTGGCGCCGGCCGGTTCGGTCCAGCCGGGCAGCACCGCCGGCGCCAGCGGGTTCTGCGCGAAGCCGTGCAGCATGTCGGTGAGCAGAAGCTCCTGGTGCTGCTGCTCGTGCTGCAACCCGAGTTCCACCAGTTCGGCAACCTCGTCCGCCCGCGCCGCGAGCAACGTTGCCATGGCGGTGTCAACATGGGCGCGGTAGGCGCCGATCTGCGCCGCCGGCGGGCGGGTCAGCATGCCGCGCGCGGGGCGCGGATGACGCGGGCCGATCTGCTCGTAATAGGAATTGAACAGAAAGCCGAAATCCGGGTCGAACACCCGATAGTCCGGCACGAAGGGACAGAGGACGAAGGTCTCGAAAAACCAGGTGGTGTGCGCGCGATGCCATTTGACCGGGCTCGCGTCCGGCATCGATTGCAGGCCCTGGTCCTCCGCGCTCAGCGCGCCCGCCAGGGTTTCGGTATGCGCGCGGACGGCGCGGTAGCGGGCGAGCGCCGGCGCCGTCGTCGCGTCATCCCCGGCCGGCGCGGACATTCCGTGCATGGCGGCCTACAGCATCCGTTGCAGGATCAGTTTTTGCACATCCGACGTGCCCTCGTAGATCTGGCACACCCGCACGTCCCGGTAGATCCGCTCCACCGGGTAGTCGGCGAGGAAGCCGTAGCCGCCCAGGGTCTGGATCGCCGCGGTGCAGATCGCCTCGGCCGCTTCGGAGGCGAACAGCTTGGCCATGCAGGCGGCTTCCAGCGCCGGCTCCCCGGCGGCCTTCAGGCGGGCGGCGTGCAGGGTCATCTGGCGCGCCGCTTCCAGTCTCGTCTTGGCATCGACCAGGCGGAACGCGACCGCCTGGTGGGCGATGATCGGCTGGCCGAAGGCGGTGCGGTCGCGCGCGTAGCCGATCGCGAACTCGAGCGCCGCGCGCGCCATGCCCACGCTCTGCGCGGCAATCCCGATGCGTCCCGATTCCAGGGTGGAGAGCGCGATCCGGTACCCCTCCCCTTCGCGCCCAACGAGCTGGTCGGCGCCAAGCTCCATGTCCTCGAACGCGAGCGCGCAGGTGTCGGAGGCTTTCTGCCCGAGCTTCTCCTCGACCCGCAGGACCTTGAAGCCCGGCATCGCCTTGTCGGCAACGAAGCAGGAGATGCCCTTCTTGCCGGCGGTCGGATCGGTGACGGCGAAGAAGACGATGCTGCCCGGCAGGGTCGCGTTGGAAATGAACTGCTTGGCGCCGTTGACGATCCAGCGATCGCCGCGGCGCACCGCGCGGGTGCGCAGGTTCGACGCATCCGATCCCGCCTGGGGCTCGGTCAGGCCGAACGAGCCGATATGCGCCCCGCTCGCCAGCGGACGCAGCCAGCGGTCCTTCTGCGCATCGGTGCCGAATTTGTCGAGCACGACGCAGGTGGGCGAATTATGCACCGAAACGAGGGTGGACACCGCGCCGTCGCCGGCGGCGATCTCCTCCAGCAGCAGCGCATAGGTGACGGGATCGAGGTCCGAGCCGCCCCATTCCACGGGGGTGGTGGCCCCCAGGATGCCGAGCGCGCCCAGTTCGTCGATGATCGCGGGCTCGATGCGCCCGGCCTTTTCGCGCGCGGGCGCGCCGGGGGCGAGGCGTTCGGCGCTGAACTGGCGGCCCATGTCGAGCACCAGGGGATCGGGGGTCATGGCGCGTCCTCCTCTGCCCGTCTTGATTAGCGCCGATCCGGCGGGATTGGAAACCGTGCCGGGATGGAGTGTCCTGGGGCCATGCGGGTCATAGATATGCGTGGGGAGACGGACTGGGACGGGTGGCGCGCCCAGGCTCGCGCGCTTGTGCTGGCAGGGGTCCCGCCGGAGACGCTGGTCTGGACGGTGAACCCCGCCGCCGCGCCGCCGCCGCCGCCGCAGGCCGAGGGAAGGTTCGCGGTCTCGCGCGCGCTGGTCGCCCTCGCCGCCCAGGCGATCCAGGCGCGCGCGCCGGAGCGGTTCGGGCTGCTGTATCGGCTGGTCTGGCGCGCCCACGCCGGCGAAGCGGTGATGGAGGATCCCGGACACCCCGACCTGGCGCAGGCCCGGAGCCTCGCTCTGGCGGTCCGGGCGGAGGCGCATCGGATGCGCGCCTTGCTCCGCTACCTGCCCGCCGCGGACGGGGCCCGGCTGCTCGGCTGGTATGCGCCCGCCCAGTTCGTGCTGGAGGCGAACGCGCAAGTCCTGGCGCGGTGGTACCCGGACTTCGCGGTCTCCATCCTGACCCCCGAGGGCAGCGCGCATTGGGAGCCGGCCGCTGCTCGCGTGCGCTTCGGCCCGGCGGTGGACCCGGCCCTGGTACCGGACGATGCGGCGCTGCGCGCCTATTGGAGCGAATTCGGCGCCGACCTGCTGGCCGCGAGCACGGCCGGCACCTCGCTGCCGGAGGCCGAGACGTTCGAGGAAGCCCGCCGCCCGCCGGACCGTCCCGCGCTGGGGCCGGTGGTGCTTGGGGGCTACGGGGCGCCCGACCCGGCGCTCGCCGCCGCCGCGCGCGAGGCGGCGGCCTGCCGACGCTGCCCGCTCAGTGCGCCGGCGACGCAGACCGTGTTCGGCGAAGGCCCGCCCGGCGCCCGGGTGATGTTCATCGGCGAGCAGGCGGGCGACCAGGAGGACGTGATCGGCCGCCCGTTCGTCGGGCCCGCCGGCCAGTTGCTGGACCGCGCCCTGGAAGAAGCCGGGATCGACCGCCGCGCCGTGTGGATCAGCAATGCGGTCAAGCACTTCAAGTTCGTCGCGCGGGGCCGCCGCCGCCTGCACCAGACCCCGGTCGGGCCGGAGATCGAGGCCTGTCGGTTCTGGCTGGATGTGGAGCGCGTGCGGCTGCGCCCGGACGTGCTCGTGCTGCTGGGGGCGACGGCGGCGCGCACGGTGCTCGGCCGGCCGGTCACGATCGGGCGCGAGCGCGGGCGGCCGATCCGGCTGCCCGCGGGCGAAACGGCGCTGGTCACGGTGCATCCGTCGTTCCTGCTGCGGGTGCCGGACGAGGCGGGGCGGGCGCGGGAATACGCGGCTTTCGTCGCGGATCTGCGGCTGGTGGCCGGGCTGGCCGCCGCGGGCGCGGCTTGACAAGCGGGCTATCGGGGCTACCACCCGGCGGACCCCGCCGCTTCGCACGTACGGCGCCGCCGCGCGTCGGCAGGCGCCCGAAGGCGGGCCCCGCAACTGAAAGAGAGGCCAGCCATGTATCCGGATGTCCTGCTGCTGATCGACGGTGCCTGGACCCAATCGGAGTCCGGCCGCAGCCTGCCGGTGGTCAACCCCGCCAGCGGCGAGACCAACGGCACGGTCGCGCACGCGGGTCGTGCCGACCTCGACCGTGCGCTGGCGGCTGCCGACAAGGGCTTCCATGTCTGGCGCCGGATGTCGGCCTACGATCGGTCGAAGCTCATGCGCAAGGCCGCCGACCTGTTGCGCGAACGCGCCGATTCCATCGCCCGGCTGATGACCCTGGAACAGGGCAAGCCGCTCGCCGAGGCCAAAGGCGAGACGCTCGCCGGCGCCGACGTGATCGACTGGTTCGCCGAAGAAGCCCGCCGCGCCTATGGCCGGGTCGTACCCGCCCGCGCCGAGGGCATCTATCAGCTCGTGCTGAAGGAGCCGGTCGGGCCGGTGGCGGCGTTCACGCCGTGGAATTTCCCGATCAACCAGGTGGTGCGCAAACTGTCCGCCGCACTCGCCGCCGGGTGTTCGATCATCGTCAAGGCCCCGGAGGAAACCCCCGCCTCCCCGGCCGAATTGATCCGCTGCTTCGTCGATGCGGGCGTGCCGGCCGGGGTGGTGAACCTCGTCTACGGCGTGCCGGCGGAGATTTCCGAATATCTGATCCCGCATCCGGTGATCCGGAAAATCTCCTTCACCGGCTCGACCGCGATCGGCAAGCAGCTGGCCGCGCTGGCCGGGGCGCATATGAAGCGGGCGACGATGGAGCTGGGCGGGCACGCCCCGGCGATCGTGTTCGACGACGCCGATATCGAGACGGCGGTGAAGATCCTGGCCCCCAGCAAGCTGCGCAATGCCGGCCAGGTGTGCATCTCGCCCACCCGGTTCCTGGTCCAGGAGCCGGTGTACGATGCGTTCGTGGAGCAGTTCACGGCCCGCATCGCGGCGGCGAAGGTGGGCGACGGGCTGGAGGCCGGGACCACGATGGGCCCGCTCGCCAATCCGCGCCGGATCACGGCGATGGAGAGCTTCATCGGCGATGCCGTGCAGCGTGGCGCAACGTTACGCACCGGCGGCAACCGGATCGGCAACAAGGGCAATTTCTTCGAGCCCACGGTGCTGACCGACGTGCCGGCGGACGCGCGCATCATGCACGAGGAGCCGTTCGGCCCGGTTGCGGTGATTTCCCGGTTCCGCACCTTCGATGACGCGGTCACGGAGGCGAATCGGCTGCCGTTCGGCCTTGCCTCCTATGCCTATACCCGCTCGGCCCGCACGGCGAACGCGATCGCCGCGGCGGTGGAGGCCGGCATGATGTCCATCAACCACCATGGGCTGGCCCTGCCGGAGGTTCCGTTCGGGGGCGTGAAGGATTCCGGCTACGGCTCGGAAGGCGGCCTGGAAGCGATCGAGGCGTATCTGAACACGAAATTCGTGTCGCAGGCCGGGCTGTAGTGTCCTGCCCCTGAAATGCCTTCCCATTTCAGGGACCAGCAGGCCACTGAAAACAAAGAGCTCGTGTCCTGCCCCTGAAATGCCTTCCCATTTCAGGGACCAGCAGGCCACTGAAAATAAAGAGCTCGTGTCCTGCCCCTGAAATGCCTTCCCATTTCAGGGACCAGCAGGGCACTGAAAATAAAGGGCTAGTGTCCCGAGGCATGATGACGCCATTTGCGACTCGGGACACTAGCAGGGCGGCGCGGGGCAGGTTCCGCTGCCCCGCGCCGTGATCTGCAAAATTTCCGGGCAAAACTTGCAGAACCACTGGCGCAATCCGGCCGGCGCGGCTAAAGCCGTTGCAGCGACGCGGCGAATCGGTACGCGCCGTGACCAGATCAAGCAACCAAGCAGCCTCGCCAGGTCGACGGGGACTGCAAGCCGCGACAACACGCTGAGGAGACAGCATGTCGAAAGCCTTCATCGCTCAGGCGATCCAAGAGTCCGCCGAGATCACCGGCGCAGCCGCCAATCGCGCCGCCGGCTACGTGATGGAAGCGATCGTCAGGGAGCTCAAGAAGTCCGGCAAGTTCACCCTGCCCAGCTTCGGCACCTTCACCGTGCGCAAGACGAAAGCCCGCAAGGGGCTCAATCCGCGCACCGGCGAAGCCATCAAGGTGAAGGCCGGCAAGACGGTGCGGTTCAAGGCCTCCCCTACGTTGAAGAAGACGGTCTGACCAGCACGGCATTCCTCATGCAGGCCGGAGGGCCTCCTGTCCTCCGGCCAATTTTCTTGCGGGAACGGCATGTGCCGTGACCGGACCGCCATCCAACCCTCCGGGCTCGTAGCCTGGGGCGTGTTTGCGATCCTGCTGGGCACCCTGGTGGTGCCGCTCGATTCCGCGGTCAATGTCGATTTTCCATCGATCACCCGGCATTTCGGCCTGCCGATCCCGCTGATCCAATGGATCGTCATCTCCTACACCCTGACCACCGCCAGCCTGATGCTGGTGTTCGGGCGCGCCGCCGACATGCTCGGCTACCGCCGGATGTTTCTCGCCGGCTGCGCCTGGAACACCGCCGCCTTCGTGCTCTGCGCGATCGCCCCAGGCTACGCGTGGCTGCTGGCCGCCCGGATCCTGCAAGGCATCGGCGCAGGCCTGGTGCTGAGTTGCGGGCCGGCCTTGATCACCGCACTGTATCCTGAAACGCAACGGGCGCGGGCGCTCGGGATCTACACCTTGGGCTTCGGCCTCGGCGGCGCCCTCGGGCCCGCGCTGGGCGGACTGCTCACCGCCCGGTTCGGCTGGAGCGCGGTGTTCTGGGCGCGGGCCCCGGTCGCAGCCCTGGGCGGGCTGGCCGGGCTGATGTTGCCGGCGACGCCGCGCCGGGTGCTGGGCGAGCGCTTCGACCTTGCCGGCGCAACCTGGCTGGTGCTGGCGATCGGGACGCTGCTGCTGGCGCTCAATCGGTTCCGCACGCCGATCATCGCCCTCCCGGCCGCCGCCGGTGCGGCGCTGGCGCTTGCCGGCTTCATCCGCCAGGAAGGGCGGGCACGCCATCCGATGCTCGACCTGCGGCCGTTCCGCGATCCGGGCTTCGCGCTCGCGAACATCGGCAATGCGCTGATGAACCTCGCCGCGTTCGCCGTGCTGCTGCTGGTGCCCTTCGCGCTGGCGCGGCTGCCTTGGGTATCGACGGCCGCCGGCGGCCTGGTGCTTGCGGCATCGCCGGCGGGCGTGATGCTGGGCGGCCCGCTGGCCGGCCGGCTGGCCCTGCGCGTGCCGGCCGGCGTGCTGATGGCAACGAGCGCGGGAATGGTGGCGGCGGGGCTCGCCTGCGTCGCGGGCTCGGGTTTCGCGCTTGCCGCCCTCATTCCGGGGATGCTGGCGCAAGGGATCGGCCTCGGCATGTTCCAGGTGGCGTATTTCGATGTCGTCACGGGGGCAATCCCGATGCGCGACCGGGGCGTGGCCGGCAGCCTGGGGATGTTGACCCGCACGCTCGGGCTGGTGGCCGGCGCGACGGTGCTGATGTCGATCTTCCAGACGGTGCGCGACTCGGCGCTGCTGCGCGGGACCGGCGCCGACGCCGCGTTCGGACTGGGGTTCCGCACCACCTTCCTGTGCGCCGCCGCACTGCCGGCGCTGCTCGTTCTCGTGGCCCTGGCGCGGCG
>JABBNW010000168.1 GCA_019352115.1 Pseudomonadota bacterium
CGATCCGTTCCCCACGCGCAGGCTGCGCGCGCGGCCCAAGAAGCCGCTGCGCCTGCTGCCGCGCGGCTACGGCTGGCTGGTGCGGATGGGGCCGGATCTGGTGCCGTACGGCATCGAGCTCGCCTATTTCCTGGCCCAGCCGGAGATGGCGGACTTGCTGGCAACCGCCCCGCGCCTGTGGCACGTGCTGCGCCCGGTGTGCCGGATGTTCGGCATCACGCCGCCCGAGACCCTGCCGCCGCCCAGGCCGGCGCGGCGCGCGCCGGCGGCAAGACCCGATCCCGTGCGGATGCTTCGGCTGTCCGACGCCGCGGCGGCCCGCGAGTACGGTCCGCAAGGCTACCGCCCTCCGCTTTTCGGACGCTAGAGCGGCGCGGGGTTTCGCACGTCCATATCGTTGCTATATCGAAATATAATGGCACCCGAAGGCGTCCCCTGGCGCCGAAAGCCCCCGGGTTGGCTCCCGGCATGGCCCCCGGAAGCCCCTCGGGACGGCACCCTGGGGACGGCCCCTCGGGACGGTAACGGCACCGCAGGGACCGCGCGCCGGCAAACAACGCACCGCGCGCCGGGCGGCCTCCACCACGGCGGCGCGGAGTGCACGACAGAACCGCAGCGGTTCGTCCGCCGCGCCCCCTTACGACCGCCGCAGCACCGCCGGCTGCTCTTCCCGCAGGGTCGGGTGCGGCACCGGCGGCGCCAGGGTGTCGGGCCAGGTCCAAAGATCGGGGCCGAACAGCCGTCGCATGACGGCGAGGTCGCAATCGAACGGCGGCCCGCCGGCCTGGCCGGTCTGCATGAACAGCACGAACAGCGCCCCGCCCGGCCGCAGCCAGGCGGCGAGCCGCGCGGCATAGTCCGGCCACAACGCCGGCGGCAGGGCGCAGAGGCAGGTCTGGTCGTAGATCGCATCGAACGGCGTCGCCGGCGTCCAGGCGAACAGGTCGGCCGCGACCGCGTGCGCGTGCACGCCGATGCGGGCGAACCGTGCCTGCTGCACGGCGACCGCGCTGGGCGCGGCGTCGAGGACGGTGACATCGAACCCGGCCTCGGCCAGGGCGAGCGGTTCGGCGCTGCGCCCGGCGCCGGGGACCAGGATGCGGCAAGGGGCGAGCGTGCCGGCGGTGCGCCAGTCCAGGAAGGCCGGGTGCGGGCCGGCCCGTTCCCAGGGCGCGCTGCCGGCGCGGTATTTCGCTTCCCAATCGATCGCCTGGGTAGCGCTCGCCTGGCTACCTATCTCCTGGGGGCCGCCCCCCTGGGGTGCGATCGCCGGCGGCGGGTTCGCGTGTGCTTCGGTCATGGCGTGGGCTCCGGGAGACGCATCCAGGCCGGGATGTGGGGAACGAGGCGGGCCTCGCCCGCGGCAAGCGGCGCTGCCAGCGCGTCGAGTCGAAGCAGCGCGAGGCCGAGCGAGCCGTTCCAGGATCGCAGGGTGCCGACTTCGACCGGCTGGTCGCCGTCCTGGCGCAGCACGCTCGTGCCGGGGGCAGGGGCGGCGCCCGCGATCTCCACCGGGACCAGGCGGCGCTTGACGAGGCCGCGGTAGCGGGTCCGCGCGGTCAGCTCCTGGCCCATGTAGCAGCCCTTGGTCCAGGAGATGCCGCCCAGCTCGTCGAATCCCGCTTCCAGCAGCACGGTCTTTTCGGATTCGAGGTCGCGGCTGCCGTCCGGCAGGCCGAGCGCCAGGCGGTGCCGATCCCACGCCTCGAACGCCGCGTCCGTCCCCGCGGCGGCGGGGGTGGCGGCCCCAGGGGTGGTTCCAGAGACGCCCCCGGTGATGCCCCCCGTGGCGGCACCAGCGGCGACCCCGGGGAGGGCGGCATCGGGGGCGGCCTCGGGCAGGAGCAGCCGCCAGCCGGCCTCGGCCAGCCGCGGATCGGGAGCGGAAAGGCTGCCCGGCGGCAGCGCCGCCAGCGGCGGGCTGTCCCAGGCGGCGTGCACCGCCCAGCCGTCCAGCGCGCCAAGGGTCACTGCGGCACGCAGGCGGAAGCGGCCGAGCCGGGCCAGCAGCATCGGGATCTGCGCCCGTTCGACGTCGAGCAGCAGCCGCTCGCCGGCCGCGAAGATGAAGAAATCCGCAAGCCACTTGCCCTGCGGCGTGAGCAGCGCCGCCCACACGGCGCGGCCCTCCGCCGCGGCGGCCACGTCATTCGAGACGAGGCCTTGCAGGAAGGACACGCGGTCCGCGCCGGCGACGGCAATGACGCCGCGCGAGGGGAGGGGGGCGATCCGGGTCATGCCGGGAAGACGCTACATCAGATCGCGCCCGACGGGTATCGCGGAGCGATCCGGGCGCGGGTGAATTTGTCCGGGGCAAACGAGCCGGGGCAAAGCGGGCCGGGGAAAGCGGGCTGGTGAAAGCAGGCAGGGCAGAGAGGTCGAGCAAAGATCGCCAGGGGAAATGGCGCCTGGGGAAATCGGCCAAAGGAAATGGGTCGCCGGACCAAATCGGCCGCGGAAATGGACCCGAAGCGCAATCAGCCGGTCGGCGTCGATCCCGAGGGCGGGACAATCCTGACGCCCGCCAGACGCAGGGCAAGCTCCGCCATCCGTTCGCACAACACGTCAAGCGACAGCCGCCCATTCGGGCGATGCCACGTGTAGCTCCAGGAGACCATCCCGCCGATCGCGAGCGCGGCCAGGCTCACGTCCGGGATATCGAACTCGCCGGCCGCGACGCCCTCGGCAAGCAACGCCGACAGCACCCGGTCGAAACGCTTGCGCAAGGCAGTGATCTCCTCCAGCGCCGCCGGCTCCAGGCTCTTCTCCTCGCGGAAGAAGATCGCGATATTGGCCTGCCGGCCGAGGATCACCCGGGTGAAATCCACCATCGCCCGGGCCAGCCGCGCGGTGGGCGTGCCCGGCCCGGCCGCCGCCGAGGCCACCGCCTGCAACGACAGCTCGATCGTGGGCGTGCAGAGCGCGGCGAGCAGGTCCGTCTTGCCGCGGAAATAAGTGTAGATGAACGGCTTCGTCACGCCGAGCGCGGCAGCCACGTCGTCGAGCGTGGTGGCGACATAGCCGCGTTCATAGAACAGGCTCATCGCGGCGTGCAGAATGCGCTCGCGCTTGAACGCCTGGGTCTCCGTCCGCATTTGCTCGCCGCCGCTCATGGGCGGCTGTTTACCCCCCCGCGGCGCGCGCGCAAAGCCGGGTGCGCCCTCGGAGTCGGCCATCGGGAAGAAGGCCAGGGGCGCTGCCCCTGGACCCCGCCAAGGGCATCGCCCTTGGAACCCTTCCGTTGGTTCCGTGCTGGTGGGGGTCCAGGGGGCAGCGCCCCCTGGCCTTGCTTCCTTGCCTCATCTCCCCCGCACCCTAGAGCGATTTCAGCACGGCTTCGAGTTCGCCCGGCGTGCTGGCGCTGGCGGTGGTGGCTTCGGGGGCGATGCGGCGGATCAGGCCGCTCAGGACTTTGCCGGCGCCGAGTTCGATGAAGCGGGTGATGCCGAGGCTGGTCATGTAGGTGACGCTTTCGCGCCAGCGGACGGTGGCGGTGACCTGGCGGACCAGCAGGGTTCGGATGTCGTCGGGGTTGGTGGCTTTGCCGGCGGAGGCGTTGGCGATGAGGGGCACGCCGGGGGGGCTTGGCGGGGTTTCGGCCAGGGCCTGGGCCATGGTTTCGGCGGCCGGGGCCATCAGCGCGCAGTGGAACGGGGCGGAGACGGGCAGCAGCATGGCACGGCGGATGCCGCGGGTTTTGGCGATTTCGACCGCGCGTTCCACGGCTTCGCGGTGGCCGGAGATCACCACCTGGCCGCCGCCATTGTCGTTCGCCGGATCGATCACCTGGCGTTGCGGCGGGTCGCTGTCGGGGACGGGGGCGGCTTCGTCGCAGATGGACTGGGCGTCGGCGAGGTCGGCGCCGATCAGCGCCGCCATTGCGCCTTCGCCGGGGGGAACGGCGCGCTGCATGGCGTCTCCGCGCCGGCGCAGCAGGCTGGCGGCAGTGGCGATACCGAAGCTGCCGGCGGCGGCGAGCGCGCTGTATTCGCCGAGCGAATGGCCGGCGACGACCGCCGCTTTCTCCACCAGGGTGAAGCCGCCTTCGGTTTCCAGCACGCGCAAGGCGGCGAGCGAGACCGCCATCAGGGCCGGCTGGGTATTGGCCGTCAGGGTCAGGTCCTCGGCCGGGCCTTCGAACATCAGCCGGGAGAGTTTCTGCTTCAGGGTCTCGTCGACTTCCTGGAACACTTCCCGAGCGGCGGGGAAGGCAGCAAAGAGGTCGCGGCCCATGCCGACCGTCTGGCTGCCCTGGCCGGGAAAGACGAAGGCGGTGACGGGCATGGCGTTGGGTTCCGATACTGGGGGACGGCGGCGCCGCGGGGCGGGGTAACGGCGCCGTCAGGGACTGTCAACGTGGCGCCGGCCCGGGACCAAAGGCAATCGCGCGCACGCCTGGCGCTGCCTGCGCCCGCTCCGGCGGCGCCGCTACGCCGAGTCCGGCGACGGTCCCGGTTGCTCCAGCCACCGGCGGGCGATATGTTCAGGCCCGTAATGGCGCGCGCCGGTTTCCTTGTTCCGCGGTTCGGTCGATCGGGTGTTCCGCTGCTCCGGCGCCTCGGGCTGGTGGCTGCGCTGCTGGCGCTGGCGGCGCAGGTGGCCTGGGCGGCGACGGTCCCGCAGCCGGTGCTGGCCCTGCTGGCCTTTGGCACGATCTGCCATACCGACAGCACCGGTCGGGCGCCGGGGCGGCCGGGCAAGCACGTGCCGGCGGGTGTCGTCTCCCCGCTGTGCGTGGCGATGGCGATGCCCACCCCGCCGCTCGCCGCGCCGCCGCCGCTGCAGGCCCCGCGCGGGGTGGTGGTGCGGGTTGCGGTGCGGCTGCCCCCGGCCACCGCGCCGCCGACGCTGTTCCCGCTTGCCGCCGCACCGCGCGGCCCGCCCACCCTGGCCTGAGTCCCCCCGCTACGCGCTGCGGCGCGTTCACGCGCGCCGCCCCCGGACCCATGCCAGTGGAGTTTCGATCCCATGCGGATCCCCCCCGTTCGAACCGGCTCGTGCGCCCGTGGCGCCGCCGGCCTGCGTGCCTTCGCCGCCTTTGCCGCCACATTCAGTTCCGCCACCCTGATCCCGACCGCCCCCGCCTGCGCCCATGCGGTGGCGGGCGCGCGGGTCTTCGTCAACACCTTGGTGATCGACGACCCCGGCGTGGGGGACGAGGCGAACCTGCCGCTGATCTCGGTCCAGAGCCCCGACGGCCGCAGCACGGTGACGAACGCCAATTTCGAGTACGACAAGACCATCACCCCGGACCTCGGGATCGGCGTCGGCACCGATTATGACTGGATCACCAACGACCCGAATGATTTCAACAAGACCCACGGCGGATTCGCCGACCCCTACGTGCAGCTGAAATACCGCTGGATCGTGCTGCCGGCGCAGGAGTTCATGAGTTCGGTCGCGGTCACCGAAAGCTTCGGGCGCGCCGGCACGACCGGCATCGAGACGGGGTACGACACGACCACCGTCTCCGGCTATGCCGGCAAGGGGTTCGGCGACATCCCCTGGGCGCCGATCCGCCCTTTCGCGATCACCGGGGAGCTTGACTACAACATCCCCGATACCGGCCCGTCCGCGGCAGGTGGCATCGCCACCTGGTCGGGCGGTCTGTCGTTGCAATATTCCATCCCTTACCTGCAATCGCAGATCAGGAGCTACGGCCTGCCGCCATTCCTGGCGCGGCTGACGCCGGTGGTCGAGCTGGGCTGGACCTCCGCGGCGGCGAACTCGGTCCGCCGACCGACTGATAATCCGACGACGTTTCTGGCCGGCACCGGCGCGGTCTGGACCGGCGATGATTATGCGTTCGCCGCGGAAATCCTCTGGCCGCTCAACGGCGCCGCCGGTCACGGCCTCGGCGTGATCGGGCAGTTCCACCTCTATTTCGACGATCTGTTGCCGAACTCCCTCGGCAAACCGCTCCTGTCATGGTGATCCCGATGCGCACGATCCTTCGCCCCGTTCGCCGCTCCGGCCAACCGATGAGCCGCCGGGCCCTCGCCGCCCTGGTGCTGGCCGGGCTCTGGCTCGCCCCGGCGACGGCCTTCGCACACGCCTTCCTGGTCCGCGCGGTGCCGGGTGTCGGCAGCCGAGTGGCATCCGCCCCGGGCCAGCTCACGCTTTATTACACCGAGGGCGTGGTGCCGCATTTCTGCCAGGTGCGGGTCACCGGCCCCGGCAACGCCGCCGTGGTGGTCGGGCGCCCGCACGCCATGGCCGGGCATCCCGCGGTGCTGCTGGTCCGGCTGCCGCATCTGGCGCCCGGACGCTACACCGTGACCTGGCACGCCGTGTCGACCGACACGCATCGGACCCAGGGTAGCTTCCACTTCACGGTCGCGGGGCGCGGCGCATGATCTTCACCGGCCCGGTGACCTTGGCGCTGCTCCACGCGACGGGGGTGACGGCGCTGCTGGTCCTGTTCGGCACCTTCGCGTTCCGCGCCTGGATGCTCGATCTTGCGGCGGCGGGGGCGTTCGCGCGCGCCTTGTGGCAGGTCGAGACCATCGCCGCCGTGGCGGCGATGGTCTGCTCCGCCGCCTGGTTCCTGGCCGAGGCGGCCCTGCTCGGCGATACCCGCAGCCTGGCCCAGGCGATCGCCACCGTGCCCGCGATGCTGCACTACCTCGGCTTCGCCCGCGCGCTGCTGATCCGCCTGGGGGTGCTCGTGCTGGTGCTCGCCGGGCTGGCGCCGGGACCGGCGCAGGGGGGGCGCGGCACCGTGCTGTTCGTGCTGGCCGGCGCGGCGCTCGGGATCGAGCCGTGGCTCGGCCATGCCGGGGCGGCCGGCGGGATGGCAGGCGCGGTGCTGCCGGGAGCGGAACTGATCCACCTGGCCGGCGCCGCGATCTGGTTCGGCGGCCTGCCGGCGCTGCTGGCCGTGCTGCACCGGGGCACGCCGGCAACCGTCGGCCGGGCGTTGCGGCGGTTCTCGGCGGCCAGCGTCGTCGCGGTGATCGCGATCGCCGCCGGCGGGGCGGCGCAGGGGTGGTTCCTGGTGGGCAATGCGGCAGGACTGAGCGGCACCGGCTACGGGCGGGCCGTGCTGCTCAAGACCGCGCTGTTCGCCGCGGTGCTGGCCCTGGCGGGGGTCAATCGCCTGGTGCTGATGCCGCGACTCGACAGTGCGGGGGCCGCCGTGGCGCGAGCCCGGCTGCGCGGGTCGGTGGCGATCGAGGCCGCGCTGGGGCTTACGATCGTGCTCACTGCGGGCTGGCTCGCCGGCCTGGCGCCGGCGGCCGACCAGGCGGCCGCCGCACGCGCTTGGCCGTGGCTGCCGGCCGCGCTGATCGTCGCTGCCGCCTGTGCCGGCGCGGCCTGGTTCGCGCGACCGGTTGCCGTCTCCGAGATCCAGATTTCAGGAGTTGCAAATGACTCACCACCCGGCTGCTGAACGCCCGGCGGCGCGCCGGCGCTGGCCTGCCGCCCTTGGCCTCGGTCTCGCACTGCTGGCGCCGAGCGCGGGGCGCGCGGCCCCCCCACCCACGCAGGTGCAGGTGCGGACGCCCTGGTTCCGCTATCTGCTGGCGAGCATCCCGGCCGGCGGCTACCTGACGTTGGAGAATACCGGCGCCGCGCCGGCCGTGCTGGTCGGCGCGGACTCGCCCGGCTGCGGCAGCCTGATGCTGCACCGGAGCGAGACGGCCGGCGGGACCGACAGCATGGTCGGGGTGGCGCGGGTCGCCGTTCCCGCGCACGGCCGGTTCCGTTTTGCCCCGGGCGGCTACCACCTGATGTGCATGCAGCCGCGAATGCGCGTCGGGCAGGATGTGCCGGTGACCCTGCGCTTCGCCGACGGGAGCCGGATCACCGTGCGCTTCGCCGTGCACGGGGCGGACGGGGCGCCGGCGCCCGATCGCATGAAGGCGCGCGGGATGGCGCCGAAGAGCCATATGTAGCGGGCGCGGCGGACCGGCCCCGGGAGGCCAGGACATGACGACGACACACGATACGCCACGGCGCGGGAACCACCAGGCCGGAACCACCACGATCCTCGGCCGCCGCAGGCTCGGCGCGGGTGCGGCGGCGCTCGTTCTGGCGGGGCTGGGCGCAAAGCCGGCGCGGGCAGCGGGCTGGCACAACGTGGACGTGCGCGGTTCGGTGCCGGCGCTGGCGTTCACCATGACCGACGCGACAACCGGCAAACCGGTCACGGCGGCGGATTTCCGCGGCAAGGTGGTGCTGCTCTATTTCGGCTACACGAACTGCCCGGACGTCTGCCCGCTGACCCTGCACAATATCGCACTGATCCTGCAGCGGCTGGGCCCGGCGGCCGACGCCGTGCGGGTGCTGTTCGTCACCGTCGATCCGCACCGCGACACCCTGGCCGTGCTGCGCGCCTACACCGCGCTGTTCGCGCCGCAGATCGTGGGCCTGCGGCCGAGTGCCAATCAGCTCGCCCGGCTGGCGCGACGCTACCGCCTGGCCTATTCCGCGTCCCCGGCGACCGCGTCGCACCCGTACGAGGTGACGCACTCGGCCGCCGTCTATGCGTTCGATCGGACCGGCGCGGCGCGGTTGCTGATCCCGTCGCTCGCCAGCACGACGCCCGATCTGGGCGGCACGACGGAGGACCTCCGGCGGCTGCTGGACGGGGGCGGCGGCAAGCGCGGTTGGCTCGGGCGGCTGGTGCGACGCTTCTGACCTCGCCGGGTCGGTGGTCCCCGGCCTGGCAGCGGAGGCGGGCTGGCAACGGAGGCGAGATGGCGGGCTCAATCCCGATCGACGCAGGCGCGGACCGGCACGCCTGGGCCCTGACCGGCAGGCGCTGCGCGCTGGCGGTGCCGGCGGCGCTGGTCGGCGCCGGCGCGCTGCTCGACTGGACGGCAACCACCCTGCCGGCATGGATGCCGGTGTGGCTGCCGTTCGATTTTTCCTGGTTCGCCTGGCTCGGCACCGTGCTGCCGGTGTGGTGGTACCTGCGCGGCCTGGCGCTGCTGCCGGCAGCCGAGCGCCCGGGCCGATGGCAGCAGGCCGCATTCCTGCTCGGCATGGCAACGATGTGGGGTGTGCTGCAGACGCGGTACCTGTATCTCGCCGAGCACGAGTTCTTCCTCAACCGCATCCTGCACGTGGTACTGCACCACCTGGGGCCGTTCCTGGTGGCGCTCGGGGTGGCGGGCGAGGCCATCCGGCGCGGCATGCCTGCACCGCTCGCGCGCATGCTGCGACACCGGTTCGTCACGCGCGCCCTGGCCCCATTGCGCCAGCCGTTCGTGGCGGCATTCCTGTTCGTGGGGCTGGTCGCGCTGTGGCTGATCCCCGCGGTGCATTTCCCCTCCATGATCGACCACCGGCTGTTCTGGATCATGAACTGGAGCATGGTGCTGGACGGGTTGCTGTTCTGGTGCCAGGTGCTCGACCCGCGGCCGAAACCGCCGGCGCTGGTGGGATACGGGACACGGGCGGCCATGGCGGTCGGGGTGATCTTCCCGCAGATCGTGATCGGCGCGCTGATCGTGTTTGCACGCTATGATATCTACCCGTACTACAATTATTGCGGGCGGTTCTTTCCCGCGATCAGCCCGCTGTACGACCAGCTGGTGGGCGGCATGATCATCTGGATCCCGCCCGCAATGATGAGCGTGATCGCGCTGCTGATCGTGCTGACCCACCTCCGCCGCGCGGAAGAAGCGGCCCCACGCTCAACCGACCCGCGCGCAGCCCAGATGGAAGCCCTGGCCGCACGCTGGACCGGCCGCCCGCCCCACGGCGCGGCCTGAGCCCGACATTCCGCATTTTTGCGGCGTGGGGGTGTTTCAAGGAAGCAAGGCCAGGGGGCGCTGCCCCCTGGACCCCCGCCAAGGGCTAGCCCTTGGAACCCTTCTGTCGGTTCCTCGTGTGTGGGGGGTGTCG
>JABBNW010000169.1 GCA_019352115.1 Pseudomonadota bacterium
GCGCCGCCCTCAAGGCAGCCCTCGAACGCGGCGGCATCCGCTTCCTCGAAGAAGGCGAAGGCGGCCTCATCCTCGAGCGCAGGCCACCAACGCCGCCACCGCCGCTGCCGTCGGGGGCACCTGACTGAGCCCTGGGCATTACGGCCCAGGTCTCCCGGACACGAAGAGCATCAGGATCTCGGGGGTGTCGGAGACCGATTCCACCGACCAGCCGCGATCTCAGTGATCGAGACGGGCAATGACGTCAGGGGCACCCCCGAGATCCTGATGCTCCCCTCTACCCGAAACCTGCCACTCTCCTTTCGGCCAAACTCGGACATCTAGAATCGCTTATTTTGGTGCAGTTTCGGTGATTATGTATCCCTTTCGTCCCAAAGCGATTACTGAGGCGGCGGGTCGGCAACTTCTCTGGCGCACGAGGAGCGGACAAGGGAGCCTGAAATGGTCGGTACGGAAGCCCTACCGGCCTTCCGGAGTGGCCGGATCGATCCCCAGTTCTTGCCTGACGTGGGCGAATTTGGCCGGGTCGACGAGACGGCGATCCATCACCATCGCACGCAGCTCGGCCGTGCCAGCATCGGTGAAATACAGGCGCGGGAGGCGGTCACTGGTGTCTAGCCGCATCAGACCGCGATCGACCAACCCCTTGGCGGTCGGCGGAAGCTTCGGCTGCCCGGCCTGGGGACCACCCCGCCAGGTCTTGAGCTGGAAGCCGTCGGCAACCCGCGGGTAGGTCGAAAAGAACAAGTCCAGCTCGCGCCGGATATAGTCCCGCTCGCGGGGCGTGAAGCCAGCGGCCGCGTCGCTCTGCACATTGGTCATGGCCGGCGACATATCACGCCACCACATCGCATTCCCATCCGCCGCCAAGTTGGGGTCACCACACGATTTGTACGAAATAGTACGCCAAGTGTCTGTTTGTAGTGGCCAGGAGCCAGCCGGTGCTGGCATGACTGCAACCTGGGGTTGGATCGAAAGTGGCACCCGGGAGGACGACAAGCCATCGCGCGATCGTCGTCAACAGCACCGAGGCCACACGTTATGGGCACTGCCGTCCGTCCCGCCAAGACATCTCCTGGCCCATGGGATGCGTTTGCCGATGTCGAGGTGTTCGTGGACGAAGTGCTGGTCGCGGACGAAGTGCTGGCGGAGTTCACGGTGATGGCGAGGGACGGCACTCGGCCGCAGCGCTCGGGGCCCAAGCCGCTGCTGGCCGGAGCGGCCCAGCGCAAGGCGGTGAGGACGGTCTGGTGTGTCTGTTTTTGCGGTATGCAGTGGCGGGCCATCGAACAGTTCTGCGATATCCCCTTCAACACGCTCTACGGACTGTTCGCTCGCTGGACCCGGCCCGGCCTCTGGCGCCGGCTGCTCGACCGGCTGCGCCGTACCTGGCGGCGTGCCTGCGGGGATTCTCCGGAACCGAGTACGGTGGTCATCGATAGCCGAGCCTGCCGCGCGGCGCCGAGTTGCTTTGCGCGCGGTATCGACGGCGGCAAGAAGATCCGCGGCGTGAAGATCCAGATTACCGTTGAGAAATACGGCATCCCTCTGGCGATCGATGTCGTGCCGGCGAACCGGCATGACACCGAAGCCATCGTCCAGGTTCTGCGTGAGCTCGCCGATGGTGGCTTCCAGGGACCAGCCCTCGGCAATCTCGGATATTTCTGCTACCCCTATCTCTACGGCTTCTTCCTCACCGGGCTTCCTACCTTACCTTGTTAGGGCGCAGCATTTCTCGCTCGTCCAGATGGGCATCTATGGCTTCTTTCCCGCGTTCTTCGCGGTCATCGCGGGCGGGCTCGGCGGCAAATGGTCGGACGTGCTGAACCAGCGTTTCGGCAGCATCGACATCGCCCGCAAGGTCCCCATCGCGGTTGGCATGACCGTCGGCTCCCTCGGGCTGATCGACGTTGCCCTGTCGCACTCGCCCGCGATGGTGATCGCGCTGCTCACGCTGACCGCCTTCTCGATGCGTCTCGCCTACGGCGCCATCTGGTCGCTGCCGGTCGATGTCAGCCCCGGCCGTGCCTATACGGCGTCGATCTCGGGGCTGATGAACGCCGCGGGTAATTTCGGCGGCGGCGTCATCGCTCCCATTGTCACCGGCGTCCTCGTCGCCGTCACCCACTCCTTCGTCCTGCCGCTGGTCGCCGCCTCTATCGTCGCCCTCCTTGGCATGTGTTATTTCCTTTTGCTGCTTGGGCACATGGAACCGTTATGGCAACAACAATGACTACTCCCGAACCGCTGGCTCCCGAAGTCACGGCCGAGCAGCTTCGCCTCGCACCACGTCGGATTGAGGCCTTCGCCCTGCGCTTCCGCCGCGACACGCGGCTTGTCACGCCATTCGGCATTAATTACGGGCCGCAGACCGTCTTCCTACGCGTCACCGACGCGGATGGCGTAATGGGCTGGGGCGAGGCCTGGGGCACATTCCCCTCCGGCATCGGCATTGAGCACCGCGCGGCGCTGATTCGCACGGTGATGGCCCCGCTGCTGGAAGGACAGCGCTTCGCCAGCCCCACGGACGCCTTCGCCCGCCTCACCGCCGCCACGCGCCTGCTGGTCAACCACACCGGGGAGATCGGGCCGATCGGCCAGGTCCTCGCCGGAATCGACATCGCGCTCTGGGACCTCGTCGGGCGCCGCGCCGGTAAGCCGCTCTGGCGCCTTCTGGGTGGCGCGCGCGATAGCGTGCCAGCCTACGCGAGCGGCCTCAACCCGCAGCAGATCGAGGCGGCGCTGCCCGCCATCCGCGCCGCTGGCTACCCCGCGCTCAAGCTTCGGCTCTGGGGCGGGGGGGAGCCGCATGCCGAGACCCTGCGCCGCATCATTGCCGAGGCCGGCCCCGGGCTGTGCGTCCAGGCGGACGCCAACCAGAGCTGGAGTCTCGATGAGGCCGTGGCCCAGGTCCGTTCCTTCGCCGGCATCGGCCTGCAATGGATCGAGGAGGCGATCCCCGCAGACTCGACAGATGCGGAATGGCAACGTCTGCGCGCCGCCTCGCCGGTGCCGCTTGCTGCCGGCGAGAACCTGCGCAGCCGCGCCGCCTTCGACCAGGCAATGGAGAACGGCCTCGCCATCGTGCAGCCGGACATGTGCAAATGGGGCGGCTTCTCTGGTTGCCTGCCGCTCGCGCGCGCCATCATCGCAAGCGGGCGGCGGTACTTCCCGCACTATCTCGGCGGTGGCATCGGCTTCCTCTGCTCCGCCCATCTCCTCGCCGCCGCCGGCGGTGACGGCCAGCTCGAGCGCGATGCCCACCCCAACCCGCTACGCGACCATCTGGTCCCACCACCAGCGGTCATCGGCGGCATGGTCGCGCTGCCGGACGTTCCGGGCTGGGGCCCTCCCCCCGACGATGCTGCGATGCGCGACTATCTCGTCGCGTAGAAACGGCGCCGAGTTCTCGCCAGCCGGTCGATCGCCGTTTGATGCGACGACACAGCCGCCCGTTGGAACGGCGCGTTTTCTTCCCTGATTTCAGCGACGATGCCGCATTTCGCCGAGGCCCGGCTAATAGGGAATGAGGGGACGGTTGAGGGTGTCTACACCAAACGGAGAAGAGCCGCTTTCATTTTGTGTAAATCGCGGTGCCGGCTGACGGTGGCTCCCGGCGGTGGCGCACGAACCCCATCACCTCCTGCCGCCGCAGGACGTCCGGCGCGAGCGCGACACCGAGCCCGGCGGCATCGGCCGGCAGGGCCGATATTCCACCGTGGGGGGGCGGCAACGCGTTGCCGGCTAGCGCGCCGAACAGGTCCGTCTCATCGAATTGCACTTCCAGCCGATCCAGGCTTGGGGCCGCGGCACACACGTGCAGGCTGACGGCATGGCAGATCGGGCCGGTCGGATTGTGCGGCGAGAAGCCGATCTTTGCCTGCGCGAAGTTGTCCGATAGGCGCAGCATTTCGGCGAGACCGCCGACGTATTTCACATCCGGCATCATCACGTCGTAGGCGCCGGCGCGCAGGAACGGCGCGAACCCGGCCGCACCGATGCCAAGCTCGCATCCGGCCAGGCGCATGCCGCGCGCGTTCGCCAGCCCGCGCAGCCGGCGTAGCGCGGCAAGCGTATCATCGGTTTCGGGCAGCGGGCATTCGACCCAATACACTGCCGCCGCCGCGGCTGCGCGAATGACCTCGACGGCTGCCGGCTCGGTGAGCCGCCAATGGCAATCCACCAGCAGATCGCAGCCCGGGCCGATCACGGCCCTTGCGGCGGCGATCCGATCAAGACCGAGCCCGATGGCCCCCTCAGCTATCGGCATACCCGGCATCACCCCGTCGAACGGCGCGATTTTCACTGCGGTGAACCCGGCGGCGAGGGCGGCCCGCGCGCTCTCGCCAAAGCCCTCGGGGCGTCGGTCCAGAGTGCGGCGGTTGATGTTGGCATACAGCGGCACGGTCACGCGCCGCGGGCCGCCGAGCATGGCGGCAACCGACCGGCCGGCGCGCTGCCCTGAGATATCCCAGAGCGCATGGTCGATGGCGGAGACCGCTGCTGCCGCCGCGAGATCCATGGGGAGCGGCCATGGCCCCGGCGCGGCGTGGGGCAGCGCGAACAGTGCCTCCGACAGGGCCTCGATGGCTTCCAGGACCGCCCGGTCCTGGCCGTTGAGGCTGGCCTCGCCGACGCCCGTCAGTCCTGCCGCGGTCTCGACCTCAACAAAGATCCACCGCGTCTTGCGGGTCACCTCGGCGACATGGCCAGACAGCCGCACGACCGGGTCGTTCATCATGCCACTGCCGCGGACGCGGCCCCCAGGGCGGTGTCCATTCGTTCGAGCAGGTCGTATTTCGCCTTGATCACGTGTGCATTCATGATGGCTGCCGTGGCCTCGATATCGCGCGCCGACAGGGCGCGGAGCAGGTTGCGGTGGTCGCTGGAGACGCCGGCAAAACGATCCGGCCCGTAGCCGTAGCGGTGCCAGAGGGCGGCGATCAGCACCCAGTGCTGATCGACGATTGCGACCGCCTGCGGGTTGTGCGCGGCCGAGTTGATGAGCTGGTGGAATCGCCGGTTGAGCGCGAGCGCCGCCGCAAAGTCGCCGTCTTCGACCCGCCGGTGTCGATCCGCTTCGATGGTCTGCAACCCGGCGAGTTGCACGGCCGTGCACTGGCGCGCGGCCTGCCGTGCCAGCACGACCTCGATCGCGCTGCGCGTGTCGAACAGATTGACGACAAACGGGCGATCGAAGCCGCGCACCCGCGCGCCGCGGTTCTGTTCCAGCACCACCAGGCCCTCGCCCTGGAGCTGCCGCAGCGCCTCGCGGATGGGCATGTGGCTCGCGCCGTAGCGCCCGGCGAGCTGGTCGATCGTCAGCCGCGCGCCGAGCGCGAGGTGCCCGGTTGCGATGTCATCGCGGATCTGCTGCCCGATGTCCGCCAGCCGAGTCATGTCCATCCCAGGATTTGATCGTATCGGTGCCTTTACACCGGCTGTCAGGCGGGGTAAACCCGGAATTAGATCAAACTAGGGGGAGCGTCTCATGACGTCCGGCTGCACCTCGGAGCCAGCCACCGCCCTCGCCCGGCGCTTCGCCATTCCCGGACGGCGCGCGCTGGTGACCGGGGGCAGCATGAGCATCGGCCGAGCGATCGCACTCGGACTGGCCGAGGCGGGGGCGGACGTCGCCATCCACCATGCCGTCGAGGCCGACGCCGCCGCAGGCCGCCCCGCGGCCGCAGACGAAGTGGCGCGCGAGATCACCGCCCGCCGCGTGCGTGCCCTGAGCCTGGCAGCCGACTTCCGGGAAGCCGGGGCCGCGCGCGACGTGGTCGAGGCGGTCTGCGCCGCGTTCGGCGGGCTCGACATCCTGGTCGTCTGCGCATCGGTTCAGGCGCGCTTGGCGCTCAGCGCGGTGACGACGGCGGAGATCGCGCGCCAGACCGCGGTCAACCTGGCGGCGACGGTCGAGTTGCTGCAGGGCGCGCTGCCCGGGATGCGCGCCCGACGCTGGGGCCGCGTGCTGTCGATCGGCAGCGTCAACCAGACCCGCCCGGAGCCCGAGCTTGGCATCTACGCCGCGCTGAAGGCGGGCCAGCACACGCTGATGCTGAGCCTGGCGCGCGACGCCGCGCCCGACGGTGTGACACTGAACACGCTGTCACCCGGGTTGATCGCGACTGAGCGCAACCGCTGGCGGCGCAGCGATCCCGCCGAATGGGCGGCCATCCAGCGGGCGGCTAACCCCATGGCACGCGCCGGCACCCCCGAAGACATGGTCGGCGCGGCCCTGCTGCTGTGCTCCGACGCCGGCGCCTTCATCACCGGGGCGGATCTGCAGGCCACCGGCGGCGGCCATCTCTGAGGTTCTGGCGCGCCGGCCAGGCGGCATCGTGTTGTTGCGGTCCTGGCGCGGTCGGTTTTGGTGCTTTCTGTTTATCAATTCGGGGAGGGAATGCAGCAGATGACCGCCGTTTCAACGCTCGACGACCATCGGCTTACACCCCGCCAGCGCTACGCCATCACCCTGGCTGCGCTCGGCGAATTCATCGACGGCTACGACCTTCTGGTGATGGGTGCGGCACTGATCTTTCTCCGTCCGCAGTTCCATCTCACGCCGTCCGAGATCGGATTGCTCGGCGCGGCAAGCTTCCTCGGCGCCATGCTCGGCATGCTTGTCTTCGGCGACCTGTCCGACCGGCTGGGTCGGCGCGCCATCTTCATCGCCAATCTGCTCTTCTTTGTCGTTTTCTCGATCGCCTCGGCTTTCGTCACCTCAGTACCGCAGCTCTTCATCGCCCGCTTTCTGGTCGGCATCGGGGTCGGCATGGACGTGCCCACCTCCACCGCCTACATCGCCGAGGTCTCACCCAAGGCGCAGCGCGGCGTCCTCGCGGGCTCCCTCATCAATTTCACCTGGGTCCTGGGTGCGCTCGTTTCCACTCTGATCGCGCTGCCGTTGATGCCGCTCGCCGGCGCCGACACCTGGCGCTGGATGTTCGCACTGGCCGCGGTCCCGGCCGCTCTCGTCCTGATCGGCCGTCAGGGGCTGCCCGAATCACCGCGCTGGCTTGCCGTCCATGGTCGCATCGAAGAGGCTCAGCAGGCACTTGCTAGTTTCGGTATCAACGCGGACGCTGCCGCGATCGCCGAGTTGAAGGCACGTCGCGGCTCCTATGCCGAGCTCTTCCGCCCGCCCTGGCGGGCGCGTGCGTTCGCGATCGCCAGCGTCTTTTTCCTCAACTGCATCTCGGGCCCGCTTTCGACCATCGCGGCACCTTACGTATTGCGCACGGTTGGCGCACTCTCGGTTAGGGCAAGCCTCGCCTTCACCGGCGTTGTCTGGTGCACGAGCCTGGCCGGCGTACTGACCAGCATGCTCTTGATCGACCGCATCGGCCGCCGCCGCCTCTTTTATATCGCCGCCATCCCGGAAGGCTGCGCCGCAATTTTTATGGCGTTAGCCGGGCCGCACAGCCCCGCGTTGCTGATCGCCGGTTTCTTCGTATTCAGCTTCTGCAGTTGGCTTGGCCCGGCAGTCATCATCTGGGTCTGGGCGGGCGAGATGTTCCCGACGCACCTTCGCGGCCGGGGCCAGGGCTTCTGCAACTCCATGTGTCGGCTCGCGATCGCCATCAACATCTTCGCTATTCCCATCGGGGTGGCAGGCATCGGCTTCACCGCGACGATCCTCGTTCTGTCGATCCCTATCTTCGGCATGGCTCTCCTCGTCAGCCGCCTCGGATTCCTTGATTCCGAGGGCCGCAGCCTGGAGTTCCTGACGGACAGGGAGGCCTGAAGCCACCGCCTGCCGCGCAGAAGAACGTAGTACCCTTTGGTATACAGGGACGCCGGAATGTCTGCGGGGAAACGCGCGAGCCTGGTCCGACCCGGGAAATCCGGCGGTTTCCGGGCCTCGCGAAGGCAATCCGGCGCTCGCCGCGCGGGGGACAGCGGAATGATCAGCCCGCGGGACCGCGGCCCCGGCGGCTTCGCATGTTGTGCACATGCACGTGCGCCCCGGGCGCGATCGGCATCGTCGCCTCGCCGATCACCTCGCCGTATTTGCGCACTGGCTCGCCCGGAAGGTGCGGCACGAGGCTGAGTTTGTGGCAAAGCGGCACCGCCTCGGTTGCAAGTGTTGGCACGACCTCGGTGCCGCATCGCACGCGCACGTGCTCGCCCGCGATAACCGGCCGCAGCACTGTCGCAACGGTGTCGAGCGGCGTCAGCCGAATCGCATCGACCGGCGGTGCTGCCTCGACGCTCATAGCGCGGCACCGAAACGGCTTACGACCTCGCTGCCTTCGCCGAGGACCTCGCCCCACGTTGCCTGCCCGGACGCGGTGTCCAGCAACGCCGCCAGCAGCCGGTCCGCGGCCGGCTCCGGCCCCTCGCTGCCGCGAAACACGGAACTGGCATCGAAGTCGAGCTGCTCGCCCAGCGCGGCGCAGGTGACGGGATTGGCGCTCAGCTTCAACGTCGGCGCGAGCGCGCTCACGTAGCTATTGCCGACGCCGGTGGTGAAGAGCAGCAGCTGTGCGCCGGCCATGACGAAGCCGGTCAGTGACTCGGGCGCATAGGCGGGCGCGTCCATCACCCACATTCCCGGTCGCGGCGGCGGCTGGCCGTAGCCCAGCACGCCCGCGATCGGACGATGCCCGCTTTTGGCGATATTGCCGAGCGATTTTTCCTCGATGCTGGACAGGCCGGCCGCGATGTTGGTCGGGCCGGGGTTGTTGCCCGTGAGGTCGATCCCGGCTGCAACCGCCGCCTGTTCGCGCCGCAGTGCAGCGGCATGGATCGCGGCTGCTACCGCGGGGGTCGCGGCACGTCGCTCCAGCAAGTGTTCGGCGCCGAGCCATTCTGTGGTTTCACCGATCATCGCCCGTCCGCCCGCATCCACCATCCGGTCGGCCACCAGCCCGAGCAGGGGATTGGCGACGAGACCGGAACTGGGGTCCGACCGGCCGCATTCCAGCCCGACCGTCAGCGCCGACAGCGGTGCCGGCGTACGCCGGTAGCCGGAGATCTGCCGGGCGAGCGCGGCGCCGGCCCGCAGCGCGCGGTCGGTCAGCGTCAGCGCGTCGTGTCCGCAGGCATCCAGTGTAAAGGCTGCGCAGGGTTTCCCGGTCCGCTCCGCCGCCGCCGCCACCTGCTCCATCAGCGGCGGATTGTCCCCTATCAGCACGGTCGCCCCGACATTCGGGTGCGCCGGAAGTCGCATCAGGGCAGCGACGAAAACGGCGCGGTCTTCGCCCAACAGGCCGGAACCGTAAGGCATCGCAACCGTGACTGCCCCGCCCAATAGGGAGCCGACACGACGTGCCGTTGGGCTGGTCAGCCCGCCTAGCGAGAGCACCAGCAGGTGGTTCCGGACGCCGACACTTCCATCAGGACGGTGGTAGCCGTCAAAACCTTGCATCTGCGGTATTCCTTCCGGGCGCATGGGCTGCGTTGGGAGGTCGTTCCCCGTGGCGGTCCTGCGCTGGCACGCGGAGGTCGCCGTGAGCGCTATATCATCCATCGTGTCGGCGAGCATCTCCCAATCCGGCGGGGAGAAGCGACCACGGAACAAACCGACGACACCGCGGCAAATCCAAGCGTGCCGACCGGGAGGTCCGGTGATCTTTCCGCTGCCGACGGCACGTTGACACATAATCGCACGACCGGTTCACGGGGGCCGCAGGGCCGACTTGACAACGCCCGGATGGAGACGCTTTCATGTCGATGAAAGCGCTTCCATATCGTGCCACAACCGGAGGGGACCCCATGCAGCCAAAGAATCTCCTTTTCATCATGTCCGATGA
>JABBNW010000010.1 GCA_019352115.1 Pseudomonadota bacterium
TATTCCGCCGCGGTCCCTCGGCTCCAGTCCGTTGGTTCATTCCGCCACCAACAGGCCGGGCGCGCATAGCGCATGGCCGCGCAACCGAAGTGCCGGCTCCGTCCCGCGCGCGGCCCCCCATCGATCGCGATGCCGCCGGCCACGACCTATGCGACCCGACCGACCCACGCGACCTGGGGAAAGGCCGGCGTGGACGATTTCATCCGTCGGGCGCATCGACCGGGGGCGCCGCTCCGTCGCCTTGGCAAGACGAAGACGCAGGGACGAAGGGCATACCGCCCGGACTCGCGCAGACATCGCGAGCGCGTATCCTCTGCCGCTTCGCAGCCGCGGCAAGTCGGACCGAAGCCGCCCTCATCGCGAGATGCCATGACCCACGCCGACCTGCTGCTCGTCCTGCTCGCTCTCGCCTTCGCCTGGAGCATGGGCGCGCACTACACCGGCGCCTGCATGGGCATGCCCTACGCCTCCGGGAGCATCCGGTTGCGCCCGGCGCTGGCCCTGATGGCGGTGTTCACCCTGGCGGGCGCGACCTTTCTCAGCCGCGGCGTGCTCGTGCATATCGGGCACGGGCTGCTGGTCGCGCCGGCGCTCGGCGCCGGGCCGGCGATCCTGATCCTGGCGGCGGCCTTCCTGCTCACCACCCTGTTCACCCAGCGCCGCATCCCGACCTCCACCATCCAGATCCTGGTGTTCTGCGTCGCCGGCGTCGGCATGGCGCTGGGGCTGGCGGTGCGCTGGGACGCGATCCTGCATCTTGCGGTGATCTGGGTGCTGGCCCCGATCGTGGCCTGCTTGCTGGGTTTCGCCTTCACCCGGCTGTTCGACGCGCTGCCCGCCTTTGCCGCCGCCGAGACCACCGGCGCCATCGGCACCGCGCTGGTCGTGGTCGGCGCGGCGGCGTCGCTGACGATGGGCGCCAACGACGTGTCCAACGCCACCGCGGTATTCCTGACCACGGGCTTCTCCGGCCCGTTCGCCGCCGGGGCGATCGGCGGGGTCGGGCTCGCGGTCGGCGTGCTCACCTGGGGCCGGCCGCTGCTGGAACGGGTCGCGTTCGACGTCGTGCGCATGGACCGGCGGATGGCGACAGCGGCGCAACTCGTGCAGGCGCTGGTGGTGCTGACGGCGGTCGGGTTCGGCGACTTCACCTCGATGAACCAGGCGCTGATCGGGGCGATGGCGGGCGCCGGGCTCGCGCGCGGGCGGGAGACGGTGCGCCGGCCGGTGCTGGCGGGCATCCTGCGCGGCTGGGCGATCGGCCCGGCGGCGGGGTTCGTGCTGGGATATGCGTTCGCGACCGGCTACCGGTTGTGGTAGGCGCGCCGGTTCAGCGGCGGATGAAACGCCAATACAGCGGCTGGCGGCCGGCCCGCAGCGCCTTCGCCTCGTAGCGCGTGGGCGGCCAGTCCGCCGGGCGTTCGGCGAGCGGCGGCGGGGCATCGAACCAGTCCTGCGCCGCCATCACCGTCCGCACCCACTCCTGGTAGGTGGGATCGTCGCTCGCGACCCGCCATTCCGCCCCCGGCCGCAGCACCCGCGCGAGGCCGGGCAAGGCCGCAGGATGGACGAAGCGCCGGCGCGCGTGCCGCGCCTTCGGCCAGGGATCGGGAAACAGCAGAAACAGGCGGTCCAGGCAGGCGTCCGGCAACGCCCCCAGCAGCACCCGCGCATCCTGGGTCCAGAGCCGCAGGTTGGGCGGCAGCGGCGCGGTCGCCTCGGCCCCGAGCGCGGGGATCAGGCGCGACAACAGCGAGCAGATACCGTTCTCGAACACCTCGGCCGCGATCAGCGCCGCATCCGGATGGGCCGCGGCTTGCGCGAGCGCGTGTTCGCCGCCACCGAATCCGACTTCCAGCCAAAGAGCGGCCGGACGGGGCACGAAAGCCCCGGCCGGATCGGCGGCGGCTGCCGACGGGAAGGCAAGCCGCGGCAGCGCCACCTCCAGCAGCACGCGCTGGCGGGGGCGGAGGGCATGGCCGCGGGCGCGGCCATACAGCCGATCGGCGGGCGGCTTTACCGCCCGAACGCCATCTTCAGCGCCGGCACCAGATCGGTCTTTTCCCACGTGAAAGTACCCAGGTCGGGGTCGGGATCACGACCGAAATGCCCGTAGGCCGAGCTCGGCGCGTAGATCGGCCGGTTCAGTTGCAGGTGCTCGCGGATGCCGCGCGGCGTCAGGTTCATCACCTCCCGCAGCACGTGTTCCAGCCGCTTTTCGTCCACGTCCTTGCCGGTCCCCTGCAGGTCCACATAGACCGACAGCGGGTGCGACACGCCGATCGCATACGCGATCTGCAAGGTGCAGCGGTCCGCCAGCCCGGCCGCGACCACGTTCTTCGCCAGGTAGCGGCAGGCGTAGGCGGCCGAGCGATCGACCTTGGTCGGGTCCTTGCCGCTGAAGGCACCGCCGCCGTGCGGGGCCGCGCCGCCGTAGGTATCGACGATGATCTTGCGCCCCGTGAGGCCGCAGTCGCCGTCCGGCCCGCCGATCACGAACTTGCCGGTGGGGTTCACGTAGAACTCCGCCTCGGCCGGCATCCAGCCGCGCGGCAGGGTGGATTCCACGATCGGCCAGAGCAGGCGCGCGATCTCCTTCTGGTCCAACCCTTCCTCGTGCTGGGTGGAGACCACGACGGAGGTCGCGCCGACCGGCTTGCCATCGACGTAGCGCAACGTGACCTGGCTTTTGGCGTCCGGCAGCAACCCGGCGACCTTGGGATTGCGGTCGCGGCGCAGCTCGCTGATGCGGCGCAGAATCAGGTGCGCGTAGTGCAGCGGCGCCGGCATCAGCGCATCGGTCTCACGGCAGGCGTAGCCGAACATGAGGCCCTGGTCGCCGGCGCCCTCGTCCTTGTTGCCGCCGGCGTCCACGCCCTGGGCGATATCGCTCGATTGCGCGTGCAGGTGGCACTCGATCTTCGCGTTCTTCCAGCTGAAGCCGGCCTGATCGTAGCCGATGTCATGGATCGCGAGGCGGCACAGATGCGCCAGGTAGTCGGCGGTGACGGTCTCGGGTCCGCGGGTCTCCCCGGCCAGGACGACCCGGTTGGTCGTCACCATGGTCTCGCACGCCACCCGGGCGTAGGGATCGGCGGCGAGATAGGCGTCCAGCACCGTATCGCTCAGCCGGTCGGCAACCTTGTCCGGGTGCCCTTCCGAGACGGATTCGGAAGTGAACAGGTAGTCGCCCGAGTCGCGCATGGCATGTTCCTCTTGTCGCGGCTGTCGGTGGGCGGGCACGCACGAGCCGGCCGCCGCCCCAAGCGGGGCGCCGGGGGCGGGCCTGATTGGCGGAAACCCCAGGATCGGTCAAGCGCGCGCGACGCATAGACGGCACCGCGCCGCGGAAATCCCACCAACCGGACGGCGGGTTCAGCCCATGCCGAGCACATCCATCATGGAAAAGAGGCCCGGCGGTCGCCCAGCGAGCCAGCGGGCCGCCCGCACCGCGCCCTGTGCAAAGCTGCGGCGGTCGAAGGCGCGATGCGTCAGTGCGATCTGCTCGGTGGCGGCGGCGAAGATCAGCGTGTGCTCGCCGACGATCTGGCCGCCGCGCAGGGCGGCGAAGCCGATCGCGCCAGGCTTGCGCGGGCCGGTGTGGCCGTGCCGGCCGCTCTCCATCACGTCCTCCAGCACGACGCCGCGTCCCTTCGCGACCGCGCGGCCGATGCCGATCGCGGTGCCGGACGGCGCATCGACCTTCTGGCGATGGTGCATTTCCACGATCTCCGCGTCGTAGTCCGCGGCGGGGAGAGCCGCACCCATCCGCTCCGCCAGCGCCAGCACGAGGTTCACCCCGGCGGAGAAATTCGCTGCATAGACCACGGGGATGCGCTGCGCCGCCGCGGCCACCGCCGCCTCGTCCGCGCCCGCGAGACCCGAGGTGCCGAGCACCCAGGCGGTGCCGGCCGCGGCCAGCGCGTCCGCGTGCGCCACGGCGGTCGCGGCGTGGGTGAAGTCGATCACGACGTCGGAAGCCGCCGCCAGGGCGGCAATGTCCGCATGCAGGGTCGCGCCGGCCGGAACCGCCCGGGCGGAGCCGGGACGGCCGATCCCGCCGACCAGCAGAGCGCCCGCGGCGGGCACCTCGTCGACAAGCAGCGCGCCCATCCTGCCGGTCAGGCCGGCGATCCCGATGCGAAGGGTCATTGCGCGCTCCCGCTGCTGGAATTCCAGCCGTGATCCTGCGGGCGCCGGCCGCGGCCGTCCAGCCGTGTGCGCGCCGGGATCGTCCCCGGGGGAAAGGATGGTTGGATAGGTTGTTGCTGGCCTTCGCCCCGCGCGCGACGGCGGCGCGGGCCGGGCGGCCACCTCGCAGGATTGCACTGCGCAACGACGCGCAATCCGGTTGAACCGATCGCGGCGATCCGTCATGCTGGCGTCAAGCGGCCTGCGAAATCTTGCCGCACCGCAGCAAAAAAGAACAGGTGGCTCCTCCGGGGTGCCGGTTCGCGCTGCAAGCGCTCAACGTCGAACGAAGCTCCCTGGGAGGGGACATGCAACAAGAACAGACGATGACCGGCACGCTGGGCTGGGTCAGGAGTTTCACCAGATATCAGTGGCTGGTCTTCATGGCCTGTTGGCTGGGCTGGACCCTCGACGGGACCAATTTCACATTGTTCGCCTTCGTGCTGAAACCAGCCGTCACCGAACTGGTGGGCGGCACCGCCTCGGTCGCCGTGATCGGACGGGTCGGTGGCTACCTCGCGATGGCAGGGCTGCTCGGCTGGGCGTTCGGCGGGTTCATCTTCGGCACCATTGCCGATTATATCGGCCGAGTGCGCACCTTGGCGATCAGCATCGCGATGTACAGCGTGTTCACCGCGCTGCAGGGCTTCTCCCACACCGTCTGGCAGCTCGGGGCGTTCCGCTTCCTAGGCGGGCTCGGCACCGGGGCGGAGCTGGTGGTGGGCATCCCGCTGGTGGCCGAAGCCTTCGCGGAGAATTCGCGCGCCCGGGTGCTCGGCCTCATGATGACCGGGGCGGCGTTCGGCAACCTGCTGGCGGCGCAGGAGTACCACTTCCTGTCGCCCTACGGCTGGCGGGTGGTGTTCTTCTCCGGCATTCTGCCGGCGCTGCTGCTGCTGCTGATCCGGCGCGGCATGGTCGAGCCCGAGCACTTCTCCGCCGTGCGCGCGCGGCGGGAAGCCCTGGCCGCCTCGAAGCATCACAGCGAGGCCGATCGCGAATTCATGCGCTTCTCGTGGTTGCAGCTGTTCAACCAGGAGAACCGCTACAACACGATGGTCGGGTTGCTGTTCGCGACCGGCACCCTGCTCGCGATCTGGACCAGCCAGATCTGGCTGCCCACGATCCAGGGGATCATGCTGCACAAGCAGGGCATCGTCGGCGCCGCGGTGGTGCCCTACATCACGCTCGGGATGGAGATGTTCGGCATCGGCGGCATCTTCGGCTACGCCGCCTTCGGGTTCCTCGCCGACGCACTGGGCCGACGGCCGACGATCATCCTGTACAGCGTCGGCACCCTGGTGTTCGGCTGCGGCCTCTATCTCGGCGCCAGCACGTGGGGGCCCTATCCCTACATACTGCCGCTGTTCGGATTCTGCGTGTTCGGCGTGTTCTCCGGCCATGCAGTCTATCTGCCGGAACTGTTCCCCACCCACATGCGCGGCACCGCCGTCGCATTCTGCAACGGCTCGGGGCGCTGCATCACGAGCTTCGGACCGTTGGTGGCGGGGCTGCTGGTGGCACCGTTCGGCGGCAATTTCGCCAAGGCCGCCGCGGTCATGACCGGCTTCGCCCTGCTCAGCATCATCGGCGTGCTGATGGGACGCGAGACCAAGCACGAAGAACTGCCGCGCTGATCACAGCGCGGGTCCGGGTTCGGGGGCGGCCTCGGCCGCCCCCTTTTTTGCGCATCGTTCGCCATGTTGTTTTGGTGGGCCGATTCAGCCGACGCCAGATAGCGGGCGTCGGCATCGGACCACCAATACCAAACCGCGCGGGTTTTGACTCTCGCCCTTGCGTGCCGGCCATGACGGGAAGGGTTCGAGGCTGGCAGTACCTCAATCTCTTGGCGGGTTGGTATAACGATCCGCCGCGCGGAAGCACGCCGCGACGTGATCGTCGACCAATCCGGCGGCCTGCATGAAGGCATAGCAAATCGTCGGGCCGACGAATCGAAACCCGCGGCGGCGCAGCTCCCGGCTCATGTGTTCCGAAATCGCCGTGCGCGCCGGCGGCGCGGCGCCAGCGCGGCGGGTCACGATCGGGCAGCCGGCAACGAAGGACCAGAGGAACGCATCCAGGCTGCCCTCGGCGGCGATCACGCCGAGCGCAGCGTGGGCGTTCGCGCGCACCGAGAACACTTTCAGCCGGTTGCGGATCACGCCGGCGCCGGCCAGGACCGCTTCCAGCTCGGCATCCGACATCGCGGCCACGCGGGCGATCGCGAAGCCGTGGTAGGCGGCGCGATACCCGTCCCGCCGATCGAGCACGCTGCGCCAGGACAGGCCCGCCTGGGCGCCCTCCAGGCACAGCAGCTCGAACAACGCGCGATCGTCGTGAAGCGGCACGCCCCATTCCGCATCATGGTAGGCGCGCAACGAGGCGCTGCCCTCGGCCCAGGCACAGCGAAGAAGATCGGGAGGCGGCGGGTCGGGAGCGCCCGATCCGGGCGTCACGCGGGCAGCCGTGGAGGGTTTTCGCATCGTCGATGATCCGGCGGAAACGGTGGCGCCCCGGCATGGGGCTGGCCGGGAGCATCGCGGCGCACTCCAGGCCCGGCAAGAGCACGTCGTCATGCGGGCGCGGCGCCATGGATGCGCGGACGGAAACCTTTCCTTAGGGCTTCGTGGCGTGAAATGCCCCCGCTCCGCACCCCTATCGGAACGGTCCTGACGCAATGGCGCCTGTCATGCACGACGCTCCGGCGACCACTCCCGCCGCCGGTTCGGCCGATCCGGCGATGACCGGCCTCGATCCGCGGCTGGGGCGGGTCCTGCTGGAAAGCCGACAACGCTGGCGCGACCTCGTCGGGCTCGCCGCCGATTTTGCGTTCGAAACGGATGCCGCGGGGCGGTTCAGCTTCGTGGTCCCGGACCCGGCGCTGGGCTGGCCGACCGCTCTGCTGCTCGACCAGCCGGCGGAACGGCTGCTGGCGGACCCCTCGGGCGGGTTCGACCCATTCCATCCCACCGTGCCCCTGCGCGGCCGGCACGCCTGGCTGCGCCGGGCGGACGGCACCGTCGCCTGCCTCGCCTTTTCGTCGGCCCCGTTGCTCGGCCCCAAGGGGGAGATCGTGGGCGCGCGCGGCCTCGGCATCGACGTGACCGAACAGAGCCAGGCCATGGCGGAAGCCGCCACGGCGCTGCGCCGATCGGGGATGGTCGAACACATCCTGGCCCGCATGCGCCAGGAAGTCCTGGCCCCACGCATGATGCACGCGGTGCTGGAAGCCGTGCGCGGCGCCCTGGGCGCAGAAGGCGCGGCGGTGGTCGGCAGCAGCGCCGAAGGCCCTGCGATTCTGCATCAGAACGGCCACGGGGCGGAGGGCGTGCTCGACTCGGCCGCCGTCCTTGTCGCCGACCCCGCGGCCACGGTCCGCGCCGCCGCCGCAGTCGCGGCCGGCCGGCCGCTGCTGGTATCGACCTGCCTCACCCGGTTCGGGGAACGCGCCGGCCTCGCGGTCTGGCGCCCCACCGGGGGCCGCGCCTGGGACATCGAGGAACATCTCCTGGTCGATGCCGCCGGCGCCATCGTGCGAGTGGTACTGGAACACCAGGCGATCCAGCGCGAGATGGCGCGCCAGGCCCGCACCGACTCGCTGACGGCCCTGCTCAACCGCCGCGCCTTCCTGGAGGAGCTGCCCCGCCATATCGACCGGCTGGACCGCGAAGCGCTGCCGGGCACGATGATCTTCGTCGACCTCGACAATTTCAAGCCGGTCAACGACCGCTTCGGTCACGAGGTCGGCGACCAGGTGCTGTGTCGCACCGCCGCCCTGCTGCGCCGCACGGTGCGGCCCACCGATCTGGTGGCCCGCCTCGGCGGGGACGAGTTCGCGCTGTGGCTGAACGGCGCCGACCACATGACCGCCGCGGAACGCGCCGAGTCGCTGCGCCTCGGCGCCCCGGGCGAGCTCGCGGAGGTGATCGGCGCGCCGCGTCCGCGGCTCAGCCTGTCGATCGGCATCGCGACCCGCCGGGTCGGTAGCGCCGAGGACATCGACAGCGTCATGCGCCGCGCCGATCTCGCGATGTTCGAGGTCAAGCGGCAAGGCCGCGGCCACTGGCGGGTGGCGCCGGACCTCGACGCATGACGGCACCCGCGGCCATGAGCGCCACCCTGGAACCGCTCGACGAGGCCGCACGGGTGCGGCTCGGCAGCGGACGCGAAACCTCGCCCTCCGACCTCGAGCGTCTGGCGGCCGACCCGGCCGTGCTGGTGCGTGCTGCGCTCGCGCTCAATCCCGCCACGCCGCCCGCGACCGATCGCCGCCTGGCACAGGATCCGGATGAGCGGGTGCGCGCCCTGCTCGCGCGCAAGCTCGCGACCCTCGCGCCGGCGCTGTCGGCCGAGGACCAGGGCCATCTCGAACGGCAGACCTACGATACCCTGGCCATGCTGGTCGAAGACACCGCCGAACAGGTGCGCGCGGCGATCACCGAGGTGGTCAAGGCGATGCCGACGGCACCCCGCAAGCTGATCCTGCGGCTCGCACAAGACACCGCCGTTGCCGTATGCGAGCCGGTGCTGCGCCTGTCGCCGCTGCTGACCGAGGCGGACCTGCTGGCGCTGCTGCAGGCCTCGCCCTCGCCGGGGACGGCCCAGGCGATCGCCCGCCGCCCGTCGCTCAACGCGTCCATTGCCGATGCGATCGCCGCGAGCACCGATGCGGCCGCCATCCGGACGCTGCTCGCGAACCCGTCGGCGCAGATCCGCGAGGCCGCGCTCGACGGGCTGATCGCGCGTGCCGCCGCGCACACGGACTGGCACGCGCCGCTGGTGCGCCGGCCGAGCCTGCCGCCGCGCGCCGCACGTGCGCTCGCCGGGATCGTCGCCACCCAGTTGCTCGAGGAACTGGCGCAGCGTGCCGATCTGCCGCCCGACCTGACGGCCGAACTGGCCCGGCGGCTGGAGGTCCGGCTGCACGCCGGCACCGCCGTCCGCGCGCTGGCCGAGGAATCGCCCGCCGCCCCGGCGATGGCCGAAGCGCACCGGATCGCGCGGGCCGGACGCCTGACGGAGGCCACCCTGCTCGGCGTCCTGCAACAGGGGGAAGGCCGGCTCGCCATGGCGCTGCTCGCGATCGCCGCGGCGATGCCGATCACGGCAGTGGAGCGCGCGGTCGCGCTGCGCAACGCCAAGGGGCTGGTCAGCCTGGTGTGGAAGGCCGGGTTCTCGATGGCGACGGCCACCCGGCTGCAAGGTGCGCTCGGCCGTATGGGGCCGACGGAGGTGCTGGCCCCCGGACCGCGCGCGGCCTTCCCGCTCGCGGTCGAGGAGATGCACTGGCAGCTCGAGATGCTGCGCGGCGGCGAGGCGTGACCCACCGGGCGCAGGCCCCGCCCATGGCCGGCCGCGGGCGCTCCCGTCACGGCGGGTTTCTTTGCCCTCGTTTAACGAAGCCGTGTTTCCCTGCGTGGGTTCAGTGAAGGGGGTCGCCGTGCCAGCCAGTCGGCTTGTCAATCGCAACGTCATCTCGGGGAGTGGGCGGACCAGCATGCGGCTGGAACCTGAACTGTGGGAAGCGCTGCTGGAGGTCTGCCAACGTGAGGATCGCGACGTGCACGCGCTGATCCGCGCCGTCGACGCCTCCCGCCACGCCGGGGGGCGGACCAGCGCCGTGCGGGTGTTCCTGCTACAATACTATCGTGCTGCCGCAACCGAAGCGGGCCACGCCGCCGCCGCGCATGGCCCGCACGTGGCGCGCCGGGCCGCCTGAACCGCGACGCCCCCGGGCAGGGCGCGGCACGGTCCGGCTCTTGCCACGTCGACCGAAGCCGGGAGACTGCCCCCTCAGGCAGCGCCGGCGGGCACGGGCAATCCGGCCCCCCCGCGGCGCGCAGGAGGCACGTCCATGCAACTCGGCTTCAACCTGCCGAACAGCGGCAAACTCACCGCCCCCGAAACCATGGCAAGGCTCGCCCACGAAGGGGAGGCGCTGGGCTACGACTACCTCACCCTCACCGACCACGTCGTGCTGCCCGACCTCGCTGTCCCCGGCTACCCGTATTCCGAAAGCGGCGAGTTCCTCTCCGGCGATCCGATGGTCCGTCATGAGCTGCTGACCGGCATGGCCTGGGTGGCGGCGAAGACCGAGCGCATCCGCCTGGTCGCCGCGGTGCTGGTCGTGCCGCATCGCCCGGCGGTGCTGGCGGCGAAGATGCTGGCGACGATCGACGTGCTCTCCGGCGGTAGGCTCACGGTCGGCGTGGGCGCCGGTTGGCTGGAAGCCGAGTTCGACGCGGTGGTCACGACCCCCTTCGCTGCCCGTGGCGCGGTGACGGACGAGTATCTGGCCGCCTTCCAGGCGCTCTGGACCCAGGAACGGCCGCATTTCGCCGGCACATACGCCCGCTTCGCCGACATCGTGCTGGCCCCGAAGCCCGTGCAGCGCCCGCATCCGCCGATCTGGGTGGGCGGGGAAAGCCCGCCGGCGCTGCGCCGCGCCGCCCGCTTCGGCGCGGCCTGGTATCCGATCGGCACCAACCGCGCGCATCCGTTCGACACGTTGCCGCGATTGGCTGCCGGCATCGCCCGCCTGCGCCGCCTCACCACCGAGGCCGGACGCGACCCCGACGAGGTCAAGGTCGCCTATCGGGTGAAACGCCTGGGCGCGGAGCTGCCGGCACGCGGCTCGGACGGCGAGCGGCGCCTGTTTTCCGGCGCCGAGGCGGACATTCTGGAGGACCTGCGCGCGCTCGCCGGTCTCGGCGTCACCGCCGTGGACGTGGAGGTCGAGCGCGATACGCTCGAGGCGAGCCTGCACGAATTGCGCCGGCTGCGCGCCCTGCTCGCCCGGGCCTGAATCGCCCACGCCGGGCCCCCGTTCCCGCCCCGTGCGTTGCGCAACGCTTCGCGCGTGCTACATCCTCTCTTCGGCCCGTGCCCTGCCGGCCGCGAGACCCGCCTCCCCGCCCTTCCCCGCAACCGCGGCCGACGATCGACGGCCGCCTGTCGAGATCACAGGATGCGTGTCGCCTGCAGCCCCCGCCTGATCTTCGCATGCTTGTTCGTCGGGCTCCTGGCCGGCTGCGCCACTGCCCCGCCGCCCAGCCATCCCGAAGCCCGCGCCGAGTTCTACCGGACCAACGATCCGCTGGAACCGGCCAACCGTGTGATGTACAAGGTCAACAACGCACTGGACGCGGCGGTGCTGCGCCCGGCGGCCGTCGCCTATAAGGATGCGGTGCCGGAACCGGTGCGCACCGGGGTGCACAACGCGCTCGGGAACCTCGATACCCCGATCGTCCTCGGCAACGACATGCTGGAAGGCAAGCCGTACCGCGCCGGCACGACGTTCATGCGCTTCCTCATCAACACGACCCTGGGCGGCCTGGGCTTCGTCGATGTGGCAAAGCGCATGGGCTACCCGGCGCACGGATCCGATTTCGGGGAAACCCTGGCGGTCTGGGGCGTGCCGGAAGGGCCGTTCCTGTTCCTGCCGCTGTTCGGCCCCACCGACCCGCGCGACGCGCTCGGCCGCGGGGTCGATATGGCGAGCGATCCGTTCGGCTGGGTCGGCGCGGGAACGGCCGTCACGGCGCTGAACTGGAGCCGGTTCGGGCTCACCGCGGTGGACGAACGGTCGCGGGTGCTGGGGGAGATCAGCGGGATCAAGCGCACCGCGCTCGATCCTTACGCCACCTTCCGCAGCCTGTATCGCCAGCACCGGCACGCCCAGATCACCAGGATCGAAGCCGACAACCGGCATACCGTACCGGCCTGGTTCCCCGCGCCGACCACCGCGCATTGACCGGAGAGCGATCCCCATGCTTGCACGCCGCGCCTTCCTTCCGATCGCCGCCCTGCTGTTCGCCGCCGCGCCCGGCCTGATCCGCCCGGCGCACGCCCAGTCGGCGACGGCGACAGCCGTCAGCTTCATCCGCAACACGGGCCAGCAGCTGGTGGGCGTGGTCAATGGCCCCGGCTCGGCCACAGCCAAGAGCGCAGCCCTGACCCGGATCGTCGATCGCGACGTCGATGTGAACGGGATCGCCAAATTCTGCCTGGGCCGCTTCTGGCGGATCGCCACCCCGGCGCAGCGGGCCCAGTACGAGCACCTGTTCCACCGCGTTCTGGTGCTGAACGTCACCTCCAAGATCGGCGACTACACGGGCGTCACCATCACCGTCGGGCGCGCGGTGCCACGGGCGGAAGGCGTGGTTGTGGCCACGACCGTCAGTCGCCCGGGCCAGGCACCGGCGGAGGTGGACTGGCTGGTGAAGCAGACCGCCGGGGCGCCGAAGATCGTGGACGTGATCGCGGAAGGGACCTCCCTGCGGCTGACCCAGCGCAGCGACTATGCGTCGTTCATCAGCCGCCATAATGACAGCGTGCCGGCCCTGATCAGCGCGATGCAGGCGCAGACCGCCCGCGCCGGCTAAGCCGCGCCGGGGCTGAAGCGGGGGCCGCGCCGGCGCAAACCGTTCGCGACCCGCGCGCAAACTCTCAGGGCGCGAAAAGCGATCGAACTTGCGAAAAAAGCGCACGTTGGAATCGCTCGGGTTTGCGGGCGACTTCCGTGGCTGACGGGCCTTCTCGCACAAACTCTCAGGCGGCTGGCCCGGGGCGCGCGGGTTGGCGGATGAGGCCCCGGCGGCTGTCGTAGAGCACCATCTCCCGCCCGTCGCGGACGAAGCGTTCGCGCTCCACCATGCCGATGCCGCCGAGCACGGTGCGGGAGGCGACATTGTCCTCCCGCGCCACCGCGACGATGCGGTCCAGGCCGGCGCGCTCGTGGCCGAACATCAGCGCCGCGCCGGCGGCCTCCCGCGCCAACCCGCGACCGCGCGCTTCCGGCCAGAGGGCGAAGCGCAGCGCAACGCCGCGCCCGTCCGCCCGTTCCATCAGACCGGTCAGACCCTGGAAGGCACCGGGGCCCGCGCAGCCGGCCATGCGGAGGGTCCAGATGCCGTAGCCGCGGGCGGCCCAGAAACGGATGTCGGCGGCAAGCTCCTCGGCCGCCTGCACCCGCGTGCGGACCCCGCCCAGCATCACCGCGAAGACCCGCGGGTCGGATTTGAGCGCGACGAGATCGGGCAGGTCGGTCCAGGCGACCGGGTCCAGCAGCAGGCGGCCGGTGCGCAGGCTCCAGGCGGGGCTCATGGGGACATCGTGGCGCGGGAGGGGAAAATGGCTGGGAAGGGCGCAAGCCGCCGGGCGACCGGGGCCTTGTCAGGGCGCGGCGTGCTCCGGCGCCCCGAGCGGGGATCAGGCGGCGCGCGTGGCGCGGTCCACGTCCGGCCCGTTCGCCCTGATCCGGTCCAGGGTCATGCGCGTGATTGCCATAGGCGGCGCTCCTTGCGACTGGCGCGACGGGCCGAAAGGATCCGACCGCTCTCTCGCCCCGCTTTGGATAGACAACGAGCAGCACGCCGGCGTCCATGCGCTGACGGCGATGACGTGCAATCCCCCTTATCGTGCCAGCGGACGGTACTTGATCCGGTGCGGCTCGGTCGCGTCGGCGCCCAGGCGGCGGCGCTTGTCTTCCTCATACGCCTGGAAATTGCCCTCGAACCATTCCACGTGGCTGTCGCCCTCGAAGGCCAGGATATGCGTCGCCAGCCGGTCGAGGAACCAGCGATCGTGGCTGATGATAACCGCGCAACCGGCGAATTCCCCGAGCGCCTCTTCCAGCGCGCGCAAGGTATCGACATCGAGGTCGTTGGTGGGCTCGTCGAGCAGGATGACGTTGTGCGGCCGTTTCAGCATCTTCGCCAGATGCACCCGGTTGCGCTCGCCGCCGGAGAGGATCCCGACCCGCTTCTGCTGGTCCGAGCCTTTGAAGTTGAACGCCCCCACATAGGCGCGCGAGGCGACCGCACGCTTGCCGAGGATGATCTGGTCCTCGCCGTCGGAGATTTCCTCCCACACGGTCTTGTTGGCGTCCAGGCTGTCGCGCGACTGATCGACATAGCCGAGATCGACGGTGTCGCCGATCCGCAAGCTGCCGCCGTCCGGCTGCTCCTGGCCCACGATCATGCGGAACAGGGTGGTCTTGCCGGCCCCGTTCGGCCCGATCACGCCGACGATCCCGCCCGGCGGCAGCTTGAAGTCGAGCTGATCGATCAGCATCGCGTTGCCGTAGCCTTTGCGCAGGCCCTCGGCCTCAATCACGATATTGCCGAGCCGCGGCCCGGGCGGAATGACGATCTCGGCGATCCCGGCCACCTTGTCCTGGGACGCGGCCAGCATGTCCTCGTAGCGCTGGATGCGGGCGCGGCTTTTCGCCTGGCGCGCGCGCGGGGAGGCGGCGATCCACTCCGATTCCGCGGCGAGCGCGCGCTGGCGGGCGGAATCCTCCTTCTCCTCCTGCGCCAGGCGCTTGCGCTTCTGGGTCAGCCAGGCCGAGTAGTTGCCTTCGTACGGATAGCCCCGGCCGCGCTCGATCTCCAGTATCCAGCTCGTCACGTTGTCCAGGAAGTAGCGGTCGTGGGTGACCAGCATCACGGTGCCGGTGTATTCGCGCAACGTGTGTTCCAGCCAGGCGACGCTTTCCGCGTCCAGGTGGTTGGTCGGCTCATCGAGCAGCAGCAGGTCGGGTTTTTCCAGCAGCAGCCGGCACAGCGCGACCCGCCGCCGCTCGCCGCCCGACAGGGTCGCGACCTGCGCCTCCGCCGGCGGGCAACGCAGCGCATCGAGCGCGATCTCCACCCGCCGGTCGAGGTCCCAGCCGTCGCCGGCGTCGATCTTCGCCTGCAGATCGGCCTGCTCGGCCAGCAGGTCGTTCATCTTCGCCTCATCCATCGGCTCGGCGAATTCCATCGAGATCGCGTTGAAGCGATCCAGCGCGGCTTTCAGCGTGGCGAACGCGGCCTCGACGTTCTCGCCCACCGTCGCCCCGGCTTCGAGCTTCGGTTCCTGCGACAGGTAGCCGACGGTGACGCCGTCCGCGGCCCAGGCCTCGCCGCCGTATTCGGTCTCGATCCCCGCCATGATCTTGAGCAGGGTCGATTTGCCGGCCCCGTTCACGCCGAGCACGCCGATCTTCACGCCGGGCAGGAAGGACAGGGTGATGCCCTTGAAGACCTCGCGCCCGCCGGGGAAGGCCTTTGTCAGGTTCTTCATCACATAGACGTACTGGTAGGCGGCCATGCGGCGCGGCTCCTGCGGCGGGGGGATCGGGGACGGGTTGTAGGTGGCGATGCGCCCGCAAGCAACCAAGCCCACCCGATGACGTATGCTGGACGCAAGCCGCCGCCGCCGCCATCATCGGCCCAACAACGAAAGGGAGCACGCGTCATGCCGGTCATCACCCTGTCCAACCCGCCTGCCGTCCGCGCACCCGCGTCGCGCTACTCCCACGCCGCGCTGGTCGAAGGCGCGCGCCGGCGGCTGGTGATCTCAGGCCAGGTCGGCGTCGCGCCGGACGGCAGCGTCCCCGCCACCGGGGAAGGCCAGATAGGCCAGGCCTACGCCAACCTGCGCGCGGTGCTGGAAGCGCACGGCATGGGCATCGCCGACGTGGTCAAATCGACCGTCTTCCTCACCGACCGCGCGCTGATCCCGGCCTACCGCGCCGCCCGCGACGCGGTGTTCGCCGATCATGCCGCCGCCTCCACCCTGCTGGTCGTCGCGGGCCTCGCCGACCCGCACTGGGTGGTGGAGATCGAGGCCGAGGCGGCGCAGTGACCGATGGGATCGCGCGCGCCCGCCGCGACACGGTGGGCGACGCGATCCGCCGCGCCGCGCGCGTGCATCGCGACCGTGAGGCGCTGTTGTACGACGACCGGGTCTGGAGCTTCGCCGCGCTGGACGCGGGGGCGGACCGGATGGCGACACATCTGCTGGGTCTCGGGCTGCGACCAGGCGAGCGGGTCGCGGCATTCGGCCGCAATTCCGATGCCTATCTGCTGCTCTGGCTCGGCTGCGCGCGCGCCGGGCTCGTGCATGTGCCGATCAATTACGCGCTGACCGGGCCGGAGCTGGCCTATATCGTGGCGCAATCGGGCGCCCGCGCGCTGTTCGCCGCCGCCGCGCTGGAACCGGCGCTGGGGGCGGTGCGCGGGACCGTGGAGATGCTGCGCCGGCTGGAGCCGGACGGACCCGACGGGCTGGTCGCTATCGCGCGCGACACGTCGCTGGGCCCGCCGCCCGATCCGCCGATCGACGAGAACAGCCTGGCGCAGATAGTCTATACTTCGGGCACCACCGCCGCGCCGAAGGGCGCAATGATGACCCACCGGGCGATGCTGGCGGAATACGCCGCGGTGATCCATCATTTCGAATGCAGCGCGGACGACCGCGCGCTGGCGGCCCTGCCGTTGTATCACACCGCGCAGATGCACGCCTTCACCATGCCGCAACTGATCGTCGGCGCGCGCACCCTGCTGATCGAGGCGCCCGAGCCCGCCACCGTGCTGCGGCTGATCGAGGAGCAGGCGATCACCTCGTTCTTCGCCCCGCCCACGGTCTGGATCAGCCTGCTGCGCCACCCCGACTGCGCGCGGCGCGACCTTTCGTCCTTGCGCCATATCTACTACGGCGCCTCCATCATGCCCGGGCCGGTACTGGCGGAACTGCGCGCGCGGCTGCCCGGCGCACGCCCGTTCAACGCCTACGGCCAGACCGAGATCGCGCCTTTCGCCACCGTGCTGACCCCGGAGGACCACGACACCCGCCCGGCGTCCGCAGGCCGGCCCGGGTTCAACGTCGAAACCCGCGTGGTCGATCCCGACATGAACGACGTCGCTCCCGGCGTGCACGGAGAGATCGTACACCGCTCGCCGCACCTGCTGGTGGGCTACTGGGACAAGCCGGAGGAGACCGCCGAGGCCTTCCGCGGCGGCTGGTTCCACTCCGGCGATGTGGGATATTTCGACGACGCGGGCTATCTTTATATCGTCGACCGCATTCGCGACGTGATTAACACCGGCGGCGTGCTGGTCGCCTCGCGCGAGGTGGAGGACGTGCTGTTCACCCATCCCGCCGTCTCCGAGGTCGCGGTGGTCGGCCTGCCCGACCCGAAATGGATCGAGGCGGTCACCGCCTTCGTCGTGTTGCGCGCCGGGCAGGCGGTCGATAAGGACGCGCTGATCGCGCACGCGCGTGCCCGCCTGGCACCGTTCAAGCTGCCCAAGCGGGTGGTGTTCATCGACCACCTCCCGCGCAACACCGCCGGCAAGCTGCTCAAGCGCGAACTGCGTCGCCGTTATGGATCGGAAACAGGAGAAACCGCATGAAGCTCTATACCTCGGTCGGCCCCAACCCGCGGGTGGTGCGCATGTTCATGGCCGAACGCGGCATCGAGATGCCACGCCAGGACGTCGATCTGCGCGGCGGGGAGAACCGGCGTGAACCCTATCTCGCGAAGAACCCGTTCGGGCAGATGCCGGCGCTGGAACTCGACGACGGCACCGTGATTACCGAGATCATCCCGATCTGCGAATACCTGGACGAAACCAGCCCCGGCGCGTCCCTGATCGGCAGCACGGCGCGGGAACGGGCGGAGACGCGCATGTGGGTGCGCCGGCTCGACCTCAATATCATCGAGCCGCTGGCAGCGGGGTTCCGCTACGCGGAGGGGCTGAAGCTGTTCCAGAACCGCATCCACGTGATCCCGCAGGCGGCCGACGATCTCAAGCAGATCGCGCGCGAATGGCTGGGCCGGCTGGACGGGATGATGGCCGGCAAGGACTATGTGTGCGGCAGCCGCTTCACCCTGGCCGACATCCTGCTGTTCTGTTTCGTCGATTTCGGCAACGGCGTCGGGCAGAAGCTCGATCCGGCGAATACGGCGATCGCCGCCTGGTTCGACCGGGTGAAGGCACGTCCCAGCACGGCCGCCTGATCGGCCTTTCCCCGACGTGGCGGGCCAAGGATTGCACCCTGGCCCGCCACGCGGTGAAAGCGGCCTTCTATTTCCCTGCCGGCATGCGGATATAGCGGTAGGGGAAGGTGTTGTCGGCCAGCTGCGCCACGGAATAGCCTTTGCGCACCGCCCAGACGATCACCTGCTGGTGCAGCGGGATCACCGGCACGTCGTGCTGGATGATCCGCGCCGCATCGTCGATCATCTTGTCCCGCGCGGTCTCGTTGCTTTCCGTGCCGATCTTCTCGATCAGCGCATCGAGCTTCGGGTTGGAATAACCGCCGTCGTTGATCTCGCCACGCTCGCCGTTGCGGGTGCCGAGCAGCGAATAGAGCACATTGTGGGCGTCGTAGGTCGAAGGCGTCCAACCGAGCAGGTAGAAATCGGTATCGTATTTCGGCGCCGCGATCTTGGCGAAGAACTTCGCCTTGGTCTGCGCGTCGAGGTTCACCTTCACCCCGATCCGCCCCAGCATGGCGGAAACCGCCGTGCAGATCTGCTCGTCCATCACATAGCGGTCGTCCGGGCAGTCCAAGCCGATGGTGAACCCATGCGGATACCCCGCCTCGTCCATCAGCTTCTTCGCTTCCGCCACATTGGTCTTGGGACGCACATCGAGCTTGGGATCGTAGCCGTTCACGCCCGGCCCCCACATCAGCCAGGTCGGATGCGCCTGACCCAGCATGACCCGCTTGGCGATCAGGTCCTCGTCGATCGCGAGCGCGAAGGCGCGGCGCACGCGAATGTCCTGCAGCGGATTCTTGCCCTTGATGTTGCTGGTCAGCAGTTGCGGACGCCACACATCGAGCGCGAGGTAGATGGTGCGCAGCTCGGGATGCTCGATCACCTGCACGCCGGAGGCATGGGCGATCCGCGCCATGTCCTGCGGCGGCACGGTGTAGATCATGTCCTCCTGGCCGGAGAGCAGCGCCGCCACCCGGGTCGAATCATTACCGATCACGTCGAACTCGACCCGGTCGGGGGCGCGGGGATTGAGCTTGCCCCACCACAGCGGATTGCGCACCGCGATCGTCTTGCTGCCGGGCTGGCGGGAGATGACCTTGTAGGGGCCGGTGCCCATCGCGTGCAGGATCGCATAGTTCTGTCCGCTGCCCAGCACCACCGGCACGGTCGTGTCATGCTTCTCGCACCACGCCTTGCTCATGATGAGCAGGTTGGTCTGCTCCTGCGGGAAGATCGGGTCGGGATGCTTGGTGACGAACTCGACCGTCAGCGGGTTGACCGCGCGCACCTCCTTCACCATGCCCAGCACGGCGCGCATCGCCGAGGTCTTGGCTTCCATCCGATGCACCGAGAACACCACGTCGGCCGAGGTGAACGGCGTGCCGTCCTGGAATTTGACCCCGGGGCGGAGATCGAAGCGCCAGACGGTCGGGCTGACCTGGCGCCATTTGATCGCCAGGCCGGGTTCCAGCTTCAGGTCGCGGTTCCGCTGCACCAGGGGTTCGTAGATGTTGGCGAGGAACGACAGCTGCACCGTCTCCTGCAACGTGTCGGGGTCCATCGCCGTCGCGTCGCCATTGTTGGCCCAGCGGAAGGTGGTGGTGGCGGCGCGAGCGGCAGCCGGAACGGCGGCAGCCCCCATAAGTAGGCCCAGCAGGGCCAGACGCGGCAATTTCATCAGTCAGTCTCCCAAGATGACGGCGCCGTAGTTTGAACCTTCCGGGAAATGAGGCAAGCTGTGTTTTCGCGGAAAGCGCCGCGCGGGCCCCAGACAGGAAAGCATGGAACGGAACGCGATACTCGGCGTGATCGACGTGCAGCCGACCTTCATGCCCGGTGGCGAGCTGCCGGTGCCGGACGGCGCCGCGGTCGTGGGCCCGATCAACCGGCTGCTTGCCGGGCACTTCGCCACCGCCTTCGCCACCCAGGACTGGCACCTGCCGGGGCATGCCTCCTTCGCCTCCGCCCATCCTGGGCGTGCCGCCTACGACACGATTACCCTCCCGTACGGGCCGCAGGTCCTCTGGCCGGACCACGCACTGGCCGGCAGCGCCAACGCCGCCCTGTATCCCGGGCTCGACCAGCGCCGGATCGCCGCCATCATCCGTAAAGGCACCGATCCGGCGATCGACAGCTATTCTGCCTTCTTCGAGAACGACCACCGCACCCCGACCGGCCTGCACGGCTGGCTGACGGACCGCGGCGTGCAGCACGTGTTCCTGGCCGGCCTCGCCACCGATTTCTGCGTCGCCTGGTCCGCCATCGATGCCCGCCGCCTGGGCTACGCCGTCACGGTCATCGCCGATGCGTGCCGCGCCATCGCCCTGCCGCAGCCCGGCGGGGGCAGCACCCTCGACCGGGCGCGGACCGATCTGGCCGCCGCCGGGATCCGCTTCCTCAACAGCAACGAAATCTGACCATGGGACTGTACTTGATCACCGGCGGGGCCGGATTCATCGGCTCGCATCTGGCGGACGCGCTGCTCGCACGCGGGGACGCGGTGCGGGTGCTCGACGATCTTTCCACCGGCCGACGCGAGAACCTGCCGCCGGCAGCCAGCCTCATCGTCGGCGACGTCGCCGATCCGGCCGCGGTGCGCGCGGCGATGGCGGGCGTGGACGGCTGCTTCCACCTCGCCGCCATCGCCTCGGTCGCGCGCGCCGCCGAGGACTGGCTCGGCACCAACCGCGCCAATCTGGTCGGCACCATCGCGGTGCTGGACGCGGCCCGGGGCGCGCGCACGCCGGTGGTGTACGCTTCCTCCGCCGCGGTCTATGGCGACTGTCCGGTCCAACCAATCGCCGAAACCGCACCCACCGCCCCGCGTTCGGCCTACGGGGCCGACAAGCTCGCCTGCGAACTGCACGCCGCCGTCGCCACCGAGGTGTTCGGCGTCCCGACGGTGGGTTTGCGCTTCTTCAACGTGTTCGGCCCGCGCCAGAGCCCGGGCTCGCCCTATTCCGGCGTGATCTCGATCTTCGCCGGGCGGCTGCGGCGCGGCGAAGCGGTGGACGTGTTCGGCGACGGCGGCCAGACCCGCGATTTCGTCTATGTCGCGGACGTCGTCGCCGCCCTGCTGGGCGCCATGACCCGCCGGCCCGCCGGCCACCGGGTCTTCAACGTCTGCACCGGGCACGCCACCTCCGTGCGCGCCCTGGCCGAGACGATTGCCTCGCTCTCCGGCCAGGCCTTGCAGGCCCGCACGCACCCGCCGCGCCCGGGCGACATCCGCCACTCGGTCGGGCTGCCGGTGGCTGCTCGCGAGGCCCTCGGCCTTGCGCCGCCAACCCCGTTGCGCGACGGCCTCGCCGACGTGCTGGCCTGGTTGGCGCAGGGGGAATGAGGCCAAAGGACGTGCGGCGTGGGGCCGGCAGGACACCGCGGGGCGGGCGGGTTCGCCGATGAACCTGCACGCCGCGCTCGTCGCCCTGATCGTGCCGCCGTCGAACCTGCCGCTGGTCGCCGTGCTGGGGCTCGTGCTGCGCCGGCGCATCGGAGCCTGGCTGGTGTGGGGCGCGGTGGCCGGGCTCGTGCTGCTATCGCTGCCCGTGGTGGCGCAGGCGCTGCTGGTGTCGCTGGAGTTGGGTCTGCCGCTCGCGCCCCCGGCGGGCGAACCGCCGCAGGCGATCGTGATCCTCAGCGCCGAGGTCATGCATCTGCGCGGGCCGGGCCACAAGGAGCAGATCGGTCCCCTCACCCTCGACCGGATGCTCGCCGGCGTGGAGCTGTACCACCGCACGCATCTGCCCATCCTGGTCACCGGCGGCCGCATCGGCGGTCGGCAGGTGACGCCGATCGCGGAGCAGATGGCGCGCGTCCTGCAGACGGATTTCGGCGTCCCGGTGCGCTGGGTGGAACCGCGCTCGGCGACCACCTGGCAGAATGCCGCGTTCAGTGCCGCGATCCTGCGCCGCGACGGGATCGGCTCGGTCTACCTGGTCACGAATGCCTGGCACGAGCAGCGGGCGATCCTCGCCTTCCGTCATTTCGGCCTGGTGCCGACCGCGGCCCCGGTGGCGATGGATGCGCTGACCGACCAATGGCTGCCGTCCACCGGAGCCTGGCGCAACAGCTATTTCGCCTTCCACGAATGGATCGGGTTTGTCGATTACCGGCTGAAGGCCTGGCTCGGCCGGCCGGTGCCGCCGATCGCCGTGTCGAACAAGCCGGCGTAGGCGGCGAACATCGCCTCCTGGTCGAATGCGGCGGCCGCGCGGGCGCGGTTGGCAGCACCGATCGCGGCCCGCGCCGGCGCATCGCGCAACAAGGCGAGCAGCGCCTCGGCGAGCGCAGCGGGATCGGGCGGCACGACGAAGGGCGCGTTCTGCGCGGCCAGCATCTCGCGCACGTCGCCCACGTCCGTGGCGGCGACCGGCAGGCCGGCGGCCATCGCCTCGATCACCGAGAGCGGCATCTGTTCGGTGTCGGACGACAGCGCGAACACGTCGAAGCTGCGGTAGTAGCCGGCGGGGGATGCGCTGTGGCCGGTGAAGATCACCCGCTCGCCAAGCCCGAGCGCAGCGGCGAGCGCTTCCAGCCCGGGCCGCTCCGGCCCCGCGCCGACGATCGCGAGCCGGGCGGGACCGGCTGCGGCGACGATGCGGAAGGCATGCAGGAGGCGGCCCAGGTTCTTCTCCGGCCGGAGCGCGGCGACGGTCCCGATCACGGGTCCCTCCCCCGGCAGCGGCGTCGGCGGGGCGGCGGCGAAGGCGGCGAGGTCGATCCCGTTCGGAATGTAGCGGACCTGCGCCGTCGGCAGCCGCCAGGTGCCGGTCGCGAGGCGGAACAAGGTCCGCGAGGGTACGACCACCAGGCTCCGGCGCAGCGCCAGCCGGCGGATCAGCACGCGCCGCAGGAGTTGGCGGTCCTGTTCCTCCGGGCCGAACCCGTCCTCGATATGGATATGCGGCACCAGGCGGGGCCGGTTCGCCACCGCCCATTCGATCGAGCCCCAGTTGCTGGTGACCAGCAGGTCCGGCCGCCAGGCGCGCAGCGCGGCGCGGAAGCTGGCCCGGTTGGCGAAGGTCGCGCCCTTGCGGATGGCGACGGCGGGGAAGACGGCATCCAGCCCCGGCATCAGCCGCTCGCTTGCGGCCGTGATCCCGTCCATGGCGACGATCAGATGGCGGTAGCGATCGGCGAAACGGTTGGCGAGCGCGGCGAAACGCATCTGCGGCCCACCGACCGCAAAGGTCGCATAGACGTGGCAGAGCGTGGGCGCCGGCACGCCGCCGTCGCGCGGCGGCGCACGTCGGTCAGCCGACATGCACCGCGATCGCCGCGGCTTCGAACGCGGCAGGGTCGGCAACGGGCGTCCAACCGAGATCGCGCTTGGCGTCCGCGCAGTCCAACGTGGCCTCCATCCCGCGCGAGCGCAGGTCGCGCAACGACGGCATCGGCGTGCGCCGCCCGCCGGCGCGCTTGATCGCCCATTTGCCCATATCCACGAGCCAAAGCCGTTCCGCGGTCTGCGGATGGAACTGCAACGGCCGGCCGAGCACGCGGGCAAGCGCGGCAAGGTACTCGCGCGCCGACGGGCGCACGTCGCCGGCGAGGTTGTAGCAGCGGCCCTCGATCCCCTCGGCGCGCGCGGCGGCTAGGATCGCGCCGGCCACGTCCCCGGCCAGGACGAAGGGCAGTGGATTGCGCCCGGCGTTCCAGCCGATGCAGTGCTGGTCGTTGTTGAACAGGCCGACGCCGCTGTGGAACGGCGGCCCGCCCTCCCCCACCACCACGCCGGGACGCAGGATCACCACCGGCAGGCCCTCGCGCGCGTGCAGATCGAGCAGCATCCGGTCCGACAGCGCCTTGGCGCGGGCATAGTCGCCGCGGCGTTCGGCCTCCGGGTCGGGCGGCGTGGCGCCGGTCACCGGCGTCGGCTGCGGGCCGAGATACAGGGACGCGATCGAGCCGACATGCACGAGCCGGTGCGGCCGGCCGTCGCGGGCCGCGGCGAGGCAGGCGCGGGCCACGGTCTCGGCCCCGCCCACCATGGCGTCGCGGATCTGTTCGAACGTAGCGCCGCCGCCGCCATGCGCGAGGTTCACCACCACCGGGGCACCGGCAGTGGCGCGGGCGACGGCGTCGGGATCGCGGATGTTGCCGGCGACGAGCCGCACCCGCGGATCGTGCAGCATATCGGGCAGGCCGCGCAGGCTGCGCGCCATCACGACCGGACGTAGCCCGGCGGCCAGGCAGGCGCGCACCAGATGGGTGCCGATGAAGCCCGTGCCGCCCAGCAGGGCAATGTCCGGCGGCGATGCGACGGCTGGCGCCCGGGAGGCACCGCCACCGGTAACGACATCCACGGAGGCGCCGGCTGGCGCGTCCGATCCGCCCGCGGTGTCCGCCGACCTGGCGCCCGCGTCGGCCAACGACGCTGCGGCGATCGCACCGGCCGGCGCCACTGCCGGCAGGCCGATCTCGCCCAGCCGTTCGCACAGTCCGACCAGGGCGGCGCCGAACACGCCGTCCAGCTGCGGCGTCACGCCGGCGTCGAGCGCGGCGTGGAACGCGGCCACGCTGCCGGTCATGCTGGCCTGGAACGGATCGCCCGGCCCGCCGAGCCGCAGCAACGAACGCATGTAGCCGGACAGATTGCCCGCGCTCGCCGCCAGCAACGGCCCGGCGATCCGCGCCCCGGACACCGGCCCATCGACCGCGTCCATCCAACGGGTGCGGCGATAGGCGAAGCTGCGGTTGGCGAGGATATCGGCGACCGCCACCCCGTCGTCGCACACCACCCGCACTTGCCAGAACGGAAAGGACTGGCCGACCGCGAATCGCAGCCCCGCGGTCAGCCGCGGGCCGGCGAGCAGCGCATCGAGCGTGGGGTACAGCGCCTGGCCCGGGCCGATCGGGACGGCCGGGCCGAAGCGGGCCGAGACCGCCTCCAGCGGGCCGGCCAGGACGGCAAGCTGAGAGAGCGGGTGCACCGCCTGTTCCAGCAACAGATTGACCGGCGCCTGGAACATCCAGTGGCCGAACTGCCGCGCGGCCAACTGCCGCAGCCCGACGTTATAGAGCACGTCGACATGCCGTGCCGGCCCGAGACTTCCCTGGGTCAGCCAGGCGCGCAGTCGGACGAAGGCCGGGTGATGGACGAAATTCTGGTTGACCCCGAGCGTCGCTCCGGACGCCGCGGCCGCGGCCAGCAAGCCTTGCGCGGTCACACCGGACGCCGCCAGCGGCTTCTCCAGCAGCACCGGCTTGCCGGCCGCGAGCAGCGGGGCGGCCACCTCCGCATGGCGGTCGGGCGGCACCAACACATGCGCGCAGTCGATCGCCCCGGCGGCCAGCGCCGCAGCGACCGAAGTGAACACGGCAACGCCGCTGCCCGCCGCGGCCGCCAAGCCGCGCGCCGCGCTCTCCTGCGGATCGATGACCGCCGCGAGCTGCACGCCCGGCGTGCGGCGCAGGGCTTCCACATGGGCGCGGGCGATGAAGCCCGCGCCGACCAGCCCGACCCGTCGTACCGCGCTCACAAGCGGGGGCGCCCCCCGCGCATTGCCTGCCTCACGCCGCCGCCTGCCGCATCGCCCACTGCTGATGTGCCCCAGTTGTCATCGAGTCGCGCCGTCGCCCCCGGTCCCCATGGACGCGGGATTTACGTTCTTATCGCCCGCCGTCCGCCAGACGGTCCAATGCCGCCGGCAGATCCGGCTGGGCCTGAAGGTAGGCCCGGATCGCCGTCACCGCCTGCCGCTGCCCCGCTTCCCCCTGGCCCGTCGGATCGGGATCGGGCGAGATGGCCGCGAGCAACGGCACGCTCCGCGCCCCGATCAGGCTGGCGATGCCCTGGCGCAACCGGAACCCCAGCGCCGGTTGCCGCGGCTTGCCGTCGCGCCACAGCAGGAACGCGGTGGTCCGGTCCGGCACTGCGGTGCGGACGATCCGCCAGGTCAGCCCGTCGGTCCGCAGCTTCCCCTGCACTACGTCCTCCGCCCCCACCCGGCCGGAGATATGGCGTTCGGCGAGCAGGATCGGCCCGGGATCGCTGCGCGGGGAGAAGCGCTCGACCACCACCCGCACGCCGTGCCCGTCGCAGGACAGGCGTTGTTCGGCGACCCGCGCGGCCCCCCCGGACGCAGCGATGAGCGCCGGCGAGATCGGCAGCGAAGCACTCACGATGCGGCAAGAGCCGGCCGGCAGGAACGGCGCACCGGCGGGTACTTCCGCCGCCGCCGCCCGGTGCAGCCCGAAGGACAGGAGCGGCCCGAGCGCGGCCACCACCGCCACCGCGACCGCGGCCACCAGCGGGCGTGCCGGGCGCGCGGGCGGTGCAAGCCGGGGCGCAGGCTCCCAGCCGCCGATGTCCTCGCGGAACGGCAACCCGATCAGGACCAGCAGCAGGATCACGATCGAGAAGAACATCCAACCATACAGCACGTGATCGGTCGCGGCTGCCTTGGCACTGCCCTCCAGATAGCCGAGGGTCACGATGCCCAGCGCGCGAATTCCGTTGGCGATGACCGGCACCACCAGGGAGACCGCGATGAAGATCAGCCGGCGCCAGTTGGAACGATAGATGAGCAGCGCATAGAGGCAGGCAAAGGCGATCGCCGCGATCAGGAAGCGCAGCCCGGCGCAGGCCTGGGCGACGTAGAAGGCGCCGCCCGGGATCTGGATCAGGTAGCGATCGATATAGTTCGGGATACCGAACAGGTTCAGCCCCCAGCCAACGAAGCCGGTGGTGAAATTCTGCAGCGCCGGGGTGATGAAGGCGCCGAACGGCACCAGGAAGTAAAGGTACAACAGCGGCCCCAGCAGCAGCCAGTACACCTGCCAGCCCAGCACGCCCAGCACCATGAGCTGGAACAGGGTCATGGCCATGAGCTGCCGCCCCTCCATGACCCCGAGCCGGTCGGCAAGCAGCCAGACCGCCACGACCGGAAGTGCCGCCAGGGCCGCCAGCGGCAGCGGCCTCGGCACCACCCCGATCAGCCGGGTACGCCGGTCCCACAGCAACCAGATGACGATCGGCAGGATCAGGAAGCCGTGGTTGTAGGCGGTCGACTCGCTCCAGACGGTCTCCGCCGCCACAGCTTCCGGATAGAAGAGCAAGGCCCAGACCGCGATCCCGACCGCGAGCGCCGGCAGGGCCGGCCGCAGCCCCGCCCACGGGGCCGGCCTCGGCGTCGGGCGGGTCGGCGCGGAGATCGTCTCGGCGGTCATGTGAAACGTTCCTCCGGCAGGCTTATCCGAGACCGCGCACGATCTGCGGTCCGAGCATATTCGCTACCGGCAGCGGTAGACGCTTCCAGGCCGCGATGAACAAGCGGAATTTCGGGTTGAGCGGGTTCAGTTCGGGCACCGCGGCACCGGGCGCGATCAGGAAACGATAGTGCAGCGGCGTCGGCTCGAACCCCCAGTTGCGCTTGAACGCGTAGGAGCCGGTGCCTTCCTTGCTGCGCCCGAAGTCGAACACGCGGCAGCCGCGCGCGGCGGCCCGTCGCATCACTTCCCAGTACATGAAGTCGTTTCCCGCCCGCTGGCGGGCCTCCGCGGTGCCGCCGCCGTAATAGGGCAAAACCTCGTCGCGGAAGTAGAAATTCAGCACCGACGCGATCGGCGCGCCGTCATCGAGCACGGTGAGCACGTCGCAATCCTCCCCGAACGCCGCGGCCAGGAGGCGGAAGTAGCGGCGCGGGAAGACCGGGGTGCCGAGGTTGCGCACGCTTTCGGCGTAGATCCGGTGCAGCCGATCGGTATCGCGATCGACCACGGACGCGAGCCCGCGCTGGATGCCCTTGCGCACCATGGCGCGCTGCTTGCGCGGGATCGCCTTCAGGTTCGCCTCGTCGTCGGCGACGATCGGCTTGCGGAAGGTGACATACAGCCCCGGCCGGCCGAGCCAGCCGGCCGCGTCCAGCGCCGCCGCGTCCTGCGGTGCCGGAGGATCGCGGTAACGCAGTTCGACCGCGCCGGCGCGCGTGCCCGGCCGCAGCGCGGCGGCGTGGGCGATCAGCGCGGCGGCGGTCTCGGCGTCGGCGGCCAGCGGACCGCCGTAGACGCCGAAGGGCGCGGCGATCAAGGTATTGCCGAACAGGAAACTCTTCACTTGGCCGAGCGGCAGGACGCCGGTGATCGCCCCGTCGCGCTCGGCGAACACGTAATGGGTGCGGTGGCCGAAGGCGGCTGCGATCACGCCCTGCCAGGCGGCACGATGGAAGAAGGTGCCGTCCGGATGGGCCAGGACGAACCGGTCCCAGGCCGGCGCGGCGGCAGGATCGAGCGGGCGAATGACCAGGCTCATGAGGGGTCGGCGAGCAGTCCGGCGAACACCGTATCCATTCGCCCCCAGGCGAAATCGGCGAGCAGGCGATCCATCCGTGCGCTGGTCCGGCGCAGGTTGGTGTAGTGGCGGAAGCGGGATTTCCAGCCGGCCCCGGCGATGCGCGGCTGGTCCGGATCGACCTCCCACGGGTGCAGGTAGAAGATGCAAGGGCGGCGTTCGACCCGGTTCACCCGGCGCAGGCCGGCGCGGAACAACCGGTACGGTAGCAGACGGAAATAGCCGCCGCCCGAGCACGGCAGGTTGCGTCCGCCGGCGCGCACCGTGGTCATGGGGAATTCCCACAGGCCGGTCCCGGCGGGATGGAACGGGGACCGCGGGGCGTCCGGCAGGCTGCCGTACAGATCGTGTCGGACCGGGTTGATGCTGGAGCTGTAGCGATAGCCCTCGGCTTCCAAGGCGCCGAAGGCCCAGGCGTTGCGCGCGCCGATCGAGAAGGTGGCGGCGCGGTAGCCGATGACGGCCACCCCGCCCGTGTCTTCGAGCAGCCGGCGGGTGCGCCCGACGTCGGCACGAAAGGTCGGCAGGTCCTGGGCATCGGCGCGGGTATGGTCCCAGCCGTGGCTGGCAAGCTCGTGGCCCTGGGCGACGATGCGGCGGATCAGCGCCGGATGGCGTTGCGCGACCCAGGCCAGGGTGAAGAACGTGGCGGTGACGCCGGCGCGGTCGAACTGGGCGAGCAGGCGGTCGGTATTCGCTTCGACCCGGGCCGGAAAATCGTCCCAGTCGGCGCGCGCCACGCAGCCGGCGAAGGCCTGGACCTGGAAGTAATCCTCGACGTCGACAGTCAGGGCGTTGCGCAGCCCCCCGGCGTTCCGGGCCGCCGGTTCGTGGGCCGGTAGTTCGTGGGCCGGCGCGGTGTCGCAGTCGGCCCCCGCCGCCCCGGCGGGTGGGGAGGCCGCCGCGACGCTCATCGCGCCGCGCCGATGCGGGTCGCAGCGACGCGGAGCCGCTCCTCCGGACCGTCGCCCCCTGCACCACTATCCAGCAGATCGAGCAGGCGGCGGAGCATGCGATCCTGGCGGCCGATCCGATCCTCGAGCGCGCTCAGGCGGCGACCGAGCAGATCTGAGTCTGCCGCCGGCGACGGCTCGCTCCGGAACGGCTCCGGGGCGCCGGCACCGAGGTCCTGTTCCAGCTCGCCCGCCGTAGCGGTCACCATATCCTCGGTGACGGTGTGGGCTTCCTCCAGCGCCGCATACAGCAGCACGCGCCCGCACAAGGTGTTGACCCGGCGGGGAATGCCGTCGGTAGCGCGGAACACCCGGATGAAGGCGCCGTCGGTCCAGTGTGGATCATCGGTCCAGCCGACCGTGCGCAACCGATGTTCGATATATTGCCGCGTCTCCCGTTCCGACAGCGGGCCCAGGTGGTAGGAGGCGAGCACCCGCTGACGCAGCTGTTCCAGATCGGGCCGCGCCAGCAACGGGCGGAACTGCGGCTGGCCGAGCAGGATCGTCTGGAGGGAGGCCCGCCCGTCGACCGTGATGTTGGACAGCATGCGCAGTTCTTCCAGCGCCGCGACCGTCAGGTTCTGCGCCTCGTCCACAACCAGCAGCACACGCCGTCCGGCCGCGCGCTGCTCGCGCACCATCTGTTCGAAGCGGCGCAGCAGGGTGGCCTTGTCGGCGCCCCCATCCGCGACCCCGAAACTGGTCACCGCGAGGCGCAGCAGATCGTCGCCGGAGACCTGGGTCGTGACCACCCGGCCGATCACGTAGGTGCGGCGGTCGAGCTGGGTCCAGAGATGCTCCACCAAGGTGGTCTTGCCCGCCCCCACCTCCCCGGTGATGACGATGAAGCCCTCTTCCTGCGCCAGGCCGTAGACGAGGTGCGAGATCGCCCGGCTGTGTCCGGCGCTGCCGAAAAAGAAGCGGCTGTCCGGCGTGAGCTGGAACGGGATACCCGATAGTCGGAAAAAACTGTCGTACACGAGGACCGATCAGAACCGCTTGGTGATGCCGACGAACACGACGTTCTCATACATGGAAAAGCCCGGCGCGGTCGAGCGGCGCCGGAAGAACAGGTAGCTCGCGCTGGTGGTGATGGTGGGTGTCAGCGCATAGACGAACTGCCCCGACAGGCTGAACAAGGTGTCATTGCCGAACGTGCCGGAGGCGCTGGTGACGCCGTAGGAGACCGCGGCACTCACGGTGGCCCGCTCACTCAACGCCCGGGCCCAGGTTCCGTTGATGGTGGTCGCATGCTGGGCCGTGCCGCCACCGGGTAGGGTCGAGAGCGGGGTCTGCTCGGTATAGTCGAGGTTCACCCCGAAGGTATCGCGGTCGAGCAGGGTCGTCATGCCGACATAGAGCACCCGGTTGCGGTAGACCGTGTCCTGCACCGCGAGCGCGCTGTTCACCGCGGTGAGCGGCAGGCCGGTCGTGGTGTCGATCGGGACGCCATTCTGGTTGACGCCGGCCTGGCCGAGCCCGTTCGCGATCTGCTGGAGATAGGTGGTCACGCTTTCGTCGTAGCCACCGACCAGGGTGGTGCGCGCGGTCAGCGCATAGTTGGCCGAGGCCCGGAAACTGGTCGCACCATAATCGTGGCCGTAGCTGATCGTGATCTGGCTGTCCGGATTGGGGATGAAGGTGAAGCCGAGGCGCCAGGTCGCGTCCTCGATATGCTGGCCATAGACGCCGCTGTAGCGGATGTTTTCGTATCCCAGTTCCCCGAACACATGGAGCTGGTGGAACAGCGCATAGGCGAGCCGGTCGGACACCCGGTCCTGCTGCGATCCGCCGAGCACACCGGTGCCCTGCGTGCGGGACGCGTCGAGCAGCACGGTATCCTGCACCCGCCCGAGCACGGGGCCGGATTCGAATTGCGCCGTCGCGTCTTCCGTAGTGGCTTCCTGCGCGCCGCCGCCGCCGGCGGAATTGCTGCTGGAGGTGCGGGTCAGAGTGGCGCCCAGGGTGCCGGTGCCGATGTCGCCGAACTGATGGACGAGGTAGGGGGAGAGAGAGGCGCCATAGATCTGGGTGGTGCCCTGGCGGGTGATGCCGGTGGTGCCCGCCCCGTACCCGTTGACCGCCGAGGTGGCCGTGACCGGGCCGACCCCACCGATCCCGGTGCCGGCGTAGCCGCCGTTGATCGGCGCCACGGTCGCGAACACCGTGCCGTTCAGGAACAACGTGTCGGGCACGATCACGAGATTGCCGACGCCGTACGCCTGCTGGGCGATCGCGTCCTGCGAGGACGTGCGGGCGTAGTATTCGAGCGTCGGCGCGTATTGCAGACTGAGGTTGAGCCGCGGCGTGTTCGCCCCGATCGTGAGGCCGGGGGTGAGCAGGGTGACGAGGTCCCACCGCCGATTGGTTTCGGTCTGCAGGACGTTGTCGGTGAATTCTTCCTGCAAGGTCACCGTGGGCACGACCGTGAAGCCCGGCGCCGGGAGACCGCCCATCACCACGGGCAGGGTCCCCTGGTAGCGGTAGTCGGGCGGCAGCAGGCCGCCGGCGGTAGGCGTTGCGCCCGCACCCACGGCGCCGGTCCCGGTGGTGCCAGTACCTGTGCCAGTACCAGTGCCTGTGCCTGTGCCTGTCGTGCCGGTGCCTGCAGTGCCGGCATCTGGAAACGAGTTCGGAAACGGCGCGCCCAGGCTGGGGCCGCCGCTCGTGCCGATATCAGCCGGGGTGAAGGCGTGGGCCGCCCTCGGCGCCACGAGCAGCAGCAGGCCCGCGCAAGGCAGCGCGGCGCGTAGGGCCGTCGTATGACGGGGCGGCTTTCGCTCGGCTGCCATCTTGATTGCTCCGCCGGCCGCTGATCATGACGAATAGGAATAGGAGTAGGCGCCGAAACTCCGCGACGTGGACATCTGCACCTTGTTCAACAGCAAGGTGATCGTCGGGCACGTCTGGATGAGGTCGAGCGCCGACTCGACTTCGTCGCGTTGGGTGCTTTCGGCCTCCACCACGAACAGGACCTGGCCCACTACGCCGGCGAGCATCGCCGGATCGCTGGTGGACAGGCAGGGCGCGACATCGATCACCACAAGCCGGTCGGCATAGCGCTGGCCGAGCTCCTGGATCACCCGCATCATGTTGTTGGAGGCGAACACGTCGCCGCGGCGGGCGCGTTGGCAGCCGATCGGAAGGATCGACAGGCGCTCGCTGGGCGTTCCCACGAGGCAAGGCCCCGCATCCATCGCCGGATCGGCGGCAAGGTCGAGCAGACCCGGTTCCTCACCGATCCCGAGCAGGTCGCTGAGCGAGCCGTGCTTGGCGTCCGCATCGACCAGCAGGACCTTATGATCGCCGCGCCGCGCAATGCTGAATGCGAGGTTGATCGCGGTGAACGTCTTGCCCTCGTTCGGCCGCGAACTCGTGACCATGACGAGGTTGGCAAGGCCGGTTTCGAGATCCGCACCGAAGGCACCGCGCAGGACCTGCTGCTGGACCAGCCGGAATTCCTCCGCGATTCGGCTGTGGCCGCCGCCTTCTTCGGCAAGACCGGCCGCCAGCAGACGTTCCCGGTCGACCCGATGACGCGGCGGGACGGCGACACCCTGGGCCGAGAGCTCGGGCGGGCGCAACGGCGGCTCGCCGGGCCGCCGCAATGGCGGCGGCGGTGGCATCTGGGGCAATGCCGCGACGGGCGCCGGCGCCAGGGGGGCAATCCCCGGCGCGGGCGGTGGCGGGAACATCGCTCCCATGGCAGCCGACTGCGCGGGTTCCGGGGCTGCGCCTGGCGCCCGCGCCTCGGTCCCTGTGGGGGGGAACGGCGCGGACCCCGGCGCACCCACCCCCAGGCCGGTCGGCGCCCCCCCTGCCTTGAGCAGTCGTTCGGCCGCGCGCTCGATCAGATGCGACTTCTCGCCAGCCGTCATCAGATCACCGCGGTCGTGTGCAGGATGTGGACCAACAGCCCGCCGTAGATCGCGAACAGCACCATGAAGGCCAGCCCCACCGGCAGCGCAACCCGGAGCGTCTGTCGCAGCGGCCGGGTGCCAAGCAGGGAGATGCCGCCGAGCACCGGAAGGCCCAGGATCCGCAGGTCGTCGATCTCCGCGAAGGAGCGGTCGAGCTGGGCGAGCAGGACCGGCACGCCCACGGCGGCGCCGAGGCCCGCGAGCAACACCCCGGTCACCAGCAGCAACCGATTCGGTGCCACCGGCAGGCGCGGCACGACCGGCGGCTCGATGATCTGGATCTGCACCTTGTTGGCCTGCGTGTCGGCAGCCTCGGCGATGTTCGCCGATTGCAGGCGCCCGAGCAACGCGTCGTAGTTCTGCTGCAGCACCCCGTAGTCGCGATTCATGCTGTCGTATTCGGTGACGAGGTTGGGCTCCTGACGTCGGAACGTCTGCAGGCGGGTGATGTCAGTCCGCACGGCGGCAAGCTTACCGGTCAGGGCCGTGATCTGCCCCTGGACCAGCAACAGCTTGACCTTCAGCTGATCGTAAATCGGATTGGCGAGTAGCCCGCCGCCGCCCTTCTTGCCGCCCGCAGCCGCCGCGCCGCCCCCCGCTCCGTCGGGCGCGGTCTTCAGCGCCTCGATCCTGCGCTTCAGGGCGATCACCCCGGGATAGTCGTTCGTGTACTGCAGCTCCATGAAGCGCAGCTGCTGCTCGGCCTGGGCGAGCGGGCCGTTGCCGTTCCCCTGCGCCGCCAAGGCATCCGCCGCGATCGTGGGCTTGGCGGCGGAAAGTTCCTTCTGCAAGGCCGACGCCACCAGCGTGCGGTCCTGTATCTCGGTGGTCAGCTGGGCAACATTCCCCTGCAGGGTCCCGAGCGCCGCATCCACCCCACCGCCCTGCGGCGTGAATTCGCCCATGTATTTCGAGCGGAATTCCGCCTGCCGCTGCTCCACCGAGCGCAACTGCTGCTCGTAGGAGGCGATCTGGTGCTCCAGGAAGTGCCGCGCGTTTTCCATCTGGCGATGGTTGGAGCCGGTCGCCCGTTCGACGAAGATCGACAGCAGGCTTTGGACCACGCGCTGGGCCAACTCGGGGTTGGGGCTCTGGTACGCAATGGTGAACAGATCGGCGCCTTCCTGACCGAGCTTGATGCTCGACTGCAGGCGCCGCACAAGCGCATCCCGGGCCAGCGGCCCGCTGACCGACAGGTCGAGGTTCGTCTTCGAGATCAGGGTCTCGACGTTCGGCCGGCTCAGCAGGGTCCGTTGCAGCATCTCGAGCTGACCCTGCGGCGAGGTGTTCACCGCGATCCCGGCTAGCAGCGGGGTCAGGATGGCATTCGTATCGACGAACAATTCGGAGCTCGCCTGGTACTGGTTCGGCAAGGCGGCAACCAGGCCCCACCCGGCGATGCACACGACCCAGGCCGCGGCCACACCGATCCAGCGCCGCCGCCAAGCCGCCTTGATGTGCTTCTGCAACAGGGCACGTACGAATTCCATCGCGGCAAAATCCCCGATTCAGAACCAGGTTTCGGGAATGACCAGAGTGTCCCCCGGCCGCATCGAGATGTTCTGGCTCATGTCGCCGTCATTGAGCAGACTATTCAGGCGAACGTGAATTTTTTCTTCCTTTCCACCGGGCAAGCGACGGATCACGAAGGCGCTATTGCCGGCCGCGAATTTGGTCAGGCCATGGGTGGCGATCACGACATCGAGCAGGCTCATGCCATCACGATAAGGGATAGCTTCCGGCTCGGCGGCCTGACCGATCACGCGGATTTGTCGGTCGAAGGGGCCGACAAAACTTCGGACGATCACAGTGACATTCGGATCCTTGACATACTTCTTCAGCCGCACCTCGATCCGTTTGGCGAGTTCGGGTGCCGTGAACCCGGCAGCGCGGATGTCCTGGACCAGCGGGATCGAAATCCGCCCATCCGGACGCACCGCCACGCCCCCCTCGCTCAGTTCTGGGGACTGGTAGACGAATACGCTCAGGACGTCGCCGGAGCCGATCACGTACTCCCCGGCCTCGGCGGCCGCCTTGTGCGCCCCGGACGGGCGCGGCGGCGGCGTGGCAGCGCAACCGGCCAGGACCGCGGCCGAGACCAGCATGCAGCAGAGGGCAACGAGGTTCCTTGGCACGACGGTTCTTTTCCCGGTCCGGATTGAGGAGAGACGACGGCGCAGATGGTAGGCGCGGAAGGAGTTGAACCCCCGCCTCTGCCATGTGGTGGCAGCGCTCTGCCACTGAGCTACGCGCCTGAAGGCAACGCATCGGGCCCTGCGAACGCGGCAGCGGACAGCCACAGCCACGCGGTGGCACGCCGATGCAGCATCCCCCGCGTTCGCGGCGTTGTCTATCATGCCGGGCTGCCGCGCTTCAATCCGGCTCCGCGCCGCATCCGACACGCACGTCGCCCAGATCGCGATCGAAACCCCGCGCGAACACACGCCCGGCACCAAGCCGGCCGGCGCACGACAGCTCGCAGGCGAACTGCAGGCGATCACAAAACCGCGGGCGGTGCACAGCGCGACGCAAACCGATCATGCCGGACCATTCCCTCGGGTGCCTGGGGACAACCTTATTGGGCCATCGCGGCGCCAGAATCAAGCATAAACATTTCTTGAGATTGAAAGAGGTTTGTATAAATTCATAACTGCTTGCTAATGGGTGAGCAGTCTGCGATGAGCATCTTCATGGAACCGTCAGCCGGCCGAGCGTCGTCGTCTCCATGCGCCCCATCGCGGGCCGACGCCGGGCATGCGAATGTCGCGACCGGCCGCAGCCACAACGGGACAACCAACCTGTCGCGCATCGGCTCTCCCCATCGCATCCTGGTGCACCTCCGCGCGGGAGCGATCGCGTGACGCGCTTCGTAGCCCGTTACGTCCCGATGGAAATGGCCGCGCTGTGGCTGTTCGAACTCCTGCTCTCCTGCGCCGGGATCTACGCGATCATCGCGGGCCCGTGGGCGATCGATCCGCCCGCCGCCGCCTTCCCGCCGGCTTTCGCCTCCCTGCGCCACGCCGCCCTGCTCGCCGCGATCTTCGGCGGCTCGGGACTGGTCATCGGCCTCTATCGCACCGAAATCTGCATCAAGCGCCGCCGCCTCTTACTGAACGCCGCCTTGGCGGCCGTCTTCGCCTTCCCCGTGGCGCTTCTCGTCGGCGGCCACTTCTCCGCCGCGCTGAGCGAGGTGTACGCACTCTGGCTGGGCAAGCTGTTGGTGCTTTGGCTCGCCTTCGTCGTGGCCAGCCGCTTCCTCCTGCGCTTCGCCTTCGCACGGAACGCCTTCGTCCGCCGGGTCCTTGTCGTCGGGTCGGATGCAAAGCTGGCCCGTGACCGTATCGCCCCCGGCGCCAGCCAGCGGTTCGAGTTCGTCCTGCCCGACAGCACACGGCCGGATGTGCCCGCCACCGCAGCCCCCCCCGCCAGCGCAGGGCCCGTCTTCGTCCCGGGGTCCCCGGCGCCGGCGTCATCCATGGCACCGGCCTCCCTGCGGCGCGACCGCATCTGGGCCATCATGGTCGCCGAGCCCGACGCCGGCCAGACTGCCCGCACGCTCGAACCCGCCCGCCAGAGCCGCCTGCGCGGGGCGCGCGTCTTCAACGAAATCGGCTTCTGGGAACACTGCCTCGGCCGGGTGAACCTCGACCGGATCGACCAGAACTGGTTCCTCAGCGGCGACGGATTCACCGACAGCCGGTTCGGCACGCTGGCCAAGCGCACGCTCGACATCGTCGTGAGCGCGGCCTTGCTCGCGCTGACCTTTCCGCTGATGCTGATCGTCGCCTTGGCGGTGAAACTCGATAGCCCGGGCGCGCTGCTCTATCGCCAGGTGCGAGTCGGGCTGCACGGCCGTCCCTTTACCCTGCTCAAGTTCCGCAGCATGCGGGCCGATGCCGAAGCCGGGGGCACCCCGCGCTGGGCTGCCCGGCGCGACGACCGCGTGACCCGGATCGGCCGCTTCATGCGGTCCACCCGCATCGACGAATTGCCGCAATTGCTGAATGTATTGCGCGGCGAAATGAGCCTGGTCGGCCCCCGCCCCGAACGCCCGCATTTCGTCGAACAACTGGCGGAAGTGATCCCCTTCTACCACGAGCGCGCCGATGTGAAGCCCGGTATCACTGGATGGGCGCAGGTGAACTTCCCCTACGGCGCTTCGGTCGAGGATGCGCGGGAAAAACTGTCGTACGACCTCTATTATCTCAAGAACCGGAGCCTCCTGCTCGACCTGTTGATCCTGATCTCCACCGTTCGGGTCATCCTGTTCCGGGAAGGCGCGCGCTGACCGCAGGAACGCGCCGCGCATCAGCCGCCCACCAGGTCACGCGCCGTCCGCGGCTCGGCCCACGACAGCCGCATCGAATCCCATAACGTCGGTCGAGCCGGAGAGGCAACCACCGTGGCCACGAACGTGGGCCGGGACGAAAGTCCGAGCATCGCAGGGGTGACCGCCACGACAAGGTGCGGCACCTCGTCGCCCTTCGCCTCCGCGCGCGCAGGCGCCTCCATCTCAAGAACGCTCATTTGTCTCTCCCGGCGATGCCTGACGCACAATGGCCGGAGATCGTTGCCGAAAGGTTAATTTCGTCCGTCAGGTCTAAGCGTGAAATGCAATCGAACATGTGGCCGAACGCCCGTTGAAATTGCTCGGGTTATTGGGCCATTCGGCGGCTGACGGGCGTTCGTTCACACACTTTCAGGGCCCGGAAGCGACCACCCCCTCGGCCGCCGGCACGCCGACCGCGAGGAGGCTGCGCGCTGCCGCGACCACTTTTTCCACCGCCAGGTCGGCCATGGCGGCGCCGTCCGCACACACCGCGACGGCGCGCGGACCAACCGGGGCATACACCGCTGCCTCGGTCGGGCCGAACAGCCCGACCGTCGCAGTACCCGTCGCCGCCGCCAGATGCATCAGGCCCGAATCGTTGCCCACGAACAATCGCGCCCGCCGCAGGCACGCCGCGGCCTCCGCCAGCGACAACCCGCCACAGAGATCGACCGCGTCCGGGAGCAGCGCCAGCACCGGGGCCGCCAGCGCACGCTCCTCCCGCCCCGGCCCGCCCAGCACCACCGGCACCGCGTCGGCAAGCGGGCCCTCGGCCAGAGCCCGGAACACGGCCGCGAAACGCTCCGGCGCCCAAACCTTGGGCGCCCAGTTGGCAGTCGGGCCGAGCGCGATGAGCGGACGCCCCGGCGGCAACAGGGAAGCGACTCGGCGCTCGTCCTCCGGCGCGATCCAGGCGATCGGGGCCGGCGGCGGGCTGAGCCCCAGCACCGCGGCCAGTTGCACGATCTTATGGCCTGGCCGCCGCCGCATCACCGCGCGCCGCCGCGCCCGGACCATGTAGGCAAGCGCCGAGCCGCGGATGTCGACCACCAGGTCCCACCGCCGCACCGCCGCCCAGGCCCAGAGTGACACCCAGTGCAGGTCCCAGCGTCGCTTGTCGATCACCAGGATGTGCTCGCAGCGCGGCATGCGCGCGAAGACGCCGACGGCGGGCCGGCCGCAGGCCACGGTGATGCGCGCGTCCGGATGGCAGCGGATCAGATGATCGAGCAGCCCGGTCGAAAGCACCGCGTCGCCCACCCGGTTCGAGGCGATGAACAGGATCCGCATGCACCACCAGCAATAGCCGGTGTCGCGGCGCCGGGAAACAGCCTCGGGGCGCGACTCCGTTAACGCGATCGTCACTTTTGCATTGCATTATAGGGATCGCCCCAGCACAGTATCGCTGCCGCCGCGTCCGCAACTGAAGTGGGTCCCTCACTCGATGCAGCCATGTCGGTCGATCTCCCCCTGCCGTCCCGATCGTCCCGGGCCGGAGCGGTTCCCCCCCGACCCCGCCCCATCCGGTTGTGGCGGGCTCTTTGCGCCCGCGAGTGCCACTGCGGTCGGGAACGGCCAGGAACCGGCAGGTCTCGGCCGATTTTTGTATGGCGGGATACGCCGGGCCGGCGCCGGGCTGATCCTGGGCGTGGGGCTCCTGCTGCTCGGCCTGCCGTCGGCGCAGGCGCAGATGCCGACGTCGCCGCCCGGACGGATCGGGCTTGCGTCATTCTATGGCGCCCGCCATCAGGGGCGGATCACCGCCTCCGGGCAGCGGTTCAACGACCGGGCACTGACCGCGGCCTCCCACTCGTTGCCGCTCGGCACGCGCGTTCGGGTCACGGCGCTGGCGACCGGCCGGTCGGTGGTGGTCACGATCACGGATCGCATGGATGCGCGCCGGCGGGTGCTCGATCTGTCCCGGCGGGCGGCGCAGGATCTTGGGATCCTGCGCCGTGGAGTCGCAATGGTGGCGATCGGACCGGTCTGACCGGACGGCGGCGACGACCTGTCGCCTCCGTCCCGTCAGGAGACCAAGTGGCCGCCCGTCGCACCGACATAGCCGACCAGCTTGAGGCTGCCGATGGTGTCGTTCAGGCTCATGCCGTGGCCGCTGCCGGTGGCGTAGGCCATGGTCTCGACCGGCGCCCCCTTCGCCTGGAACGCCGCCTGGCTGGTGAACACGAACCCGAAAAGTTCGGCCCCCGCGGCGGTGCTGAAGTGGTTCGAGCCGGACGGGTTGGCCGTATTCGTCAGCGGGTTCAAGGCGGCATCGGCGAAGATGTTCTGCCCAGCCTTCACTGCGCCTTCATAGTAGATCTGGCTGCCGGCGGCGAACGGGTTGGCGTTGTTCGACAACTCGATGAAGGCGAGGCCGTTGCTGTTGCTGCCGGTCACCGAGGCAAGCGCCGTGCTGCCTGCGGCGAGCGATACGGTGTTGCCCGGATTGTAGGTGAACTCCAGCGTATCCGCCGTGCCGTAGAGGGTCGGCAGGTTGCCCGTGGGCGCCGTGCCGTTGAGCGTGATGCCGCTACCGCACGTGCCGGTTGTCGCGCTGCCGGAGCCGGAACCCGATTGGTCACTGCCCGAACCCGCGGACCAGCCGTTGGCGGACCCGGGCTGATCGTTCCCGGAGCCGGAATTGCTCCAACCGGCCCCGCCTGACCCGGAGCCGGACTTGTCGCCACCCGAACCCGTCGCACAACCGCTGCCGGACCCGGATTGATCATTGCCCGACCCGGACTGACCCCAACCCGACCCGCCCGATCCGGAGCCAGACTGGTCACCACCCGAACCCGTCGCGCAAACGCTGCCGGACCCGGACTGATCATTGCCCGACCCGGACTGACCCCAACCGAGCCCGCATCCCTTCAAACTGATTGAATCACTGCGCTATTTACTCCGTTTCCCACCGCTGACCCGTTCTATCCCGGCAATATCTTTTGCCGACATCACTCCGGCAAACCCGTGCTGCTGCAATATTGATCGCACCTTGTCGGCTTGGTCATAACCATGCTCCAACAATAGCCATGCATCGTGCCCAAGGAAATCTTCCGCCTGTGCCACGATGCGGCGGATGTCGTCCAGTCCGTCCGCGCCTGAAGCCAGTGCAGTGATCGGCTCGAAGCGCACATCGCCTTGGGAGAGATGCGCATCGTCTGCGGCAATATAGGGTGGATTGGAAACAATGAGGTTGAAGTGCTGCCCGGCCAGCCCTGAGAACCAGTCGCTGTGCATAAATCTTATATTTGCAATGCCCAGTCGACGGGCATTCTCGGCTGCCACCTGCAACGCTGCTTCCGAAGCATCCACTGCCACTACGTCGGCATCGGGTCTACTTTGCGCTATGGAGAGCGCGATCGCGCCGCTGCCCGTACCCAGATCCAGCACGCGAACCCTCCCTCTCCCACTGGGGGGATGTTGGAGAGGGGGCATGTGTTGTAACGCCAGTTCGACCAGCAATTCGGTTTCCGGGCGAGGAATAAGTGTGTCCGGAGTCACCTTGAAGCTCAATCCGAAGAACTCCCGCTCGCCCAAAATGTGGGCGACAGGCTCACCCTGTAAGCGACGTTGCAACAAGGAGTCGTAGGCTGCTTGCCGGGTTGCATTCAACACCAGTTCGGAATGCGCCAGCAAATAGGAACGCGGAACTTCCAGGACATGCTGCAGCAGGCATTGCACTTCGATGCGGGCAGTCGCCGCGCCGAGATCGAGCGTTGTGTTCAGCCGTGCCGCATCGGCCCGCAAGATATCCTGAATGGATCGCAAGGCATCAGCTTTCTTCTGCCAATGCCGACAATAGTTCGGCTTGGTGCTCCGCCATCAGGGCATTGGTCAGTTCGCTGATTTCACCGTCCATGATCTGATCCATCTTGTACAGCGTGAGGTTGATGCGGTGGTCGGTGACGCGCCCCTGAGGGAAGTTGTATGTACGGATGCGTTCCGACCTGTCGCCGCTGCCCACCAGCGATTTCCGCTCGGCGGCGATCTTGCTGTGCGCGGCCTGTTCCTGTTTATCCTTGATGCGAGCCGCCAACACGCGCAGTGCCTGCGCCTTGTTCTGGTGTTGCGAACGTCCGTCCTGACATTCGACCACGGTGCCGGTGGGAAGATGCGTGATGCGCACAGCGGAATCGGTCTTGTTGATGTGCTGACCGCCCGCGCCACTGGCGCGGAAGGTATCGATGCGCAAGTCGGCGGGGTTGAGCTCCACTTCCCCCACTTCGTCGGCTTCCGGCAAAATGGCGACAGTACAGGCAGAGGTGTGGATACGTCCTTGCGTCTCGGTTGCCGGCACACGCTGCACGCGATGGGCTCCTGACTCGAACTTCAACACGGAGTAAGCGCCCTGGCCGATGATCCTCGCGATAACTTCCTTGTACCCTCCCATTTCACCCAGGCTTTCGGAAATGATCTCGACCTGCCAGCGGCGGCGTTCGGCAAAGCGCACATACATGCGAAAAATATCGCCTGCAAATATTGCCGCTTCGTCGCCGCCCGTCCCGGCCCGCACTTCGAGGAATACGTTGCGCTCGTCGTTGGGGTCTTTGGGCAGCAACTGCTTTTGTAATTCAACTTCCAATTGTTCCAGGCGCTCGCGACCAGCCTTGATCTCGGCATCGGCAAATTCGCGCATGTCCGGATCGCCCGCCATTTCCTGTGCGGTGGCGATGTCCGCCTCGCAGGATTGGTAGGCGTGGTAAAGCCCGACCACCGGCTCGATTTCGGCACGTTCCCGATTGAGCTTGCGGAAAGCGCCCATGTCGCGCGTGGCCTCTTCGCTGCTTAACAGACGGGTGACCTCGTCCAACCGCTCACTCAGTTGGGCGAGTTTGGATGCGATACTCGGTTTCATTCGGGGGAGTGCAGGTGGTAGATGCGGTGTACCGCTTCCAGAATCGCTTCGCGTTCGCTCGCCTGTGCCTGGTTCAATGCCTGGGTGGGGGCGTGGAGGAATTTATTGGTCAAAGATGCGCTCAGCAAATCCAGCACCTTTTCAGGGCTCTCGCCTTTCGCCAACAGACGCAAGGCTTTCTCCATTTCGGCGCGGCGCTGGCGTTCCGCATGATCGCGCAAGGCGCGGATGGTGGGCACCATTTCGCGCGATTGCATCCAGTGCATGAAATCATTGACGCCGGAATCGATGATGACTTCGGCTTCTTTCACCGCTCCCTGGCGTGCATCCAGGCCGTCGCGCACCACATCGGACAAGTCGTCCACCGTATAGAGGAAGACATCGTTTAATTCCGCGACTTCCTTTTCCACGTCGCGCGGTACCGCCAGGTCCACAATGAACAACGGGCGATGCTTGCGTGCCTTGAGTGCGCGCTCGACCATGCCTTTGCCCAGGATCGGCAAGGGGCTGGCGGTGCAGGTAACGATGATGTCGTGATGCGCCAGCTGTTCCGGCAACTCGTTCAGGGTGATGGCATGGCCATTGATGCGCCGCGCCAGGATTTGCGCGCGCTCCAGCGTGCGGTTGGCGACGGTGATGTGTTTCGGGTTGCGTGCGGCGAAATGCACCGCGTTGAGCTCGATCATCTCGCCCGCCCCGATGAACAGGATGCTCTGCTCGGAAATGCTGGGATAGATGCGTTCCGCAAGTTTGACGGCAGCCGCGGCCATGGAAACCAGATTGGCGCCGATCTCGGTCTGGGTTCGCACATCTTTGGCAACCGAGAAGGTGCGCTGGAACAGCTTGTGCAGCAAAAATCCCAATGTGCCGGCCTGCTCGGCCTGGCGCACCGCCTGTTTCATCTGCCCCAGTATCTGCGGCTCGCCCAGCACCATGGAGTCCAGCCCGCTGGCCACGCGGAAAGCATGCTTTATGGCTTCTTCCTGCGGCAGGCGGTAGATGTACGGTTCGATCTCGTTGGCAGGCAAATGGTGGAGCAGGGTGTCGAACGTGGGGCAGCGGGTGCGGC
>JABBNW010000170.1 GCA_019352115.1 Pseudomonadota bacterium
CTTCGCCGTCTTGATGTCTTTCGTCTGGCCATTCTTGTCCCCACCGCACAGGAGAATCACCACCGTGTTGCCCTGCCCGTGAAAATAGATGCGATAACCCGGGCCATGGTGGATGCGCAGTTCGCTGAGCCCCCTCTCCGACCGGCGCCACGTCGCCGGCATGTCCATAGGCAAGATGGTCCAGACGGGACGCGATCAGCGCCCTTGTCCGTTCGTCCTTGAGCCGCGTTCGCCATTTCTGAAATGGCTTCGTCTGCTTCAGTTCGAGTATGAGTCAATGTAGTCAATAAACTACAAACTGTCAAGGAGCAGACGTCGAGGCCGTTTTGCCGGCCCGGTGGGTTCCACTCAGGTCAACCCGCCCGACACCAGGCCACCCCCGCCTTGCCCGCCGCAAACGAAGCCGGCAAACACCATATCTACCCCGTCGCAACCCCAAGGCTCCCCCCGCTCGTGCCCCCAGTTCAACCCATCCGCGGCACCGCCGACCTCATCGGCGAGGACTCCCGCCGCCACCGCCACGTCATCGACACCGCCCGCGCCGTCGCGGCCACCTACGGCTGCGACGAGTGGTCCACCCCCATCTTCGAAGCCACCGCCGTCTTCGCCCGCACCCTGGGTGAGACCTCCGACGTCGTCACCAAGGAGATGTACAGCTTCGAGGACCGCGGCGGCGACAGCGTGACCCTGCGCCCGGAAGGCACCGCGGGCGTCTGCCGCGCCCTGGTCAGCAACGGCCTCACCCAGACCCTGCCGCAGAAAATCTTCTACGCCGGCCCGATGTTCCGCTACGAGCGCCCGCAGAAAGGCCGCTACCGCCAGTTCCACCAGATCGGCCTCGAACTGATCGGCGCCGCCGAGCCGCTCGCCGACGCGGAAGCCATCGCCTGCGGGCACGGCATCCTGACCGCGCTCGGGATTGCCGCCGACACCACGTTGGAACTGAACACGCTCGGCGACACGGACAGCCGGAGCGCCTACCGCGCCGCCCTGGTCGATTATTTCACCCTCCACCGCGCCGCCCTGTCGGAGGAAAGCCTCACCCGCCTCGATCGCAACCCGATGCGCATCCTCGACAGCAAGGACCCGGCCGACCGCGCCCTGGTCGCCGACGCCCCCACCATCGCGCCCCACCTGACGGACACCGCCCGCGCGTTCTACGACGGCGTGAAGCGCCACCTGGACCGCATCGGCGTCCCGTATCGCGAGAACCCGCGCATCGTGCGGGGCCTCGACTACTACAGCCACACCGCGTTCGAATTCGTCACCGACCGCCTCGGCGCCCAGGGCACCGTGCTCGCCGGCGGGCGCTACGACGGGCTGGTGGCGGAAATGGGCGGCCCGCCCACCCCTGCCGTCGGCTGGGCCGCGGGGATCGAGCGCCTGGCCATGCTGCTCGCCGCCCCCCCGCCGGCGCCGGCGCCGATTGCCGTGATCCCCATCGGCGACGCCGCCGAACCCGCCGCGCTGGACGTGCTACAAGCCCTCCGCCGCGCCGGCATCCGCGCCGAGATGGCCTATCGCGGCAACCTCCGCCGCCGGATGGAACGCGCCAACAAGATCGCCGCCCGCGCCGCCGTGCTGCTGGGCGAAGACGACATCGCCGCCGGTGTCGCGCAAGTGAAGGACCTCGCCAGCGGCGAGCAGATCGCGATCCCGCTGGCGGAGCTGCCCGACCGGCTGCGATGAGCTTCGCCCTCAAGCTCGACCGCATCGCCGCGCGCACCGACGAGCTGCGCGACCAGCTTGCCGCCGGCGTGGCGGGTGATCTGTATGCCCGCGCGTCGAAGGAACTGTCCGACCTCGAACCGATCGCGGCGCGCATCGCGGAATTGCGCGCCGCCGAACAGGCACGCGCGGAAGCGGAATCCCTGCTCGCCGATCCGGAGATGCACGAGCTGGCGGAAGTCGAGCTGCGCACCCTGAAGGAACGGATGCCGGCGCTGGAACACGAGCTGCGCCTGGCGCTGCTGCCGCGCGACGAGGCCGACGAACGCAGCGGCATCCTGGAAATCCGCCCCGCCGCCGGCGGCGACGAGGCCGCCCTGTTCGCCACCGAATTGTTCGCGATGTACCAGAAATACGCCGCTCTGCGCGGCTGGCGCTTCGAGATCCTGGATTATACCGATACCGAACTGGGCGGCCTCAAGGAAGGCATCGCCGAAATCACCGGCCGCAACGTCTTCGCCCGGCTGAAATACGAATCGGGCGTCCATCGCGTCCAGCGCGTGCCGGCGACCGAAAGCCAGGGCCGCATCCACACCTCCACCGTCACGGTCGCGGTGCTGCCGGAAGCCGAGGAAGTGGATGTGCAGATCAACGAGGACGACCTGCGCATCGATGTCTATCGCGCGTCGGGCGCCGGCGGCCAGCACGTGAACAAAACCGAAAGCGCGGTGCGGATCACGCATCTTCCGACCGGCCTCGCGGTGGCGATGCAGGAAGAAAAATCCCAGCATAAGAACCGCGCCAAGGCGATGAAGATCCTGCGCGCCCGTTTGTACGAACAGCAACGCGCCTCCCTGCACGCGACCCGCGCCGCCGACCGCCGCGCGCAGGTCGGCACCGGGGATCGCTCGGAACGCATTCGCACCTACAACTTCCCGCAGGGGCGCGTGTCGGACCACCGGATCAACCTCACGCTCTACAAGATCGACCGGGTGATGGCGGGCGAACTGGACGAGTTCATCGATGCGCTGACCGCGGAAGACCAGGCCGCGCGGCTGGCTGCCGAGGCGTGAGGATGACGGAGGCGGCAGGTCCTGCCGCCCCCCCGGTGGTGTCCGACCGCCGCGCCGCCCTGGCCTGGGGCGCCGATCGGCTGGCCGCGGCGGCGGTGGAGAACCCGCGGCGCGACGCCAGGCTGCTGCTTGCCGCCGCGCTCGGGGTCTCGGCGACCGCGCTGCTCGGCGATCTGGCCGCCCCGATGCCCGCCACCGCTGCCTACGCCGCCCTGATCGCCCGCCGCGCGGCGCGCGAGCCGGTGGCGCTGATCCTGGGGCGGCGGGAGTTCTGGAGCCTCGATCTTTCGGTCTCTCCCGCCACCCTGGTCCCGCGGCCCGATTCGGAAACCCTGATCGAGGCGGCGATCGCCGCCTTCGCCGGGCGCGCGGCGCCGGCCCGGGTGCTCGATCTCGGCACCGGCACCGGCTGCCTGCTGTTGGCGGCGCTGAGCGAATTCCCTGCCGCGATCGGCGTCGGGATCGACCGCGCCCCCGCCGCCGCGACTTTGGCGCGGGGGAACGCCGTCCGCCTGGGCCTCGGCGGGCGCGCCGCATGGGTCTGCGGCGACTGGGCGGCGGCGATCGCCGGCCGGTTCGACCTGGTGCTCGCCAACCCGCCCTATATCCCGACCGCGGAGATCCCGCGCCTGATGCCCGAGGTTGCCTGCCACGAGCCGCGCGCCGCGCTGGACGGCGGGGCCGATGGGCTCGCGGCCTATCGCGCCATCGTGGCGACGCTGCCGGGTCTGCTGGAAGCGGGCGGGGTGGCGGTGCTGGAACTCGGGATCGGCCAGGCGGGCGCGGTCACCTCACTGGCCGCTGCCGCCGGCCTGGCGGGCTCGGTGCGCGCCGACCTTGCCGGGGTCCCCCGCGCCCTCGTCCTGCGCCCCAATGTGCCCTGACCGCGCGTGGGTGCCATGACACCGCCGCATCCCGAGGGCGCGAAAAACCGTTTGGCAGCGGCGTGCGGGAGGACTAGTTTGATATTCCGTGGTAGGGGCCGCTGCGATGCGGCTGGTCCCGGGCATCCAAAAGGTCGTCTGCCGCCCCTGGTTGCGCCGATCCGGCGCATGGGCGAAGGCCGGCCGTCCCAGGGGCGGCACCCGCTCCCCACGTCGATGGTAGTGAAGTCCGGCCGGGCAGTAAGCCGCGGAACGCCAACGGGTTCTTCCCGCGCGTCCCGCCATGCTCCCCTCCGGTTGCAACAGGAAGGCGCGACGGCAGCAGTATGAACATGAAACGCATGCGAGGCCGCGGCCATCGTCCGGGTGGCAATGGCGGTGGCGGCGGTGGCGGCGGGCCGCCGCGCCATCAGGGCGGCGGCGGTGGGGCTCCCCTCAATCGCAACCATGTCTTCGACAGCAGCGGGCCCGACCTGCGCGTCCGCGGCACCGCGCAGCAGTTGTTCGAGAAATACCTGCAACTCGGCCGCGATGCGACCTCGAGCGGCGACCGGGTGATGGCCGAGAGCTACTTCCAGCACGCGGAGCACTATTTCCGTATCCTGAACGCCATGGCCCAGGCGGTGCAGCAGAACCAGCCCGGCGGCGGCTCTCAGCAGCAGCAGCAACCGCGCCGCTTCAACGGGGAGGAGGCGCCCTCCTTCGGCCAGGATGGCGGCGACGAGGGCGGATCGAACGCCCCCGGCACCGGCGACCAGCCGGACGCCCGGGACATCCCCATCGTGGCCGCGCCGGAAGCCTGATCCGCCGAAGACTGGGTAAAGCCGCGCGCTACATCCCCAGCGCGCGGCGGTAGACGTCGAGCAGCGTTTCGATCTCCTCCACTTCCGCCGGCTCCTGCTTGCGGATGCGGATCAGCTGGCGCAGCACCTTGACATCGAAGCCGGCGGATTTCGCCTCCGAATAGATGTCCTTGATGTCGTTGCCGAGCGCCTTGCGTTCCTCTTCCAGCCGCTCGATCCGATCGACGATGCTGCGCAGCCGGTCGGCGGCGATGCCGCCGGTCTCGGGTTTCGTGACGTCCGCCGTGGCCATCCGCGTGCTCCGTGAGTTGTGCCGGGACCGCCGGCCGCGGCAAGGCCGGCGGGGATAGCGGCGAGGGGGGACGCGGTCAATGCGTGGGCGCAGGCTTGGGCGTGGGCGCAGGCTTGGGCGTGGGCGCAGCGGTGGGCGTCGGCGCGGCCTTGGCGAAAGCGGCCTTCTGCTCGGGCGAGGCGTCCTTCTGGAACTTCGCCTGCCATTCCTTGTAGGGCATCCCGTACACGATCTCGCGCGCGTCGGGGTCGGTCAGCGCGACACCCTGGGCGTCCGCTGCTTCCCGATACCACCGGCTCAGGCAGTTGCGGCAGAAGCCGGCCAGATTCATCATGTCGATGTTCTGCACGTCGGTGCGTTCACGCAGATGCTCGACCAGCCGGCGGAACGCGGCGGCTTCCAATGCGGTGCGGGTGGTCTCGTCGAGGGTCGCGGTCATGGCTTGGGTCCTCCCGGGCTGAGCCCGCAACATGGCGTTGCCCGGGCCGCTCCGCCATACTCCGCGCGATGATCGGGGGCGCATCCGGCGCCCCGCCGGTTCATCGGATCCTCTCGCAAGGACCCGCCGTCGCATGGACCTCGCCCCGCCCGCCCCCCCTGTCTGGGACGACCTGCGCGCCCGCGCGCTGCTGCGCGCCCTGTTCGACGCCGCCGTCGCCGCCGCCGACCCGCGTCGCGTGCTGGCCGCGCATCTTCCGCCCAAGCCCGCTGGCCGCTGCGTCGTCGTGGGCGGCGGTAAATCGGCCGCCGTGATGGCCGGGGCGCTGGAGGACGCCTGGCCCGACGTTCCCCTGACCGGCGCCGTCGTCACCCGCTACGGCCACGCCGTGCCGACCCGCCGCATCGCGGTGATCGAGGCGTCCCACCCGGTCCCCGACGCCGCCGGGGAAGCCGGTGCGCGCCGCCTGCTCGACCTGGTCCGCGGCCTCGGTCCGGACGACCTCGTGCTGGCGCTGATCTCGGGCGGTGGCTCGGCGCTGCTGGCGCTCGGCGCGCCGGGGATCAGTCTCGCCGACAAGCAGGCGGTGAACCGGGCGCTGCTCGCCTCCGGCGCGACGATCGGGGAGATGAACACGGTGCGCAAGCATCTGTCCGCGATCAAGGGCGGGCGGCTGGCCGCGGCGGCGGCGCCGGCCCGGGTGGTGACCCTGGCGATCAGCGACGTGCCGGGCGACGATCCGGCGGTGATCGCCTCCGGCCCCACCGTGCCCGACCCCACCAGCTTCGCCGATGCGCGCGCGATCCTGGCGCGGCACGCCATCACGCCACCCGCCGCGGTCGCCACCCACCTCGCTGCCGCCGCGGACGAAACCCCGAAGCCCGGCGCCCTGCCGCCGCCCGATTTCCGCCTGATCGCCACGCCCCTGATGGCCCTGCGCGCTGCCGCCGCCGCCGCCCGCGCCGCCGGCGCCACCCCCTTGATCCTGGGCGACGCGCTGGAGGGCGAGTCGCGCGAGATGGGCACCGTGCTCGCCGGCATCGCCCGCTCCGTCCGCGCGCACGGCGAACCGCTGTCCGCCCCCGCGGTGCTGCTGTCTGGCGGCGAAACCACGGTGACGATCGGCCGCGGCCCGGCCGGGCAGGGCGGGCGCAACACCGAATTCCTGCTCGGCCTCGCGGTCGCGCTGGACGGTGCCCCCGGCATCTGGGCCGCGGCAGGCGACACCGACGGCATCGACGGGACGGAGGACGCGGCCGGCGCGCTGATCGGCCCGGAGACATTGGCGCGCGCGCGCGCGGCCGGCCTCGATCCGCGCGCCGTCCTGGCCGGGCACGACAGCTACCGGCTGTTCGCCGCCGTGGACGCGCTGATCCGCACCGGCCCGACGTTGACCAACGTCAACGACATCCGTGCCGTGCTGATCGCCCCATGATCGGGGAGCCATGATGGGCGGACCCGAGGTCGAACGGCTGATCGCGCTGCTGGCGAAACTGCCGGGCCTCGGCCCGCGCAGTGCCCGCCGCGCCGCACTGAAGCTGCTGACCGAGCCGGAGACGCGCCTGCGCCCGCTTGCGGCCGCGCTCACCGCCGCCGTCGGCGCCGTGCGGACCTGCCGCGTGTGCGGCAATCTCGACAGCCAGGACCCGTGCGCGATCTGCGCCGATCCCGATCGCGACGGTGCCGTGATCTGCGTGGTGGAAGGCGTCGGCGAACTCTGGGCGCTCGACCGCGCCGGCGTGCATCGCGGCCGCTACCACGTACTCGGGGGCGTGCTGTCGCCGCTGGCCGGCATCGGGCCGGAGGACCTGCACCTGGCGCCCCTGCTCGCGCGGGTCGAAGCGGGCGGGGTGCGCGAAGTGATCCTGGCGCTGGGCGCGACCGTCGACGGCGCCTCTACCGCGCACTGGCTGGCCGACCGGCTGCGACCGCTCGGGGTGAGCGTGACCAGGCTGGGGCAGGGCGTGCCGATCGGCGGCGCGCTCGATGTGCTGGACGACGGCACCCTGGCGGCGGCGCTGCGCGGGCGTCGCTCGGCATAGGCGAGGTCGTCGGGCAGGCATCGATCCAAGCCCCCGCCATCGACAAGCCCGCGCCCGGCTGGGCACAGTCCGGGCAACGGCCCCGCTCCAGCGGCCGAGCCCGGAGGAACCGCCCATGGACCAGGTGCCGGATGGCGTCGCGAACGGTATCGGCCAGCCGGTCCGACGGACGGAGGATTTACGCCTGCTGACCGGCCGCGGCCGGTTCGCCGACGATCATGTGCTCCCGGGCATGACCCATGCCGTCGTGCTGCGCGCCCCGCACGCCCATGCGCGGATCGTCGCGGTCGATCGCACCGCGGCGGCGTCGCTGCCCGGGGTGCGCGCGGTGCTGACCGGCGCCGACTACGCGGCCGACGGGCTGGGCCCGATTCCCCACAACGCGGCTCTGATGGGACCGCCCGATCTCGCCGTTCGCCTGTGCGGCGGCCCGCCCGTCGCAACCCCCCACTGGCCGCTGGCGCGCGAGGTGGTGCGCCATGTCGGCGAACCGGTGGCGATGGTCGTTGCCGACACCCTGGCGCAGGCGCGCGACGCCGCCGAGGCGCTCGGCGTCGACTACGACCCGCTGCCCGCCGTCACCCGCACGGCCGACGCGCTGGCCCCGGGGGCGCCGCAACTCTGGGCGCAGGCGCCGGGCAACGTCGCGCTCGCGGTCGAGGTCGGCGACGCAGCCGCCACCGCCGCCGCCTTCGCGTGCGCGGCGCATGTGGTACGGCTCAGCACCTGGGCGCCGCGGGTCACCGGCGTGCCGATGGAGCCGCGCACCGCCACCGGCGACTACGATCCCGCGCGCGGCACCACCCTGTACGCCGGCAGCGGCCGGGGGATGCCCAAGCTGCGCGCCGACCTCGCGCTGGTCCTGGGCGTACCGGCCGAGCAGGTGCGCTGCGTCTGCGGCGACATGGGCGGCAATTTCGGCACGCGCAACCTGTTCTTTCCCGAATACGCGCTGGTCGCCTGGGCGGCGCGCCGGCTCGGCCGGCCGGTGCGCTGGCGCGGCGACCGTACGGATTGTTTCCTCAGCGATTACCAGGGCCGCGACCTGGAGGTGGAGGCCGAACTCGCGCTCGATGCGGACGGACGGTTCCTGGCCGTGCGCGGCACCCATCGCAGCAACCTCGGTGCCTATGCGTGCGCCTTCGTGCCGTTGCAGAAAGGGATGGGCCTGCTCTCGTCCGTCTATCGCATCCCGGTCGGCCATGTGCGCGGCTGCGGCGTGCTGACCAACACGGTGCCGACCGCACCCTATCGCAGCGCCGGCCGCCCGGAAGTGATCTTCGTGATCGAGCGGCTGATCGACCGCGCCGCCGCCCGCCTGGGGATCGATCCCGTAGCACTGCGCCGGCACAACATGATCCCGCCGGACGCGCAGCCCTACGCCAACCCGCTCGGGATCACCTACGACAGCGGTCGTTACGAGGACACATTGGCGTGCGCGGAGGCGCTGGCCGACCGGGACGGGTTTCCCGCCCGCCGGGCCGAGGCGCGACGGCGCGGGCGGTATCGCGGTCTCGGCGTCGCGACCTATGTCGAGATCACCAGCGGCACCCCGCGCGAGCGGGCCGAGATCACCGTGTTCCCGGACGAACGGGTGGAGCTGGTGATGGGCACCATGTCCTCCGGCCAGGGCCACGAGACCAGCTTTCCCCAGTTGGTGACGACGTTCCTGGGCGTGCCGCATGCCGCCATCGCCTATGTCGCGCACGACACCGCCCGGGTCGCGGCGGGCGGCGGGTCGCATTCCGGCCGGTCGATGAAGCTTGCCGCCAGCATCGTCGGCACTGCGAGCGCGCACATCATCGCCCGCGGCCGCGCGATCGCGGCGGTGCTGCTGGAGGCGGCGGAGGCCGACATCGCCTATGCCGACGCGCGCTATCGGGTCGTGGGCACCGACCGATCTTTGGGACTATTCGCGGTGGCCGCCGCCGCGCGCGACCGGGATGACCTGCCGGCCGCGCTGCGCGGGCCGCTTGCTGCCGTGTGCGACGAGACCCTGCCGGTGGCGAGCTTCCCCTACGGCGCGCAGGTCTGCGAGGTGGAGGTGGATGCGGAGACCGGCGCGGCCCAGATCGTTGCGTATGCGGCGGTCGACGACGTCGGCCGGGCGATCAACCCGATGATCCTGCACGGCCAGACGCATGGCGGCATCGCCCAAGGTGTCGGCCAGGCGCTGCTGGAGCAATGCCTCTACGACCGCGCCAGCGGCCAGGCGCTGAGCGGGAGCTTCATGGACTATGCGATGCCGCGCGCGGCCACCTTCCCCGCGTTGCGCACCGCCTTGAGCGAGGTGCCGACGCCGACCAATCCGCTCGGGGTGCGCTCGGGCGGGGAGGGCGGGACGACCGCGGCGCTGGCCGTGGTGGTGAACGCGATCGTCGATGCGCTGGCGGAATTCGGCGTGCGGCATGTCGAGATGCCGGCAACGCCGGAGCGGGTGTGGCG
>JABBNW010000171.1 GCA_019352115.1 Pseudomonadota bacterium
AAGTGCGGAGCCAGGCAGGAAACGCAAGATCGCACTGCTCATGGATTGCCTCGAAGATCGGTACGAGGGACATCCGCGCGGGTTCCCCTGGCCGCATGCAAGCCTTCGCGGACGACCTGTTCGGCAACGCAAATTCCCTGTGATCTCAAGCGGCCCGGGCGGGGCTGCCCCACATGAATCCCCCGGAACGCCGGGCCAGCGCGCGCAATCATGGACCCGGCCCAACCCCCTTGCAGTAAGGCTTCTCATGCCTTACCTTCTGACTACCAGCAGCCGTCCACAGGGGCCACCATGTCACTGCAACTGACCGTCACCACCAAAGGCCAGGTCACCCTGCGTCAGGCCGTGCTCGCGCATCTGGCCACCAAGCCGGGCCAGAAGGTCGAGGTCGCGCTGCTTCCCAACGGCAGGGTGGAACTCCGCGCCGCCGAGGCCGCCCCTGCCATCGCCCGGCTGCGCGGCGCCCTGCACCGGCCCGGCCGGCGGCCGGTCTCGCTCGCCGAGATGCAGGACGCCATCGAACGCGGCACGGGGGAATGAGGATCGCGGTCGATACCAACGTCCTGGTCCGCTTCCTCACCTGGGACGACGAGCCGCAGGCCGCCCTCGCCGCGCAGGCGATCGAGGCGGCGGAAACCGTCGTCCTGCCCACCGTCGTTCTGTGCGAAACCGTCTGGGTCCTGCGCCGCGCCTACAAGCTGCCGCCGCGGGAGATCGCCGCGACCCTGCGCGACCTGATCGACAGCAAGCCGGTGGAGGTCGACCGCGTGGCAGCCGAGGCCGGGCTCGCGCTGCTGGATCGCGGCGGCGATTTCGCCGACGGGGTCATCCTGCACGACGCCGAGCGAGCGGGCGCGGCGCAGCTGGTGACATTCGATCGAGCGCTGGCGGCGCTCGCGGAACCCCGCCTGGTGCGGCAGCTCGATCCGGTCTGATTTGCCCGGGTGGCCGCGGCTACTCCGCCGCCTTCGGTCGCCCCGTGGCGGCCTTGCGTTTTGCGGCCGGCTTGCGCGCGCCCTGCGCCGGCCCGCCCGCCGGCTTGGCTGCCGCTCGCTTCGGCCCTGCAGCCGGCTTGCGCGGTGCGGTCGCCGTCGCGTCCCCCGCCTGCTTGCGCGGCGCCGCCTTGCGCGATGCCGCCGCCTTCGCGTCCCCCGCCGCCTCGGCCGCCGGCGCCGGCTTCGCCGCCCCCTTGCGCGCCCCAGCCGCCTTCTTCCCCGCCGCCCCCCGCGGCTTCAGCGCCTTGCCCTTCTCCTTGAGCAGCGCCACCGCGTCGTCGAGCGAGATATCCTCGATCAGCACCCCGCGCGGCAGGTTCGCCACCATGTTCCCGTGCTGCGCATACGGCCCGAACCGCCCCTTGCGCACCGACACCGGCGCCGCGTCCTTCGGATGCGGCCCGAGCGACCGCACGCTCGCCAGCTTCTTCGCCAGCAGATCGACCGCGCGATTGAGCCCGACCGTCAGCACGTCGTCGTCGCGATCGAGCGACCCGTACACCGCCCCCATCCGCACGTAGGGCCCGAACCGCCCGATCCCCGCCTCGATCGGCTGCTTCGTCTCCGGATCGAGCCCGATCACCCGCGGCAAGGACAGCAAGGACAGCGCCTGCTCCAGGGTCAGCGCGTCCCCGTCCATCCCGCGCGTCAGGGAGGTGCGGCGCGGCTTGGGCGCCTTCTTGTCTTCCCCGCTTTCGCCCTGCTGGACGTAAACCCCATAGGGACCGCGGCGCACCGTGACCGTCTCGCCCGTGTCCGGGTGGTGGCCGAGTTCGCGCATCCCCTCCTTCAACGTCTCCCCGCCTTCCTCCCCGCCTTCCACCGCAAGGCGGCGCGTGTACTGGCAGGCCGGGTAGTTGGAACAGCCGATGAAGCTGCCGTAGCGCCCGAGTTTCAGCCCCAGCCGGCCGGTGCCGCAGGCCTGGCAGACGCGCGGGTCGGTCCCGTCTTCCCGCGCGGGGAAGAAATGCGGCCCCAGGTCGCGGTCGAGCGCCGCGATCACGTCGCTGATCTTGAGGTCCTTGGTCTGCTCGACCGCCTTCGAGAAGGCATCCCAGAAATCGCGCATCACGGCGCGCCAGTCCGCGGTGCCGCCGGCGATATCGTCGAGCCGTTCCTCCAAGGCCGCGGTGAAGCCCGTCTCCACGTAGTGGTCGAAGAAGCTCACGAGGAAGGCGGTGACCAGCCGGCCGCGGTCCTCGGGGATGAAGCGCCGCTTGTCCAGCCGCACATATTTGCGGTCCTGCAGCACGGTCAGGATCGAGGCGTAGGTGGAGGGCCGGCCGATCCCGAGCTCCTCCATCTTCTTCACCAGGGAGGCTTCGGAATAGCGCGGCGGCGGCTGGGTGAAATGCTGGCTGGCGGCAACGTCGCCGCGCGCCAGCGGGTCGCGCTCGGCCATCGGCGGCAGCATCCGGCCGTCGTCCTCCTCCGCCGCGTCGTCCTGGTCCTCGCGGTAGAGTTTCAGGAACCCGTCGAAGGCGACGATCGAGCCGGTGGCGCGCAGGGTCAGGCCCTTGCCCCCCGTCACATCGACCGTCACCTGATCCAGTTCGGCCGAGGCCATCTGCGAAGCCACCGCCCGCTTCCAGACCAGCTCATACAGCCGGCGCTGGTCGGGCGAGAGGAAGCGGCCCATCTCCTCCGGTGTGCGCGCGACATCGGTGGGGCGGATCGCCTCGTGCGCTTCCTGCGCGTTCTTGGCCTTGGCGGTGTATTCGCGCGGCGCGCCGGGCACGTAGTCGGCGCCGAACGTGCCGCGGACATGGCCGCGGATGGCGTCGATCGCCTCGCGCGCCATCTGCACGCCGTCGGTGCGCATGTAGGTGATCAGGCCGGTGGTCTCGCCGTCCAGCTCCACGCCTTCGTAAAGCTGCTGCGCCGTGCGCATCGTCTGCTGGGCGCCGAAGCCCAGCTTGCGCGAGGCCTCCTGCTGCAAGGTGGAGGTCGTGAACGGCGCCGGCGGATTGCGCCGGACCCGCTTCTTCTCCACCGAACCGACGGTGAAGCGCCCCGCCTCGACCGCCGCCTTGGCCGCGTTCGCCAGCGCCGCGGTGTTGAGGTCGAACTGATCGAGCCGCTTGCCGTCGAGATGCGTGAGCCGGGCGGTGAAGGGCGCGCCGCCGGGCGTGATGAAGACCGCTTCCACGGTCCAGTATTCGCGGGCGCGGAAGACCTCGATCTCGGCCTCGCGGTCGCAGATCAGGCGCAACGCCACCGACTGCACCCGCCCCGCGCTGCGGCTGCCGGGCAGCTTGCGCCACAGCACCGGGGAGAGGGTGAAGCCCACCAGGTAATCGAGCGCGCGGCGCGCAAGGTAGGCCTCGATCAGCGGCTGATCCAGCTCGCGCGGGGCGGCGATGGCGGCGCGGATGGCGCCGCGGGTGATCTCGTTGAAGGTGATGCGGCGGACGATCACGCCTTTCAGCGCGTGCTTCTCGGCCAGCATGTTCTTCACATGCCAGGAGATCGCCTCCCCTTCGCGGTCCGGGTCGGTGGCGAGATACAGGGTCTTGGCGCCGCGTAGGGCCTTGGCGATGGCGCCGACCTGGCGTTCGCCGCGGTCGTCGGCCTGCCAGTCCATGGCGAAATCCTGGTCCGGCCGGACCGAGCCGTCCTTCGGCGGCAGGTCGCGGACATGCCCGAAGCTCGCCAGCACGGTGAAGTTGTCACCGAGGTAGCGGTTGATGGTCTTCGCCTTGGCGGGGGATTCGACGACGACGACGTCGGTCATTTTGTCCTGTGCGTCGGGGGCTTTCTGGTCAGGCCAGCAGCGCCACGCGCTGCCCCGGCAGGGTTTCGATCCGGCCGGCAAGTTCGAGTTCGAGCAGGGCCGCCAGCACGGCGGAGGGTGACAACTGGCAGCGGCGCAGCAGATCGTCAACCGCCGTCGGCGCGGGACCGAGCAGATCGATCACCCGGGTCCGCGCCGCGGCAAGGGCCTGGGGTGCCGGTTCGTCGCCCTCGGCGGGGTCGGTTGCGGCCTCGGCGGGGGGGGCGCCGCGGGCGAACAGGGGGGCGCGCGCCAGGCCCTGGCGCAGCGGGTGGTCGGGCAGGTTCTCCAGTACGTCGGCCGCCGTCTCGGTCAGGTGCGCGCCCTGGCGGATCAGGTCGTTCGATCCGCGCGAGCGGGGATCGAGCGGCGAGCCGGGGACGGCGAAAATCTCCCGCCCGGCGTCCTGCGCGAACCGCGCCGTGATCAGGCTGCCCGAGCGCAGCGCCGCTTCCACCACCACCACGCCGAGCGCCAGCCCGGCGATCACCCGGTTGCGGCGCGGAAAATGCCGCGCCTGGGGGGCGGTGCCGAGCGGGGCCTCGGCCACCACCGCCCCGCCCTCGGCGATCCGGCGTTGCAGATCGGCATGCTCGGGCGGGTAGGGACAATCGAGCCCGCCGGCCACCGCCGCCACGGTGCGCCCGGTGGCGAGCGCGCCGGCATGCGCCGCGGCATCGATCCCGCGCGCGAGGCCGGAGACGACCACCAGACCCGCTTGCGCCAGATCGGCCGCCAGCGCCTCCGCCACCCGTGTCCCGTTGATCGAGGCATTGCGCCCGCCGACCAGCGCCACCGCGCGGGCCGCGAGCAGCGCCGGATCGCCCAGGCACGCAAGCACCGGCGGCGCGTCGGCCAGCAAGGCCAGCAGCGGCGGGTAGCCCGGCTGGCCCAGCACCAGGAACACGCCGCCGAGTTTCGCCAGATGGTCGGTCTCGCGCGCGACCTCCCCGGCTGCGGGCACCGCGAGCGGGGCGGTCCGGCCGCCGTCGCGGGCAAGTCCCGGCAGGGCCGCGATCGCCGCCGCAGCGCTGCCGTAGCGCGCGAGCAGGCGGCGATAGGTATGCGGCCCGACCCCATCGGTGCGGGCCAGGCGCAGGCAGTCGAGCAGCAGATCGTCGGGCGCGGGCCGGCGGCGCATGGGCGAGGGATCCTCGGGGCGGTGCGCCGGTGCGGGATCAGGCGCCCTGGCCGATCCTCGGCTCGGTGCCCGCCAGCAGGCGGCGGATGTTGGCGTGGTGGCGGAGGAACACCAGCACGGCGATCGCCAAGGAGAGCTTAACGACCCCCAGCCCCGCGAGCCCGACGGCCGCAAACCCAAGCGCCGCCGCCGGGGCCAGGGCGAAGGCGGCAAGCGCGGCGAGCGACGACATCCGCGCCAGCCTGGCCACCGCCAGCCATACGCCGCACGCGACCAGCCCGACCGGAAATGCCGCGGCCAGCAGCACGCCAAGCCCGGTCGCCACCCCCTTGCCGCCGCGAAATCCCAGCCAGACCGGGAACAGATGCCCCAGCACCGCGCCGGCGCCGGCCCAGAGCGCGGCCTCCGGCCCGCCCAGGGCCGCCCCCAGCAGCACCGCCGCGACCCCCTTGGCGCCGTCGAGCAGCACGGTCGCCGCCGCCAGCCCCTTGCGCCCGGTGCGCAGCACGTTGGTCGCGCCGATATTGCCCGACCCGACCTTGCGAATGTCGCCCAACCCGGCCGCGCGGGTCAGCAGCAGCCCGAACGGGATGGCGCCGAGCAGATAGCCGAGCGCGAGGAAGACCGGTGGCGGCATCGGTCAGGCCGGGGTGGTCGCGGAAGGCGCGGGGCCGGGGGCGCAACGATTCGGGGCGACCGGAGGGTAGCCGGACGGAAGGGCGGTCGGAACCGACCGCGGCCATGTGCATCGCGCAACCATGCAGCCTGCATAGACGACCGAGCGGCGCAATGCCACCGCGCCGCGCCGGCGCGAAACGGGGCGGACAGCGCGGTGCAGGGTGCGCGCTCCGGGCAAGGAGGCGGCCGAAAAATTGGCGGCCGCGTCCTTTCTCCCCTGACCTGGCCCGGATTGACGCACCGGCACCCCGGCGCGAGGGTCGGCCACGAAGAGGAAACATCCGCCCCGAAGGGGATCTCCATGAGCCTCCACCTCCGCCCGTTGCACCCGCTGTTCGCGGCCGAGGCGACCGGCGTCGATCTGCGCACGCCGATCGACGATCCGACCCTGGCCGGGATCGTCGCCGCGCTCGATCGTTATGCCGTACTGGTGCTGCCCGGCCAGGCGCTGAGCGATGCGCAGCAGATGGACTTCAGCGCCCGGCTCGGCCCGCTGGAGACCACGATCAAGGCCTACCGGCCCGACCATAAGGCACGGCTCGATCTGCATATCTCCGACGTGTCGAACCTCGACGAGAACAACCGGGTGATGGCGCCCGACGACCGGCGGCGGATGAACGGGCTCGGCAACCGGCTGTGGCACACCGACAGTTCCTTCAAGGCGATCCCGGCGCGCTATTCGCTGCTGTCCGCCCGCGCCATTCCGGGTGCGGGCGGGGAGACGGAGTTCGCCGACCTGCGCGCCGCCTGGGACGCACTGCCCGACGCGATGCAGCGGCGGGTCGAGGGGCTGGTGGCCGAGCATTCCATCCTGCACTCGCGCGCCAGCATCGGCTTCACCGATTTCTCGGCCGAGGAACGCGCGCGGCTGCAACCGGTGCCGCAGACCCTGGTGCGGACGCATCCCGGATCGGGGCGCAAGACCCTGTATCTGGCCTCCCACGCCGGGTCGATCCGCGGCATGGCCCTGCCGAAGGCGCGGCTGCTGCTGCTCGACCTGATGGAGCACGCGACGCAGCGGGCGTTCGTGTACACGCATCGCTGGCGGCTGCACGACCTGGTGATCTGGGACGACCGCTGTACCATGCACCGGGCACGTGAATATGACGCCTCGGTGCCGCGCGACATGCATCGGACGACCGTTTCCGACGGCGTTTCGACCCTCGCGCAGGCCGGTCTGGCGGCGTAGCGGACCGCTTTTTCCAGCGGCCGGGGCGACACCTCTGCACCCGGCCGCCGAGCGCAATTTTCTCCATGTCCCGGCCCGCGGGTCTGCTTAATGTGGCAGCAACCGCAAACGTCCACCGCATCCCATGCACACCACCCGGCTGCTGCAAACCGCCGCCCTCTCGGCCAGCGACCACCGCTGCACGGCCGGTCCCGCGGACGCGCCGTTTGCCGAATGTCACGACGGATTTTCGCTGGCCTACGTGCGCCGCGGCAGCTTCGGCTACCAGGTCGGGGGCCAGGCGTTCGATCTGGTGGCGGGCGCGGTTCTGATCGGCCGACCGGGCGCGGAGTATGTCTGCACGCATGCGCATCACGCCGGCGGCGACGAATGCCTCTGCTTCACCTTCTCCGCGGAAACGCTGGACACGCTGGGCGCCCCCGCCGGCGGATGGCAGGCGGGGGCGTTGCCGCCGCACGCCGGGCTGATGGCGCTGGGCGAGACGGCGCAGGCGGCGGCGGAGGGCGACGGGTGCCTCGGCCTCGATGAAGCGGGGCTGTGGTTTGCCGCGCGGTGTCTCGCCGCCCTGTCCGACCGCCCGGCGCGGCCCCGCGCCCCCGCCCCGCGCGAGCGACGCCGCGCCGTGGAGGCGGCCTTGTGGCTGGACGCGCGCGCCCAGGACCCGATCGACCTGGCGCGCGTCGCGGGGATCGCCGGGCTGAGCCCGTTCCACTTCCTCCGGCTGTTCGCGCGGGTCACAGGCGTCACGCCGCACCAGTATGTCGTGCGCCGGCGGCTGGGGCATGCGGCCCGGCTGCTGGTGCGCGGCGACCTGCCGATCACCGAGATCGCGTTCGAGTCCGGCTTCGGCGATCTGTCGAATTTCGTCCGCAGCTTCCATCGCGCCACCGGCCAGTCGCCACGGCGCTTCCGGGCTACCGCGCGCCGGCCATAGAGAAGCTGTCGCGCGCCGCGATGAAAGCGGCTTCACTCTCGGTGACGCGATCGAACGTCCGGTCCTGGGATAACCCCTCCCACATCTCGCGGCTGCCACTGGCCAGTTGCGCGGCCTTGACGCCGAATGTCGAGAAATCCACAGCTCAGGATGCTGTGCTCCTCTGCCAGGCGAACCAGCCGGCGACGGCAGGCGCCGCCGGCGGGTGCGAGATTACGCCGCTTCGGCGGCCAGCACGACGGGAAAGTCGATCTCGGTGCCGGCGACGATGTTGAGCAGGTTGGTAAAAATATTCTCGGCTACCACGGCGATGATTTCCACGACCTGGGCGTCGGTGAAGCCGGCCGCCTTGACCCCCTGCACATCGGCATCGCTGACTTTGCCGCGTTCCTGATTGATCTTGAGCGCAAAGGCGACGGCGGCATTGGCCCGGGCGTCGGACGAGGCGCCCTTGCGGGCCAGGGCAATTTCGGCGGCATCGATCTTGGCGAGGTTGAGGCCGATATAGCTGTGCGCCGAGAGGCAGTAGTCACAATCATTGCTCTGCGCGATGGCAATGGCGATGCGCTCGCGGGTCTTGAGATCGAGCGCCTTCCCCAGGGCGCCAGTCAGGCCGAGCAGGCCCTGCAAGGCGGCCGGGCTGAGCGACAGGACGCGAAAGCTGTTGGGGATGACGCCGAGCTGTTTCTTGACGGCCTCGAGCATGGGCTGCGATGCGGCTGGGGCGGTCTCAAAACTGGGAACGGTCATGCGCGACATGGGTCTCTCCTTGATTGAACCGCCATTTGCGGTGTGGTTGAAATGTAAGCTTATGGGGCTGAGGCGATAATCCATCATGTTGACAAGACTTCATTGCTGCCTCAGCAATAAAGAAGGGATTGCCGTCACATCGCCAGCTCGGTTTCCTTGATGTTGGCAATGGGGCCCAATATCGCCGGATCAAAGTCGCTGAGGGCGCGGCGATCGGACAAACGCTTCGGCAAATCGGGATTGGCCAATGCCCCACGGGCGATTGTAACGATATCGGCACCATCGTTGAGCGAAGCGACAGCGTGAGCGATATTGTGCAGACCGCCATTGGCAAGGATCGCGGTTTTGGGAGCGTAGCGCTTGGCGAGGTGCATCAATGATGGACCGCCCGGCGTGAATGCCGGTTGCCAGGCCGCATATTCGGTCACATGGATGAAGTCGGCGCCAGCCTCGCCCAAGCTGCCGAAGACGATTTCCGCGTCGCGCTCACCCGCGGCCCATTTGTGATGGTAGTCGTTCACCTTGCCTTGCGAAATGCGTACACCCACCGGCACCTCGGCGCCGACCTTCGCGCGCACGGCTTTGAAGGTTGCGATAATCAATCGCAAACGGTCTGGCGTGGCACCGCCCCACCGATCCGTTCTGACATTGGTATAATCAGCCAGGAACTGGTCGAGGAGATAGCCATTGGCACCGTGGATTTCGATGGCATCGAACCCAGCGAGCGCGATGGCGCGCTCCGCCGCCTGAGCCATGCCGTCGATGGCGTCGGCAATCTGTGACTCCGTCATCGCGTCCGGCACGGCATAGCGATCCTTGCCGTGATAGAATACCATCTGTTCACCCTTGGGCTGAATGGTTGACGGCCCCACAGTGCCGTGGCGAAAGCGATTGCCCTGGCTGAGCGCGCCGGCATGCATCAGCTGGCCAATGGCGAGCGCGGCATGCGTCTTGATGCCGGCCACAACCGGCTTCCATGCCCTGGCCTGCGCTTCATCGCTCATGCCAGGCTGATTTGCGTAGCCTTGCGAGAAGGCCTGGTCGGTGTAAATCCCCTCGGTGCTGACCGCCCCGAAGCCACCCCGCGCAAAACGCTCATAGTAGCGGGCCA
>JABBNW010000172.1 GCA_019352115.1 Pseudomonadota bacterium
GCGGCTACGGCACGGAGGCCGGTGAGGGCAACCAAGTTTCGGTGCGCACTTGATGTAGCGCTCGAGCCGGTGGGTGGAAATCGACTGGCAGTCTGCCCTCGACCTTCGGATTTGCACGAATGGTTCTCCCATCGCGAATGTGACACTTCTTGGTCCTCGCCCGAAAGTCTGCCCTTTTGTTGCCGCGCTTCCCATACTTACGCCTTAGACGAATTGGCGATGGTCCTAGTTGCGATCCAGGAGTAAATCGGTCGTGCTTGCGCTTTCGCTGACTTCACCAGGTCGACATCACTTCTGGCGCGCACAGCGCTGAACACGCGGAGGTACCCACTATCCCTGGAGCGCGAGTCGGGCGGGATGACCGCCGATTCGGTCGCGGCGCGCCATTCCACGCCGGGACCAGTGTCCTGCCCCTGAAATGCCTTCCCATTTCAGGGACCAGCAGGCCACTGAAATCAAAGAGCTAGTGTCCCTACGCATGATGACGATATTTGCGAGTCGGGACACTAGCGTGCGGCGCTTCTATGATTCTGGGTACCAGGTGGAGAGCATGGTGATCCTTCTCCCTCCGTGGCACCTGGATGCCGACCCGCGCGTTGAGGCAGAGTCAGCACGCACACTACCATGAATGCCGCCAGGCCGGCCGAGATCAGGGGTCGGCTGATATCGTAGCCACCAGCGCTGCGTGGCTTGTCAAGCAGATCTCCGAATGTGGCGCCCAGCGGGCGGGTCAGGATGAACGCGGCCCAGAACAGGAAAATGCGCGAGATGTTGGTGCTGTAGTAAAGACCAGCCAGCACCACCAGCAGGCCCACGAACAACGCCGCACCACCGTTGAAGCCGAGGCCTGCGACATTCGACGTCCAGTCACCCAGCGCCGTGCCGAGCGTTTGCGAAAACGTGATGGCTACCCAGTAGAAGATTTCCACCTTGGGCTTATTGACGGTCTCCACCGCGATGGTGCCCATCGTCCAGTACCACAAGCCGAGGACGGTCATCAGGCAAGCGAAGAGCGTCAGCGAACCGCCGGTATAGCCGATGCCGAGCGAACGATCGAAAAAGTCCGCGGTTGTGGTCCCGAACAACGTCGCGGCGACGATGGTGACCCAGTAGAGCGCCGCGTAAAATCGCTGCACGCTGATTTGGGCCGTCACGCAAATCACCAGGAGCGTGACGAACAGCGCACTGCCGGTGATATAGCCCCATTTCAGCGTCATGCTGACTGTGTCGCCGCCGGTCTCGCCCAATGTTGTCGCGGCGACCTTGATGATCCAGAAGACCAACGTCACCTCGGGGAGCTTGCTCAGGTCATGGTACACGCGTCGCTTGGCCACGGCCCCTCCAGGTTCCTGTGTGTGATCTGCAAATGCCTGCCGCCCCGTCGCGTTCAAGAAGCGCAGGTTGCGACTCACGGTTCCTTCATCTCTCCTCGGGCTCCGTGTTGCACAGCTACGCAGCTCTCCAGCCGCTGAAACTGGCCCCCCCCGCTGCTGCCAGGAAGGGATGCCGAAACTGTGTTCCGGCCTCGGTGTTTGACCCCCTTTTGGGTTTCGACGCCGAGGTGCGTGCGCACCTGCTGGAATGTGGTCTCCACGCGCCAGCATGAGACGAACCAGCCGAGTATCATCGCCGGCGTCGCCTTCAGGTCGGTGCTGAGGAACGCCGCCGGTTCGTGCTCCCCGGTCGGGTCGCATACAGCACCCAGCGATCGGCACTGGCGCGACGCCGGCCTTGTACCAGAGTGCGTTACCGGTTGCGGTCAGCAGGATGCGCTGCTGGGCGTTGTATCATGGGAGACGACCACGCGGGTCCAAACGGTCTTCTGGCCCTCCAGCACGCTCTTGAGCGATGCAAAGTCGGCTGAGCGGGGGCGCGAAAACCGCCTACGCCCCGCGGAGGCGGAACGCGATCTCGCCCTCCAGCGTCGCCCCGGGGGCCAGCACGACAAGCCCGGTGTCGTCGCGGCTGGCGGCCCGGTTCACGGCATCGGTCATGTGGCTCACCGGCTCGACGCAGAAATAGGGCGCTCCAGGCGGGGTATAGACGACGACATGGCGGAAGATCCCGCTCGCCTCGATCGCGACCGTCACCGGCCCGGGCGCCAGGCTGATCTCGGCCCGCCCGTCCCACCCGGCGAACACGTGATCGAGCGCGACTGTGCCGATGCGCCGCCCGGCCGCATGGTCCCAGCCGGGCGGGATCGGCACCAGCTCGGTCGGCAACTGGCCGGCATCGGTCAGCCAGACGCCGGTCGCGGCAAAGCGCAGGCTGGCCGCGGCGGTGCGGGGAAAATACGGGTGCAGGCCAAGCCCCGCCGGCGCCGGGCCCGTATGGCGGTTGGTCATGGCGAGCCCGACGGTCAGCGCGTCCGGGGCCAGGTCGAAGCGCAGCTCGGCGTCGAACGGAAACGGCCACAGATCGAGGTCCGCCGCGCGCATCGGATGGCGCAGGTGCAGCCGGGCCGCGCTTGCCGACACCGACGTCAGGGTCCAGGGCCGGATCCAGCCCAGACCGTGGATCGGCACGGCGAAACTGGGATCGGCGCGGGTCAAGGTGTGCTCCGTCCCCGCGAAGGCGAAGCGGCCGTCGGCGATCCGGTTCGAGAACGGCACCAGCGGGAAGGCGGACAGCCGGCGCGCGGGACCCCCCAGCATCGCCGCGGGCTCCGGTTGGCGCAGGACAAGCGAATGGCCCAGGCGCCAGCCGGCAATCGCGCCCCCGGTCTCGGGGGCCAGAACCACTGCGGCGTCGCCGGCGGACAGGCTGATCATGCGTCCGATCCTTCGATGCTATGAAGCGATTTCAAGCCGCCCACGGGGCACGCGGCGCCTTGCATCGCCCGACGTTGACGGACCGGCGGCGGATGCCGGCTACCGGCCGCTGATCCTTCGGGTCATGGCGGCGCCGACGGCGGCGCTCGCGCTGATCGCCATCACGCTCGCGGCCAGGGCGTTGATCCCGAGCCCGAGGAGGACGGCCGGAATCCAGGGTGTGGCCGGCGGGCGCGGGCCGGTCTGGGTCTTGGCATGGACCATCGCTGCGGCTCCTTCAGAGACCAGTCCAGCACGCACCGCCGCCCCCGGCAACACGGCGCGCGCGCCACCCTGGCCCCGCCCGCCGATCCGGGCCAGACTGGCCGCTTCAGGCGGCTCGCCCCGGGTCTCGCCGTGCTGCGTTCCGGAAGGCCGGCCGCCCGTGTCACCGGGAGGGTGCGCCATGATCCGCAACTTCGTCACCGTCTATCCTGGCCATGTCGATCTGCCCGATATGGGTCAGGATGCCACGCCCGCCAACGAGCGCCGGTTTCCCAACGACCACCTCGCCTCCGTGTTCGAGAAGACCGAGGCGGTGGCAAAGCAGCTCGACCGTTTCGGCTGGGACACGCTCTGGCTCGCCGAGCATCATTTCCAGCACGAGGGCTACGAGGTCCTGCCCAACATCCTGATGATGGCCGTGCATCTTGCGCACGTCACCAAGCGGTTGAAGACCGGCTGCGGCTTCAACGTCGCGCCGATGTGGCATCCGTTGCGGCTGGCGGAAGATTTCGCGACGGCCGACATCCTGACCGGGGGCCGCACCGTGTTCGGCGTCGGCCGCGGCTACCACACCCGCGAGGTGGAGACCTTCGGCGCCCCGATGCGCGACCAGGACGCCAATCGCGCCCTGTTCGAGGAGCAGGTGGAGGTCATCTTCAAGGCGTTCGATAGCGAGCGCTTCGCCCATCACGGCCCCCACTACGACCTGCCGCCGCGCGTGCCGTATCGCGGCTACGAGCTGGAAGACCTCACCCTGGTGCCGCGGCCGATCCACCGGCCGGTGGAATGCTGGCAGCCGATCGTCAGCGCCAATCCGCGCGGGCTCGACTTCATGCTCCGCCACGGCATCAAGGGCATGGTCGGCGGCGGCGCGGCGACCATGGCCGAGGGCCCGATCCGCGGGTACCAGGAAGCCGCGGCGCGCGCCGGCCAGGACCTGAAACTGGGCGAGAACCTGGCGATCGGCATCTTCTTCCACCTGGCCAACACGCGCGAGCAGGCGATCCGCGAGATCACCCCGTTCTACGAGGAGCACGTGAAGATGTTCGCCCCGCTCGGCTTCGTGCCGGGACTGACCCCGGAGCAGGCCGCCGCGGTCGCGCGCCGCGGCGGCTGGGCCGCGGCCGGGGTGCCGACGGTGGAGCACTACATGAAGCTCGGCGCCTGGTTCGCCGGCACGCCAGCCCAGCTCGTGGAGCATCTGCAGGGCATGCAGGCGCGTTTCCCCGGGCTTGAGACGATCAACCTCAGCACCAGCATGTGCACGCCGAAAGCGGTGATGCTCGAACAATTCCAATGGGTCGCGGAGGCGGTGATGCCCGCGTTCCGCGGCCCGGCGTAACCGGGTTTACGTTCCGGGTTGCACAGGCGCCCCCCGCCCGGGCTAGACTGCGCCCGGCTGCCCCATAGCGCGGCGGGACCCTACCCGACCCAAGCGCAAGTCGAGGCTTCGGTGCTGACCCAGCGTGAAACGATCCGCTTCCTGACCGCCAGCCAGGAGCTCTGGCTGCGCCAGTTCCCCAGCCTGCACCGGCGGGCGCAGTGGCACCTGGCGAGCCACCTCGCGGTGCGCGCGCCGGACGGCGCGGCCCTGGGGGAGCTGTACGGGCTGGTCAAGCAGGTCTTCCTGCTCGACGACGCCACCGTGCGCGAGCGGATCGGCGAGTTGCGCGGCCTCGGCCTCTGCGCGGTCGATCCGGAAGACAGCCCGTTGTCGGCGCGGACCGTGGTGCTGCCGACCCAGACCCTGCTCGATCAGTACGACACCTATCTGCGCGACGTCGGCGCCCGGCTGCTCGCGCTCGGCGCGGCGGTGTCCGGCGTGCGGTCGGGGCGGCTCGCGCCGGACGACGCGCCGCGGCGCCAGGCCCTCCTGCGGGCGATCGAGACCAGCCAGGAGACCTGGATCGGCGCCAGCGAGCGCGTGTTCGATGCCGCCGGGCTGTCGCGCGCGCGCCGGCTCGACGCGCGCAGGCACCTGCTGTCGGCCTCGCACGGGGCGCTGCTGCTGATGGCGCTCGCGCAGCACTATGGGCTGTCGCCGTTTCCCGACGACGGGGACGGCATGCTGGCGGACCAGATGGCGGCCGGGCTGCTCGGTCTGATCCGGCAGAACTTCCAGACCACGCGCGACCACATCGCCTATCTGATGCAACTCGGCCTGCTGGAACGCCAGGCGGGACGCGCGCTGCGGGTCGCCGTCGCCGCTGCCGCGCTGCCGTATTTCGACCGTGCCCTGGACGATGCCGGCAACGAGCTGGCGCGCCAGGCCGCGGCGCTCGCCGTCGAACAGCCGGACCGCAGCTGGGGCACCGCCGGGGCGTTCGCCGGGGGCGCGCCCGGGGGCGCACCCGGGGGCGCCGACCTGGTCCCGCCGCGGCTGCTGCTCACCGGCCCGGGCGAGCTGCCGGCGGAGATCGTGCTCGGCGTCGAACCCCTGGTGATCGGCCGGGCCGCGGGGGCGGGCCTGCTGCTGCCGTCCATCGAGGTGTCGCGCGCGCATTGCCGAATCGCCTTCGCCGACGGCTGCGTGAGCGTCACCGACCTCAATTCGACCAACGGCACGTTCGTCGATGGCGAACGCATCGCCGGGGTGGCGCCGCTGCCGCCCGGATCGGTGCTGCGGATCGGGCCGTATCGCCTGACGCATCCCGACGACGGCGCAGAGGACGGAACGATGCGGGCCGATCGGGACGGCGCGACCCTGCGCCAGCGCCCGCAGCGGGCCGGAAGCTGAACAAATCAGGAAATTCGGCGAGCCCTGCCGACGGCGATCCACCGGATCATCCCCCCCCGGACCACCCCAGAAAGGGCCGCCCATCCTTCCTGTTCGCATCTGCGGTGGCCGGGCCTAAATGTCGTGCGTCCCGGGATGCCGGGGCACTGGCTTCCCCAGGCCAGCCGAGCAGTGGGACGGTCGTCCAGCCCCTCCGACGACCGTCTCCCTGTCGGCACCGGGTCGCGCCGAGCATGTCCAAGCGCAATGCCAAAACTCGGCGCGCGAGTCTTCCCCAGGTTCGCCACGGCAAACCCCGGTGCCACCTATTTTTTTTGCCGTCCCGGCCCTTCCCGGCGCTTCCCGGGTCGATCACTTTGCATGAATTCACGAAAACGTGCTGTCGGCCACCCTGACCCCGGGCCGCCGAAGGGAGCGCCAAACCGGGGCTTTCCGCCCCATCGGCTCCCGGCGCGGGCGGCTCCGGCGGGCGCGGTGCAAAGCAAATAGCAAACCCCTTGTAACGCCTGCCGGTATAAAAGAGGTGCAACCCAAGGCTTCCGACTGACAGCGAGTGCATGCATGTCTCTACCCAGACCCAGCGGCGCGGGTCGCCTGGTGCGGATCGGCCTGAGAGGCGCCGGATTCGTCGGCGCGACCTTGCTCGTCGTCCTGCTGGGACTGCGTCACCTCAGCGACGTCGGAAGTAGCCTCGATCGCCTCGCCCAGGCCCGCCTGCAAGGCGCCGCGACCGCCGCCGCGCGCACCCTGGATGACGATTTCGCCCGCTTCGCCCACCTCGCCGGCGGAGTCGCCCCGGGCGATCTGCGCGGCGACCGCCTGGCGCTCACCGCCCGGCTGTTGCGCATGCAGATCGCGCTGCCCGGCACCAGCGAGGTGTTCGCCGCCACCGCCGCCGGCCGGCTGGTCGCCGCGTCCGACCCGTTGCCCGCCAATGCCCCCGACCTGACCCAGCAGCCCTGGTTCCTCGCCGCTCTGCAACCGGACGGGCAAGGCCTCTCCATCGCGCGCGCCCCGGCCGACTGGATGCGCGCCGCACCGAGCCTCGTGCTGACGATGCCGGTGCGCGACGCCGGCGGAACCGTGATCGGGATGGTCGGCGCCGCGGTGCCGCCGAGCGAGGTGCGCCGCCTGCTCGAACGGGCGCCGCTTCCGGCCGGCGCCAGCCTTCGCCTGATGGGCCCCGCCGATTCGCTGCTCGCCGCCGCCGGCGTGGCGCCAGGCGGAGCCGGGGCTGAAGGCGCCGGAGTGGAAGGCGCGGGCCCGGGCGCGGACACCACGGCCGATCCGGCGCGGCTGATTGCCCGCATCGCCCTGCGCGGCACGCCGCCAACCCTTTCCGTGGCCGCCGCGCTCGCGCTGGCGCCGGCGCGCATCGTCGCAACCCTGCCGCAAGCCGTCGCCTGGTCGTCCGGCTGGCCGGTGCTGCGCGGCGAGGTGGCGGGCTTCGGGCTTGAATTGCTGGGGCTTTGGGCCGTGCTCGGGCTGCTGCTGCTGCCACGCGGCTGGCTCGGCCGCGCGCGCACGGTGACCGGCGACGTGCCTGTCCTGCCCGCGACCCTCGATCCGCCGGATGCGGAGGCGATCGTCCCCGCGGTGCGACAGCAACCGGCTCCGCTGCCGGAGCCTTCCGACCCGCTGCCCGCCCCCGACCTGGCGCCCATCTCCGAGCGGGCTGCGGCGGAGCGGGCGGCGAACGACCGGGTCGCTGCCGCGGAGTCCCGGGCCGCTGCGGCCGAGGCCGCCCTCTCCGCCGCCGGTACCGAGATCGAGACCCTTCGCCGCGAACAGGAACTCGCGCTGGCGGCGATCGGCCACGACATGCGCACGCCGATGCAAGGCGTCCTCGGCATCTGCGATCTGCTGCTGGACGGCGCGCTTGAAGACGAGCAGCGCCATTGGGTCGAACACCTGCGCGCCAGCGGGACCGCCTTGCTGGCGCTGCTCAACGGGCTGCTCGCGATCGCCGGCCGCAGCGCCGCCCCTGCCGTCGCCACCGATCTGGTCGGGCTGCTCGAAGACGCCACGACCCTGTTCGCGGCCGAGGCCGCGGGCAAGGACATCGTGCTCGCCACCCGGCTCGATCCCGCCCTGCACGGCACCTGGCAGGTGGACGCCGCGCGCCTGCGCCAGATCGTCGTCAACCTGCTTGCCAACGCGGTCGGCCGCACCCGGGCCGGGCGAGTGGAACTGCGCGCCGCGCCGGAAATAGGGCCGCTCGGGCGCCCCCTGCTCCGCATCGCCGTGGCCGATACCGGGCCGGGCATCGCCGCCGGCGACGCGGAGCGCATCTTCGAGGTCTTCCAGCGCGCCGACACCGCCTCCCGCGGGCCCGGCCTCGGCCTCGCGCTGTGCCGGCAGAACGCCGAGGCCATGGGCGGGACCGTGACCGTCGACAGCCGGCCCGGCGAAGGCGCCACCTTCACCCTGGTCTGCCCGGCCGATCCGGAAGTGCCGGCGACCCGCCCGGAAGCCTTCGCCGGCCGGGCCGCCCTGCTCGTCGGCGTGTCGGAGCCGGCCCAGACGGCGCTGCGCGCGCAGTTCGAACAGATCGGCTTCAGCGTCGAGGCCGCGGCGGACGGCTTCGTCGGCCTGGCGCTCGCCGAGCGGGCGGTGGCGTTGCACGGGGCGCTCGACCTCGTGGTCGTCGATCTCGGCGTGGCCGGGATGGCCGCCGATTCGTTCTGCGTGCGGCTGCGCAGCACCGCGTTCGGCCGGTCGCTGGTCCTGGTCGGCCTCGCCGATCGGCTGGACGAACCCCGCCCGGCCGGGGTCGATGCGCTGCTCCCGCGCACCGCCGCGCCGGCCGAGATCGCCGCCGCCGCCACCGGCCTGCTCGCGGGCCATCCGGCCCTGACGGCGCTGCTGCCGGCCGGGGCAGGGGGCACCGGCGGGCGGGTGCTGATCGTCGAGGACGACGAGACCAACCGAGTCCTGCTCGCTGCCGCGCTGGCGCGCAGCGGCTTCACCGCATTCCCGGCCGCAACCGGGGAAGAAGCGGTGCGCATGGCCGAACACGACGGGCTGGACGCGGTGCTGCTCGATCTGCGCCTGCCCGGCATCGACGGCTGGGAGACCGCGCGGCGGATCCGCGCCCTGCCCGGGCGCTCCGCCAGCATCCCGATCGTCGCGCTGACCGCCCGCGGCGACGCGGGGCTGGAAGCGGAGTGCCGCATCGCCGGCCTGACGGCCCTGGTGAGCAAGCCGGCCGACCTCAATCAACTCGCGCAGCGGCTGCGCGGCTGGATCGCCGCCGGTCCACGGCCCGCGGCCGCCACCCCGGCGCCCGACCTCGGCGCCCCGATCTCCCCGGTCGTGCAGGTCTCCGGACCGTTCCTGGAAGCGATGGTGAGCGAAATCGGCCTGGAACGTACCCGCGCCTGCGTGCAGGAGTTCCTGGACGAGGCCAGCACCAAATGCGTGCGCCTGGCGGAACTGATCCCCGGCTGGGAAGCCGGCGCCGTGGTGCGGCTGTGCGACGACCTGAAAGGATTGGCCGACCTGTTCGGAGCCGTCGGGTTCAGCGAAACCCTGGAAGACCTGGCCGCGGCGATCGAAACCGGCGCGCGCGACGCCGCCGCCGAGGCGATGGCGCGGTTGGAAGCCGGGCTGCCAATGCTGCCGGACGCGATCTGGACCTGCCTCGCCGGCATCGAACGCCGCCGCGCGGAGCGGGGGCGGCGGGCGGCGTAGGGTTCAGTAAGGCCAAGGGGCTTTGCCCCCTGGACCCCCACCAGGGAACTAGTCCCCTGGACCCCGTCACTTTGGTTCGGAGCGGGTGG
>JABBNW010000173.1 GCA_019352115.1 Pseudomonadota bacterium
GGGCCGCCCGGGTCAGGTCAGCGCGGCGCCGCGGCGTTCCGGGATCAGCGCCCAGAACGCCACCAGGTCGATCCCGTACAGGATCGCGAGCAGGCTGACCGCGGCGGGAAATCCGTGTCGGGCCGCGATCGCGCCGACCACCACCGGCCCGAACCCGCCCACGAAGCGGCCGATGTTGAACAGCACGTTCTGCGCCGTCGCGCGCGCCGCGGTGGGATAAAGCTCGCTCATGAGCGCGCCGTAGCCGCCGAGCATCCCGTTGATGAAGAAGCCCATTACCGCCCCGCCCACCAGCAGCGCCGCCGGCGAGGCCAGCTGCGCATAGACCACCACCATCACCGCCGCGCCGAACATGTAGCCCAGGAACGACGGCCGGCGTCCGATCCGGTCGGCCAGGATCCCGAACGCCCAGATGCCGGCGCCCATCCCGAGGATCGTCACCGCCGTCCACGCGGCCGTCCGGGTCAGCCCGAAATGCAGCCGCATATTCAGATAGTTGGGCAGCCAGATCATCACGCCGTAGTAGCCGAAATTCTGCACCGAACAGAGGATCACCATCCCGAGGCTGATCCGGGCGGTGGCCGCATCGGCGACCAGAAGGCGCAAGGACTGCACCTCGTTGCGGGCGTGGCGGCGCTCGAACAGCGCCGGCTCGTGCAGACGGCGGCGGATCAGGAACGCGGCCAGGGCGGGCAGCACGCCCACGAAGAACATCCCCCGCCAACCGATCAGCGGCAGCAGCGCCGGCGTGACCAGGGCGGCCACCAGCACGCCGGCCTGCCAGCCGAGTCCGACGTAGGAGGACGCCCGCGCCCGCTTCGACGCCGGCCAGGCCTCGGCCACCAGGGCCATGCCGATGCCGAACTCGCCGCCGAGCCCGAGGCCGGCGATCGCGCGGAAGATCACCAGTTGCGTGTAATTCTGGGCCAGCCCGCAGAGCCCGGTGAACACCGCGAACAACACGATCGTCCAGGTCAGCACCCGCACCCGGCCGAGATGATCGGCCAAGGTCCCGAACACGACGCCGCCCACCACCGCCCCGATCAGGGTGAAACTCACCAGCGAGCCGAGTTGCGCCGGGGCGAGGTGCAGCCCCTTGGCGATCGCGCTCAGCATGAACCCGAGGATCAGCAGATCGAACCCGTCCATCGCATAGCCGACGGCCGCCCCGAGCAGGGCGCGGCGCGCTTCCGGGGTGACCGTTTCCTCGGCCGGGGCAGTGAGGGTGGACATCGGGTCTCCGCGGGCAAATGAGACAGGACTTCTGCCTATTGTTGCTAAGGTGTCATCCGGGGGCGGTCAAGGCGGGAGGCCTCGCGCCGGGGTCCGACGCGCCCCGGCATCTCCGGCCGCCCTTGGCGGGGCCGCCATGTGTGGTAAAGCCGGGCCCGCCATGCGCCAGTTCCTCGATTTCGAAAAACCCGTCGCCGAACTCGAAAGCAAGATCGAGGAGTTGCGGCACATGACCGAGCCCGGCGGCATCAACATCGCCGAGGAGGTCGGACGCCTGACCGAAAAGGCGGAGCGCCAGTTGCGCGCCACCTACGCGCGGCTCACGCCGTGGCAGAAAGTGCAGGTCGCGCGGCATCCGGACCGGCCGCGGGCAGGGGCCTTCATCGCCGCGCTGATCACCGATTTCACCCCGCTCGCCGGGGACCGCGCCTTTGCCGACGACACCGCGCTGCTGGGCGGGATGGGCCGCTTCCAGGGCCGGCCGGTGATGGTGCTCGGCACCGAGCGCGGGTCGGACACCGAAAGCCGGGTGCGCCACAATTTCGGCATGGCCAGGCCGGAGGGCTACCGCAAGGCACGCCGGCTGATCGAACTCGCCGGCCGCTTCGCTTTGCCGGTGCTCAGCTTCGTGGACACCCCCGGCGCCTTCCCCGGCATCGACGCCGAAGCGCGCGGCCAGGCCGAGGCGATCGCGCGTGCGATCGAGGCCTGTCTCAGTGCGCCTGTCCCGGTGGTGGCGACGATCATCGGCGAAGGCGGCTCGGGCGGCGCCATCGCGCTCGCTGCCGGCGACCGGGTGCTGATGCTGGAACACGCGGTTTATTCGGTGATCTCGCCGGAAGGCTGCGCCTCGATCCTGTGGCGGGACGCGGCGGCCGCGCCGGCGGCGGCAGAGGCGTTGCGCCTGACTGCCGACGACCTGCATCGGCTGCACCTGGTCGACCAGGTGATCGGCGAACCCCTCGGCGGCGCCCAACGCGACCCGGAGGCGACCTTCCGCGCAGTCGGCGAGGCGATCGGCGCGGCCCTGGACCCGCTGCTGGGGCTCGATCCGGCGACCTTGCTCGCGCGCCGGGCGGAGAAGTTCTTGGAGATGGGCCGAGCCGTCTGAGAGATTTGTGAAAGAATGCCCGCAAGTCACCGACATCGCCCGAAGACTTAAGCGTTTTTCAACGAGCATTCTTTCGCAGGTTCGATTGCTTTCCACGCTCTGAACCGACGTTCCGCATTTTGCGGCAGCGGCGGGGCGGTGCGCATCAAGGAAGCAAGGCGGGGGGGCGCTGCCTGACCCTATGCTCACGTCGCGGGTGCGGCGGCACCGGCAGCAGGCCGCGTCTCCGGCATTGCCAGCAGGATCACGATCCACGCCACGGCGCCGGCGGCGGCGAGCGCCAGGAGGGCCGCCGGCGCGCCTGCCCGGTCGGCGATCCACCCGGCCAGCACGGTGCTGATGGCCGCGCCGATCCCGCCCGCCAGCCCGAGGGAGCCGATCGCGAGGTTCAGGTATCCGCTCCGCCGGGTCAGGTCGGCCGCGATCAGCGGGAGCATGATCCCGAAAATCGTGGCACTTATCCCATCCAGCGCTTCCATCCCGACAAGCGCGGCGGCGCCGGGCAGGGTCGCGAGCAGCACGCCCCGCACCGGCACGGCGGCGAAGCCCACGATCAGCAGCCGGCGGCGACCGATCCGCTGGGCTGCGCGCCCGACCCAGGGCGAGCCGGCCGCCACCACCGCCTGCGGGACGATCACCGAGGCGGAGACGACGAGGCCGCTCGCCGCCCCCCGCTGCGCCAGCGTGTTCAATGCCAGCGGCAGCATCGCGGCGTTGGCGAGCTGGAACAGCAGCACGCAGACCGCGAACGTGTGCAGATGCAGCTGCTGGAAGATCCGCCATGGGCGCGCGCGACCGCGGCGCCTGGCCGCGGGGGGCAACATCGCGGGGTGGTCCCGTGGCGGCGCCTCCTGGCCGCGCACGGAAAGTCCGGGCCGCAGCATCGCCAGCGCTGCGAGCGCCGGCAGTGCCAGCGCGGCGGTCGCCAGGAAGACCGCCCGGTCCGACTGCCAGGTGGCGAACACGCCGAGCAGCCCGGCCGCCGCCACCGCCCCGAGCGAGGCGTAGCGGGCGTTGCCGCCCAGCTGGGCGCTGAAATCCTCGTGACCGCACATCCCGAGGGTCAGTGCCGCGATCGCCGGGGTGAGCGCGCTGCCGGCAACCGCGTGCAGCACCTGGGCTGACCAGATCTGGGCAATGAAACCCGGGCCGGGCCGCGGCCAGGCAGCGAGCAGCAGGGCGCTCAGGGCCGTTAGGCCCAGCGCGAGGCCGGTGATTCCGCGCTTGCCGGGGACGGCGTCGACCAGCGCACCCGCCGGCAACTGGCTCGCGATCGCCGCGATCGTTCCGATGGTCAGGGCGAGGCCGATATCGGTCTGGCTCCAGGCCAGCCCGGTCAGGAATACCGGGACGAACGGGCCGAAGCCCGTTTGCATGGCGGCAAGGAAAAAATTCAGCGTGTTCAGCGCATTGCGGGCGCGGGTTGATGTCCTGCCGGCGCCTGAGTCGCCGCCGGGGCGGCCCGTCGGGTGGGCGGGCGACGCCCGGCCGGTTGGCTCCAGCAAGGCGGTCGCGCCGCCCGGTCGTTTCGGTCCCTGCATGTGCCCAGATGCCCGGATTCGCCGCGCGGCTGCAAGGGCGGTGCCGCCCGCACCGGGATGTGAGCGGTATCGGGCGCCGTGCGTCCCCAGGTTCGCTGTGGGGTCGCGCGGTCCGATGGGCCGTCGCCGACCGGCAACACGCAGAGCTGCAAAAGCAAAGGAGAACGCTGATGAACGCACGGCGAGTGACGACGACGTTGGGCGCGCTGGCGCTCGGTATCGCGACGATCGGGATTGTCCCGGCGATGGCGCAGACCGGCGGGGCCACTACGAACGGCGCCGCACCGGGAGCGGTGACCAGCGGCATGACCGACCAGGGCGGCGGCTCGCCCGCAGGCCAGATGCCGCGCCACAACGGGGGCACCGAGACGATGCCGCCCAACGGTCAGTCCGGCAGGATGAACAGCGGCATGGACAAGGGGATGTCGAACAACGGCATGTCGAACAACGGCATGTCCGGCGGCAAGGAGTCCGGCAGCGGCATGTCGCGGGGCGGCGCCTCCTCCACCCGGATGGGCCAGACCAAATCCATGCGGCGATCCGGCCATGAGAGCGCGAGCGGCAAGTCGCACGCCTATCATTCCGGGAGCTATCGGACCATGCACCACGGCCCGATGGGTCGGATGCAGGCGCAGAACCCCGAAGTGGACCGGTTGAACCAGCAGAGCCTGGAGGCGGCGCGCAAGCACGAGGCGTTTTCGCCGTCCTCGCAGCATTAGCGGTCCGATGCCGACGCCCTGCGATCGGGCGTCGGCTGAACCGGCCCTCGAACGTGCGCTCTGACGCAACGCTGACTGATGTCAGAGCGCCAACCGGGCGATCCGGCAGGCCCCCACCCGACCGGGGGCTTGCCGCGCCCGGGCAGGCGGCGAGCTGTTTCTCCCCCGGTGAGGGCTGCGCGTCGGTTTGAGCTATCGGACCAGCTCGCAAGGGACTGAGGTACTTCCAGGCTCGAACCCTCCACGTCGTGGCCGGCCCTGAGCCGGCCACCTGCGCACGGACGGTCGGGGGCGGATGGCCGGCTCAGGGGCCGGCCATGACGGGAGGCACCGAGCCGGCACGCAAGGGAGAGAGTCGAAGCGCGAGCGAGTTGACCAGGGCGGGTTGGTTTGAGTCCGCGCTGCGGGGGCCGGATCGAGCGCCGTCCTCCGTTGCGGCGGGAACGGCGTGCCGGCGCACGGGGTTTGTTGACCGCCGGGACCGGGTGTCTGCCGACCGGGGGGGACGTCCGGCGGGCGCGAAGACCGGCGAGGGCCGGCTGGCCCAGCGGGCCGAGCGCGCGTAGGTTGGCGCGTCGTCCTCCGTCGCCCTCTGGATCGCCCCACGGGGTGGCCTGCCGGGCGCACCGCCTTCCCCTCGCACCTTCGGGCATCGCCAGCACGTGACCCCTGCCGCGCGCCTCGCCGCCAGCATCGAGCTGCTCACCGCCATCGACGCCAGCCCGCGTCCGGCGGATGCCGTCGCCAACGCGTTCTTCCGCGACCGCCGCTACATCGGCGCCGCCGACCGGCGGGCCGTATCGGAGGCGACCTGGGATGTCCTGCGGGCGCCGCGCCGGCTGGCCTGGTGGGTGGCCCGCGGCGGCGCCGCCCCGACCGCGCGGCTGCGTGCCGCCGCGGCGATCATCCTGCGGCCGGGCGGCAGCCTTCCAGTGGTCGCGCGCTTGTTCTCCGGCGGCCAGTTCGCCGCCGTGCCGCTGATCGCGGAGGAACTGGGCGTGCTGGCTCCGCTGGCGGGCCATACGCTCGACCATCCGGCGATGCCGGAGGCGGTGCGGCTGGAACTGCCCGATTGGCTGCTGCCGCGCCTGGCCGCCCGGTTCGGTCCCGCGCTGGGCGCCGAGGCCGCGGCGCTGCTCGGCTCCGCCGCGCTCGACCTGCGCACCAACCTGCTGAAATGCACCCGCGAGGACGCCCGCGCGGCGCTGGCCGCGGAGGGGACCGAAGCGGTTCCGACCCCGTTCTCGCCCTGGGGCCTGCGCATCGCCGGCCGCCGCAACATCACCGCCGGGGCCGCGTTCCGCGCCGGGTTGGTGGAAATCCAGGACGAGGGCAGCCAGCTCATCGCCGTGCTCGCCGACGCGCAGCCGGGCCAGACCGTTGCCGATGTCTGTGCCGGAGCGGGCGGCAAGACCTTGGCGCTGGCGATGACGATGCAGAACCGCGGGCGACTGATCGCCTGCGACGTGTCGGAGCCGCGGCTGGACGGGGCGATCCGCCGGCTGCGCCGCGCCGGCGTGCACAATGTCGAGCGCCACTTGTTCACCACCGGCGACAAATGGGCGAAGCGCCGGGCCGGCGCCTTCGACCGGGTGCTGGTCGATGCACCCTGCACCGGCACCGGAACCTGGCGGCGCAATCCGGATGCGCGCGCCCGGCTGAGCGAACGGGACCTCGATGAGCTGGTGGTCCGGCAGGCGGGGATTCTCGATCAGGCCGCGCCGCTGGTTCGCAAGGGCGGAAAACTGATTTACGCTACGTGCTCGTTGCTCGCAGAGGAGAACGAGGCGCAGGTGACGCGCTTCCTTGCCCGCCATCCGGACTTCGCCCAGGTGCCGCTGGCCCGCGCCTGGCCGCTGGCCGTGCCCCCTCCGGGCGCGCCCATCGGCGTGCCCGCGATGCCTGCCGGGTCGGCCATGGCTGCGGCCTCCGCCGCCGCCGTTCAGGTCCATCCTGTCCTGGCAGACCCGGTCGAGAGCCGGGCGAGCGCCGAGGCCGACGCGCTTGCCCCGGCCGACGGGTTTGCCCAGGCCGAGACGCCAGCCCACGCACCAGCGGCTGCCCACGCCCCGGTTCTCACCCAGGCCCCAGTTCCTACCCAGGCCCCAGTTCCTNCCCAGGCCCCAGTTCCTACCCAGGCCCCAGTTCCTACCCAGGCCGAGGTCCTCGCCCAGGCCTTGGCGCTGACGCCGGCCCGGCACGGAACCGACGGCTTCTTCGCCGTGGTGCTGGAGCGCCGATGAACGCGCCGCGCCTCCGGCTCCGCGCCGCGACCTGGCCGCCGGCCGCCTCGGCGGCACGGAGCGGACGCGCGGGGAGGGGGGGCGCATGATCGGCGTGCGCCTCGCCCGCGGCGCCGATGCGCTGGCGATCGGCACGGTGCATGTCGCGGCCTGGCGCTCGGCCTATCCGGGCATCCTGCCGGCAGGCTACCTGGCGCGGCTGTCGGTATCGCGCCAGGCCATGCAGTACGAGGCCGCGATCCGCTCCGGCGCGCCCATCCATGTCGCCACCGCGAGCGGTCCCGATGTCCCCGACGGCCGCGGCCCGCGCGTGATCGGATTCGCCGCCGCGGGGCGCGCCCGAGGTGGCTCGTTCGCGCGCCGGCTCGGCGAGGGCGAGATCGAGACGCTCTATGTCCTGGACGACTGGCGCGAGCGCGGCGTGGGGCGGCGGTTGCTGCGCGCCGCTGCCGCGCAACTCGTCGACAGCGGCTGCCGCAGCGCCTTCCTCTGGGTGCTGCGCGACAACCCGAGTCGGTGGTTCTACGCCCGGCTCGGCGGCGCGCCGGTGGCGGAATCGACGATCCGGGTCGGCGGCGCGTCGGTGGTGCAGGTCGCGTTCGCGTGGGATCCGATCGAAAAACTGCTGGAGGCCACGGCGCGGGCCTCGTGAAATTCACGCGCGGGCCTCGTGACGTCCACGCGCCGGCCGCAGGCGATCGCACCCGCACCATCCGTATGCCGCCTCGCGAGAGATGATGCGCCGTTTCTCCGGCGCCCATTTCCCCGGCGCCCATTTCCCCGGCGCCCATTTCCCCGGCGCCCGTTTCCCCGGCGCCCGTTTCCCCGGCGCCCATTTCCCCTGGCGGCGCGCGCCGCCGTACTTGCGGCGCAGCGGATCGGCCCGGTAGGGTGGACCGGTGGGTTCCAGGGCGTGGCACCCCCGGATTCGCGCCTTCCCCGGCCTTCCTCCAGAGTGGGAGACCTAGCATGCCCGCCACCATCGTCACCCGGGACCCGGACACCGAGAGTTCCGCCAACCCCCTCGATCTGCTGGAACAGATCATCGTCGCCAACGACTGGGATTTCGACCGGCGCAACGAGGCCGAGATGGCCGCCGAGGCGCCGGGCCGCTGGTGCGACTACGGCCTCTATTTCAACTGGTCGCAGGAAATCAGCGCCATGCACTTCACCTGCACCTTCGATCTGAAGGTGCCGGCGAAGCGCCGCAACGCGCTGTACGAGCTGCTGGCGCTCGCCAACGAGCGGCTGTGGATCGGCCATTTCGGCATGGACCCGGACGACGGCATGCCGGTGTTCCGCCACGCGGTGCTGCTGCGTGGCGCCCCCGGTGCCTCGGCCGAGAGCCTCGAGGACATGGTCGACATCGCCATCACCGAATGCGAGCGCTTCTTCCCAGCCTTCCAGTTCGTGCTCTGGGGCGGCAAGACGCCGGCCGAGGCGCTGGACGCGGCGATGCTGGAATGCGTCGGCGAAGCGTAGGCCCGCCGCCGGTGGCCGGCCCGCGGTCATGAGCGGAATCCCGCCGATCCTGCTGGTCGGCTGCGGCCGGATGGGCGGGGCCTTGCTCGCCGGCTGGCGCGAACGCGGGCTTGCGCCCTCGGTCGCGGTCGATCCGGCGCCGGAGGCAGCGCGGCTGGCCGGCCCCGACCTCCAGGTCGTGGCCGAGCCGGCGGCGATCCCGGCGGGCTTCACCCCGGCTGCGGTGGTGCTGGCAATCAAGCCGCAGGCCGCGGCGGCGACCGTGCCCGCCTATGGCGGGTTCGCCGGCGCCGCGGTGGTGCTGTCGATCATGGCCGGGCGGACGATCGGCGGACTCCGCACGCTGCTGGGTCCAGCGCACGGGGCACCGGTCGACGGGGCGGCGGAGGCGGTGATCGTGCGGGCGATGCCGAACACCCCGGCGGCGATCCGCCAGGGGGTCACGGTCGCCTGTCCCGGTCCCGGCGTCACGCCCGCGCAACGGGCGCTGTGCGAGCGCCTGCTCGGCGCGATCGGGGTCGTCGCCTGGGTGGACGACGAGGCGCTGCTCGATCCGGTCACAGCGGTTTCCGGCAGCGGGCCGGCCTATGTCTTCCTGCTGGCTGAATTGCTGGAACGCGCGGCGCTGGAGCAGGGCATTCCGGCGGACCTCGCGCGGCTGCTGGCGCGCCAGACGGTCGCCGGGTCCGGTGCGCTGCTCGCCGCCTCGCCGGAGGATGCGGCCGCGCTGCGCCGCGCGGTCACCAGCCCCGCCGGCACCACCGAGCGGGCGCTGCAGGTGCTGATGGCGCCGGACGCCTGGCCCGCCGCGCTGTCGCACGCGGTGGACGCGGCGACCCGGCGATCGCGCGAACTGGCGGGCTGACAAGGCGGCGGGGGGTGCCTATGTCGCAGTCCATGGACGCATCCGAATTCGATCGTGCGCTGATCGCCAGCGCTTTCACCCTCGCCGGCGAGCAGGGTTGGGCGCGCTTTTCCGTCGCCGAGGCGGCGCGCCGCGCCGGCCTGCCGCTCGATCGCGCCCGCGGGCGGTTCCCCGGGCGGCGCGCGGTGCTCGCCGGCTTCGGCCGGATGGCGGACCAGGCGGCGCTGGGCGAACTGGCGACGGCGGTGGCGACGGCCGGCCCATCTTTCACCGCGATGCCGGCGACTGGGATGCCGGCGACTGGGATGCCGGCGACTGGGATGCCGGCGACCGGGATGCCGACGCCTGGGATGGC
>JABBNW010000174.1:0-2797 GCA_019352115.1 Pseudomonadota bacterium
GGGTTCCAAGGGCTAGCCCTTGGTGGGGGTCCAGGGGGCAAAGCCCCTTGGCCTTGCTGCCTTACGCAGCCAGCGCCTCGGTGACCGAGGCGAGGCCGGGCACGCGCTCGGCCGGGCCGAGCACGGCGAGGGTGGGGGTGGCGCGGAAGTGGCGGGCGGCGGCGCGTTCGACGTCGGCGACGGTGACGGCGTTCAGTTTCGCCACCGTTTCCTGGGTGGGGACCACTCGGCCGAACACCTGCATCTGGCGGGCGAGTTGTTCGCAGCGGCTGCCGGTGCTTTCGAGCGACATCAGGAGCGAGGCTTTCACCTGGGCGCGGGCGCGGGCGAGTTCGGCCTCCGTCACGCCGTGCTGGACCTTGCGCAGTTCTTCCAGGGTGACGGGCATGAGTTCCGCCGCTTCGCTTTCGCCCGTGCCGGCGTAGATGCCGAACAGGCCGCCGTCCATGAAGGGCGAGGCGAAGGAGTAGACGGAATAGACCAGCCCGCGTTTTTCCCGCACTTCCTGGAACAGGCGCGAGGACATGCCGCCGCCGAGCAGGGTGGAGAGCAGCAGGGTCGGGTAGTAGTCGCGCTCGCCGTAGCCGACCGAGGGGAAGCCGAGGACGATGTGCACCTGGTCGAGGTCGCGGGCTTCGCGGAATTCCCCGCCGGCGTAGGCTGCGGCCAGGGCGGCGGGCGGCGGATCGGCGGGCAGGTCGGCGAAATGGCGCTGCACCAGTTCCACCACGGCGTCGTGATCCAGCGCGCCGGCGGCGGCCACGACGACGTTGCCGGCGGAGTAGTGACGGCGCATGTAGCCGGTCAGGGTGCCGCGGGGCATTTCCCGGATCCCGGCCTCCAGGCCCAGCACCGGGCGGCCGATCGGCTGGTCGGGGTAGGCGGCTTCCTGGAAGCGGTCGAAGATGATGTCGTCCGGCGTGTCGTTGGCCTGGCCGATTTCCTGCAAGATCACGCCGCGCTCGCGTTCCAGTTCCTCGGGCTCGAAGGTGGAGTGGGTGAGGATGTCGCCGATGATATCGGCGGCGAGCCCCGTGTCCTCCTTCAGGACCTTGGCGTAGTAGGCGGTTTGTTCGCGCGCGGTGTAGGCGTTGAGATGGCCGCCGACCGCCTCGATCTCCTCGGCGATGGCCGCGGCGGTGCGCCGTTCGGTGCCTTTGAACGCCATGTGTTCCAGGAAGTGGGACACGCCGTTCTCGGCCGCGTTCTCGTGGCGCGAGCCGGCGGCGACGTAGGCGCCGAGGGAGACGGTCTCGACCCGCTCCATCCGTTCGGTGACGACGGTCAGACCGGACGGCAGCCGGGTCAGGCGGATGGCAGGGACGGGTTCGGTCACGGGCAGAAGATTCCTTACTGACAAGACGAGCTGGGCTGACAAGACGAGGTGGGCTGGCAAGACTCGAATTGGGCTGACAGGACGGGCTGGCGGAAGGCGGAGACCGGGAGACGGCCGGGCCGGGGACGCCTCCGGGGATGCCATGGCCGGCGGCGAACGTCCGATATGGGGCCGGTTTCCTCCCGGCGCGAGGGCCGGGCTGCTATTCGGCCGCCGCCGGGCGCCGCGCCTTGAGCCGGTCGATCTCCGTCTGGACGGCGGCCTGCGACTGGGCGCGGAACACCTCGCTGTTGTCGCGGGCGAAGCCATAGCTGTCCTGGCGCCACTCGCGCGAGCCCTGGAACGCCGGCAGGACGTAGCGGGCCATCAGCTCGTAGTGGCGCTGCGTCGCCGGCCAGTCGGCCCAGTTGTGCGCCAGTTCCAGGATGGCGCCGAAGCCGCCCGATCCGTCCAGCAGGCGTTGGATATAGGCGATCGCGTCGTCGGGCGTGCCGATGCAGGCGGCCTGGTTGTCGAGCAGGTATTCGTAAGCATCGCCGATGCCGTGCGGCACGATCGGGAAGGTGCCGACGTCGCGGAAATACTGGGCGAATTTCTCGATGCCGAAGCGCACGTTCTCGCGCGCGCGTTCGCGGGTTTCGGCGATGTGGAACAGGCTGACCAGCCGCCAGTTGCGCCGGTCGGGGGTCTTGCCGTGCGCGCGCGCCTGTTCTTCGTACAAGCCCCAGTTGCGCGCGTGCTGGGTCATCGCATCGGGCGAGGTGCCCCCGATCGAGAGCATCCCGATCCCGTGCCGCCCCGCCGCCAGCGCGCCGGTGGGCGAGCGGGAGGCGGCGACCGCCATCTCCATCACCGGCTGGCTGTAGCAGGGCAGTTGCAACCTGGCGTCGGTGAGGTCGTACCAGTCGGTCTTTTCCGTCACCGTTTCCCCGGCCAGCAGGCGGACGATGACATCGAGGCTCTGGTTCATCATCGGCCGCTGGTCGGCCGCCTCGACGCCGATCTTCTTGGCGTCGTGCACGAGCGCGCCGGGCCCCATCCCGAACATCGCCCGCCCGCGGGTCAGGTGATCGAGCAGGACCATGCGGTCGGCCAGGATGAACGGGTTGTGGTACGGCAGTGAGACGACGCCGGTGCCGAGGCGGATGTGGCGGGTGCGCTCGGCCGCGGTCGCGATGAACACTTCGGGGGAGGCGATGATTTCAAACCCGCCGGAATGATGCTCGCCGATCCAGGCCTCGTGGTAGCCGAGCCGGTCGAGATGCTGGACCAGTTCGAGGTCGCGCTCGATCGCGAGGGTCGGATTTTCCTCCAGCGCGTGGAAGGGCGCGAGGAAGATGCCGCTGCGCAGGTAGGTGTGGGGCATGGGAGACGCTTTCGCTGGACCCGAGGACGATAGCCACGGCGGCCGGGCGGTCAACCGCGCGGCCTTTCTCCCCCTCCCCTTGCGGGAGGGGGCCG
>JABBNW010000174.1:2807-9425 GCA_019352115.1 Pseudomonadota bacterium
TGGGGGTTCCTGCCGTGGCCCCCTCCCCCCAACCCCCTCCCGCAAGGGGAGGGGGAGAAAGGCCCGGCTACTTCCCGAACACGAGGTTGGGCAGCCACAGGGTCATCGCCGGCCAGTAGGTGATCAGCGCCAGCACCAGCAGCAGGATCACCAGGAACGGCAGGATGCCGCGGATCACCTCCCCGATCGGCGCGTCGGAGATGGTGGACAGCACATAGAGGTTCAGCCCCACCGGCGGGTGCACCAGCCCCACTTCCATGTTGTGGGTGAAGATGATGCCGAAATGCACCGGATCGATCCCGAGCGGGACCAGCACCGGCGCCAGGATCGGCATCACCAGCAACAACGTGCTGACCACTTCCAGGAAGCAGCCGATGATCAGCAGCATCACGTTGGTCGCCAGCAGGAACTCCCAGGTACTGAGCCCCTGGTGGGTGGCGAATTCCACGATCTGCGCCGGCACGCCCGATCCGGTCATCCAGTGGCCGAACACCAGCGCCGTCGCGATGATCAGCATGATGACGCCGGCCGAAGACAGCGCCTCGGCGATCACGTCGAGGGTGCGGGTCCAGCGGAAGCCGCGATAGACCAGCAGGCTCACGATCAGCGCCGTGACCGCGGACATCGCCGCCGATTCCGTGACCGTCATGAAGCCGCCGTAGATCCCGACCAGCACGACGAACGGCACCGCCATCGCCGGCAGCGCCCGCCAGGTCACGCACAGCCGGGCGCGGAAGGGCATCGCCGGCTCGGAGGGGAAGTTCTTGTATCGCGCGTACCACAGCACCCAGACGAAGAACGCGCCCGCCTGCAACAGGCCGGGGATGATGCCGGCAAGGAACAGCCGCGGCACCGATTGCTCCGTCACGATCCCATACAGGATCAGCGCGAGCGACGGCGGGATGACGACGCCGATGGTGCCCGATGCGCCCAGCACGCCGAGCGCGAAGGAGCGCGGATAGCCGCGCGCGATCATCGCCGGCAGCAGGATGGTCCCCATCGCCAGCGCGGTCGCGACGGAGGACCCCGAGATCGCCGCGAACAGCGCGCAGGACACCACCGCCACCAGCCCGAGCGAGCCCTTCACGCCCCCCAGCCAGGCGGACGCCAGATCAACCAGCGCCTGCGCCACGCCCCCCCGCCGCATGAACGCCGCCGCCATGACGAACAGCGGCAGGGACATGAGCGTGCTCGAATTGAGCTGGTCGATCATGTTCTGCGCCAGCCCGATCATCGGCTGGCCGGACACGTGGTACAGCACCGCCGCGCAGGCGCCGAGCACCAGGAAGATCGGCATGCCGGCCGCGAGCAGGCCGAAGAACAGCAACAGGAAGCCGATGGTCCACATCCTGCGCGGCGCCTATTCGGTGAAGGTGGCGAGGAGGTCGGAGGGCGCCTCGTGCGCGAGGTTGTGGCCCACGGTCATCGTATCGGGGTCGAAGAAGAACAGGTAGCGGATCAGCCGGATGATGTAGCGCCCGAACATCAGCACGCCGCCGGTGGGCAGCGCGGTGTAGTAGATCCACATCGGGAATTGCAGATCCGACGAGCTGCGCTGGTCGAGCAGCAGCGCCGTGCCGACCACGACCCAGCCGTACCAGATCATGCCGAAGGTGAACGCGAGCGCCACCAGGCAGTTGAAGACTTCCACCCAGCGTTGCACCCGGGTCGGCAACAGGCGCAGCACGAGGTCGGGGCGCACCATGCCGTTGCTGCGCACCAGTTGGCTGGAGATGATCATGATCGCCCAGACGGCGACGTAGACGATCACTTCCTCGGCCCAGTTGATCGCGTTCGCCGGGTCGATGTAGCGGCCGAATACCTGCACCGCCGCGATGATCATCGCAAACGCGCCGAGCAGGCCCACAAGCGTGCGTTCGATCCAGTTCCAGATCGAAGCGGCGCGGGCAAATGCCCGCGCCGCAGACGATCCGGCCAGACCGGAAACGTCAGGCCCCGACATCCGACATGACCAACTTCACGAGCTGCGGCGACATATGCGCATCATGCGCCGCCTTCGCCTGCAGCGGCAGCATTTTCTTGCGCACCGCGTCGCGTTCCGCCTGCGGAAGATCGACGAACACCACGCCCTGCTTGGCAAGCGCCAGCCGGCCTTCGTGCTGCGCCTTGGCCGTGTTCAGACGGTATTGCGGCAGGTTCTCGACCCACAGCTTCGTCACGGTGCCCTGCAACTGCGGCCCGAGCTTGTTCCAGAACGCCATGTTCATCATCGGCACGTAGAGCCCCATGCCCTGATGGTCCTGCAAGGAATGCCGCAGGCCGGAATCGAACAGCTTGGAGCTGTTGGCGCTCTCGTTCGTGGTGATCAGGCCGTCGAAATTGCCCTGCGACATCGCCAGCGGCACGTCCGGCCAGGCGGTCACGTTAGCGATGCCGCCGAAGAAGCGGATGCGCCAGGAATTCAGCACGCCGCCCGGGCTGCGCAGCTTCATGCCCTTCAGGCTGGCCAGCGAAGTCAGCGGCTTCTTGGTCGAGTACCAATTGTTGAACCCGAGGTCGAACCAGCCGCCGAGCACATGCAGGTGCAGCTTCTTGGTGATCTCGGCATTGACGAACTTGCCGGCGGCGCCGTCGGTCGCCTTGTGCACGATGTCGATCGGCTGGCCGTACAGGCCCGGGAGCTGGGAGAAATCCGCATCCGGGACGAAGCCGGTGATGGTCCAGGTGCCGGGCACCGCCATTTCCACCTGGCCCTGCACCATCGCCTTCACGACATGCAGATCGGGGAACAGAGTGCCGCTCTGGAACAGCCGGGTCTTGATCCGGCCGTCCGAGGCCTTTTCGACCTTGGCGAGGAAGTCGCGGATGCCGACGTTGCGCGGATGGGTCGGCTCGGTATCGAGCGAGCAGCGCAGCAACAGCGGAGCGGCGGCTTCGGCGTTGCGGATGAAGGGCGCGGCAAGCGGCGCGGCCAAGGTGGCGGTGGCCGCGGCGCCGAACGCGCGGCGGGTCAATGTGATGGACATTCGGACCTCCCGGAACGATGATCTTTCGCGGCGCGGTTACTGCACGGCGGCGGGAGGGGCGTCAAGCGATCACGCAGACAGGCCGCCACAACCGCCTGGAAAGCGGTTGCCGTCGGCTGTTCCAGGTGTTCCCCGCCCCCGCCGCACGCGCGTTCCGTGCGGAGGGGGCACCGGGTGGGCTCAGAGCGTGAAAAGCAATCGAACTTGTGAAAGAACGCCCGGTGAAAATGCTCGCGTTTGCGGGCAATTTCGGCGGCTGACGGGCATTCTTTCACAAACTCTCAGGTGCCGACGCTTGCCATCACCAGCTTCACGAGGTGCGGCGACATATGCGCCTCCGCGGCGGCCTTGGCCTGCTGCGGCAGCATCTTCCGGCGCACCGCCTCCCGCTCGGCCGGGGAAACGTCGGCGAAGCTGACGCCGTGCGCAGTCAGGGCGGCGCGCGCACTGGCCTGGGTGGCGGCGGTGTTCGCCCGATAGGCCGGCAGGTTCTCCGCCCACAGCGCGAGCACCGCATGCTGCAACTTCGGCCCCAGCTTGTTCCAGAAGGCATGGTTCATCATCGGCGCGTAGTAGGAGAACGCCTGCTCGTCCTGGAGCGAATGACGCATGCCGGAATCATACAACTTGGACGTGCGCGCGCTTTCGTTCGTGGTGATGAGCCCGTCGAAATTGCCCTGCGACATCGCGAGCGGCACGTCGGGCCACGCGGTCACGTTGGGCAGGCCGCCGAAGTAGCGGATGCGCCAGGAATTGAGCACGCCCCCCGGGCTGCGCAGCTTCATCCCGCGCAGATCGGCAAGCGTGGTGATAGGCTTCTTGGTCGAGAACCAGGCATTGAACCCCCAGTTCAGCCAGCCGCCCAGCATCTGCAACCCGAGCTTGTGGGTCAGTTCGCCGTTGACATAGGTGCCGGCGGCGCCGTCGACCGCCTTGTCCACCTGCGCGCTCGGCACGCCATACAGGCCGGGCAGCTCGGAAAAATCGGCGTCCGGAACGAAACCGGTGAGGGTCCAGGTGCCGGGGCAGGCGAGCTCGACCTGGCCCTGCACCAGCGCCTTGACCACGTGCAGGTCGGGGAACAGGGCGCCGCTTTCGAACAGCCGGGTCTGGACCCGACCGTCGGAGGCGTGCGTGACCTTCGCCAGGAAGTCGCGCAGTGCGATGTTGCGCGGATGCGACGGCGCCGTATCGACCGAGCAGCGCAGCAGCAGGGGCGCGGCGGCCTCGGCATTGCGGAGGAAGGGGGCGGCGAGCGAGGCTGCCAGGCCGGCGGTGGCGGCGGCGCCGAAGGCACGGCGGGTCAGGGGGGCGGACATGGTTCGGTTTCTCCCGGATGGATTGATTTTTGTTGGGGAGATGTTGAGGCACGGGAACGCGGGAGCGTCAAGCGCGGGCGGGGGCGGATCTACCAAGCGGCGGAGGCAGATGGGGTGGCTGAGAGCACGGCTCAGGGTTTTGAAGGTGCTACAGCGGCCAGCGATACAGTGGCCGGGCCGAATCAGCTCGCGACAACCGTACGGGAGACATTTTCGTATGAAGGAACGACTATCGCTGCGGCCGAAATAGCGTAACATCGCCGTCGGGAGGGCAGGCAGCGAATGGCGCGCAAACCGGCTGGCATGAAGCGGCGGGCTCACGGACTTCCCAACGAGCGGGAGTTGGCCGACCTCGCGTCCGGCATCACGGATCTACCGGAGCAGCTCGATCTTGTGCATGTCACCGCGGTCGGCTACGGCAAGGACATCGTCGCCTGCGAGCGGATCGAGACGCGTGAATGCGATTTGTTCGGCCGCCGGCTGGTCTATGCCTTCCTCGCCCGGCCGGCCTACCGCTTTCGCGACGGAGCAACGAAGTCCGACCAGATCAGCCGGTTCCCGATGGTATTCGTGATCTCGCCCGGGAATTTGGGCACGCCGTTTCACGCATACCCGTTCGACACCGGCGCTGCCTGCTCCGGCGTGTTCGGGGATCCATCCAATCGGACCAGGCCGCTGGAAGATTATGACCTTGGCCCGAACCTTGACGCCGCAAGGCGGCATGTTTCCTGGGCGTTCGGCAGCAACCGGAACTATTACGACGGGGACCTGAAGCCGGACCTGGCCGGGACGCTGCGCCCTTACCAAATGGCCGCAACGGGCTTCCTGGCTGTCGCCGGCCTCGCGGCCACCGGCCACAACCAGCCCGACAAGCGGGCCTCGGCCATCGAAATCGCCTACGACAAGCATGTGCCGCTGCGGGGCAACGTGCGGCTGGTGGTCCTCCCGCAGCAGTTCATCGAGGACGGCGAAGGACGCAATATTGCCTTCGTGCGGCAGCTCGAAGCGCTCGGCTTGGCCTGGGAAACCTACGACTGGCGGCCCAACGAAGCGCCCGACTTCTACCTCGACGAGATCACGCGGATCGTGCGGGATTTCCTCGATCAGAGCGGGCAGCTATGAGCGATGCCGATGACGACACTGGCACGCTCGCTCTGGTCGGCTACGAGAAGCTGGCGGACCACGGGTTCGCGCTCCCCTGTTTCGCCCAGGCTGTTGGGGCCAACACGACCTACGCGGCCCGTTCCGCGGCCGACGCCCGTGGGAACATAGCGATTGCCGGCTTCGACCTCTACGACCCGGCGCAGTTGGTGCGCCTGCAAGCGGAGCAGGTGCGGCCCGCCGAGGTCGGCGCTCCGTGGCTCCACGTGTTCCTGTGGCAGGAGCGGGCCTATATCGGCACCGCCGCGGATATTTGGAGCGCGCTGCATCCGGTTCGCGAGGATATTGCGCGCTGCGCCCCCGTCAGCCTGCTGGCGCTTGCCGGCGAGGCGGACCTGCCAGTCGGCGGCTACGCCAGGGATGCGTTCCTCTGGCTCACGCACCGATATGGCCGGGAGCGGGCGATCGGCTGGCGCTCGGGGACCTATCTGCGGGGGATCGTGGTGCGGTCGCTGCGCGCGCAACTGGGGGATCGCGCGGCGACCGGCCCGGTGCGCCGGGCCTTGCAGGATGTGCACCTGGTCGAAAGCGAAGCCGGGCTCACGCTGCGACTGCCGGAGACTCTCGCGACCGCCGCCGGGCGCACATCGTCGGCGTTCGCGTTGCTGACGAAAGCGGCGCGGGACTTTCGACTGGTCGTGACATCGATTGAGCTTGTCGGGCCGACGAAAGCCGAGCCGCAACGCTCTCTGCCAGCCGATCCGGTCCCGCCTGTGCCGCCACCGGATTTCGATTTGGACCGCGTGCGACAGATGGTCCTGGCCGGGGAAGCCCCTCCGGCGGACTGGCGGCCGTTCATCCTGGCGTTGGATTTCCAGGAGACCGGATTGCGGCAACTCGCGCCGCTGGCGGGACTGACCGCACTGCAAAACCTTAATCTGTGGAACACGCGGGTCCGCGACGTGGCGCCGTTGGCGGGACTGAGCGCGCTGCGAAGCCTCGTTCTGGGGGGCGCGCAGGTCAGCGACGTGGCGCCCCTGGCGGGACTGGCCGCACTACAAAGCCTCGATCTGTCGTTCACGCAGGTCAGCGACGCGGTGCCGCTGGCGAGACTGACGGCACTCCAAAACCTCACCCTGTCGAACACGCAGGTCAGCGACGCAGCACCGTTGGCGGGACTGACCGCACTACAAAGCCTCGATCTGGGGGGC
>JABBNW010000175.1:0-5659 GCA_019352115.1 Pseudomonadota bacterium
GAGGAACCCCCCGAGGGGTGCAGGGGACTTGTCCCCTGACGGGGTCCAGGGGCAGAGCCCCTGGCCTTGCTTGCTGACGGGCTCGCCACCTACGGCAAATTCGGACCGCCTATCGCGCGACGACCCGGAACCGCCGCCGTCGCGCCTGGGCGGTGGCATCCTCGGGCAGTTCGAGCGGCAGCAGCGGCGCGCCGGCCGCCGGCGGCTCGATCTCCTCGGGCTCCGGCGCCGGCAGGTCGTGCCGGTTCAGGTAGTTCGCCGCGAGGTGGCGGAACACGTAGTCGAGCAGAGAGGATGCCTGCACGACCGCGGGATCGCCCTCGACGGCGCCCGCCGGGGCGAAGCGGGTCTGGAGGAAGGCGTCCACGAACGCATCGAGCGGCACGCCGTGTTGCAGCCCGAGGCTGACGGCGGCGCAGAAACTGTCCATCAGCCCGCGGAATGCCGGGTTTTCCTTGTGCAGGGCGATCGAGACCTCGCCCAGGGTGCCGTCGGCGTATTCGCCGGTGCGGAGGAACAGCCGGTGGCCGCCGACCGTGGCCTTCTGGGTGTAGCCGGCGCGGCGCGGCGGCAGCTCCCGCCGCCCGCCCGGCGCAGGGTCCACCAGGCGGACCGCGGGCTCGGCCGGGCGCGCTGGCAGCGCATCGAGGAACGGCGCCACGGCGTCGTGCATGGCGGCGTGGGCCGCGGCGCCGGCCGGCGGAAACGGGGCGGCACCGGCGAGCAGCGCGGCCAGCGCCGCCTCGGCGTCCAGCCCCTGGGCGCCGAGCCAGGCGCGCGCGGCGCGGGTGAGCCCGCCGGCAGCGGCCAGCGGCGAGAAGGCCGGGGCGATGCCGCCGGTCTCCGCGCCCAGCAGCGCCTCGGCAGGACCGGGGGCGGTGATGGCGAGGGCAAGCGGCGGCGTTGCGGCCCCGGCGGGTCGCGCCAGCGCTCGGGCGGCGGCCTCCGCGAGGCCCGGCACCACGGTGGCGGACGGCGGGGCGGCGGCCCCGGGTCGCGGCGGCGCGCCGGCGTGGCCGCGCAGGATCGCAGCCAGCGCGCGCGCCACGTCCCGCGCCGCGGCGGAGGCGTAGTCGATGCCGAGGGCGGCGAGCAGTCCGGCCAGGTCGGCGAAGCCGATCCCCGGCCTCTCCCCCGGCTGCGGCGCGAACAGCCCGTCCAGGGCGCGGCCGGCCTGTGGGCCCGGCGCCGCGAGCGCCAGGGTCTCGGCGACGGTTTCCACCGCGTCCACGACCCCTGCGGTATCGAACCCGCCCAGCGGATCGAGGAAGCCCGGCAGGTTCAGCACGAAGCGGAGCGGCCGGTCGGTGCGGCCCTGCCACAGCGCCACCTCCGGCGCCGCGCGCCGGCGCAGCAGCAACTGGTTCAGGCGCTCGGCGAGCGGCGGCGTGTCCGGCGCCGGCGGCGCGGCACGGGCGGCGAGCGGGGCGATCCAGGCCGCCGCCGCGGTCGGCAGCGCCACCGGCCCCTGCCCCGGCGCGAGCCAGGCGAGCGCCGCGGCGGCGCTGTCTTCCCAGGCGGCGGGCAGGCTGACGAGCCGGGGGGCCGCATCGGGATCCGCGCCGATCGCAAGCCGCCGCAGCCGCACGCCGTGCCAGATGGGATGTGCTTTCATGCCCCGAGCTTAGGACCGCTCCCCGGCGCGGTGAAGGGTATTTTGCGGTCCACCGGCCCGATGACCACAAAATCCTGTGGATGATCCCGATCCTTGCGGCTCTGCTTGACACTGCGCACTGCCCGGCGCGCGATACCGCCTACCTGCCGCCAGAGGAGGAAACGCCATGCCCGAAGGCCTCGCCCCCAGCCCGCCGGCGCGCCAGCGCCTGCTCGGCCCCGATCCCTCGCCGCCGTCCTGCTATGTGGATGTGGAAGGGATGGCGTGGGAGACGTCGAAATTCCCCGGCATACGCCACAAGGTCCTGTACCGCGATCCCGTCAGCGGGATGTCCACCCTGCTGTTTCGCCTGGAGCCCGGCGCGGTCGTGCCGCTGCACGAACATACCGGGGTGGAGCTGACCTATGTGCTGGAGGGCAGCCTGGAGGACGACGAAGGGTCCTGCACCGCCGGCAATTTCGTCTGGCGGCCGGCCGGCAACACGCATGAGGCACGGGCACCGCACGGCGCGCTGATTATCGGCGTGTTCATGCGGCCGAACCATTTTGCCGCCGGTCAGAAATTCTTCACCGAGTCGGCGCCCGGCTGAAACCGGCCCGGATCATCTGACGCGGCGCAGCGCCGTGTCGGCCCAGGTTTCCAGCCGTTTTGCGGCGTCGTGCACGCCCTCCGTGCGTTCGTGCAGTGTGGTCAGTTGCGCCTGGTAGGTGCGCAGCGACCCATCGAGCCCCGCAACGCTGGTGTGCAAGGCGGTCAACCCGTCGCGCCAGGTGGCGACCGCCGTGCGCTGTTCGACCAGCGCGGCATCGAGCAGCGCGAGCGCGCGGGCCAGCCGCTCCGACCCGTCCGGCAGCGGAGGAACGGCGGTCGGACGGGCGGGAAACGGGATGATCTGGGCGGAGGCGGACATGACGAAATCCCCGGTTGCGGCAATGGTTAATAAACCATGAAGCGCCGGGTGGCGAGGATATAATCCCATGGCAAGAGAAAATCCCATGGCGCGCGCATACGTCCGTGTGTTCGTATGGTGACCTCCGTGTATGCTGCGGGCGCGAAGGTTGCGCAGAGGCCCGCGCGGTCATAATTTCGCCGCATGGCGCGGTCGGCGGCAATGGCGCCGCCTTATCTCACATGAAGGATGCCCTCATGAGCGGCTCGGCCAAGCGGTCCATTACCATCAGCCTCGACGGCACCAACAAATCGTCCACCCTGCCCCTGATGGACGGGACGATCGGCCCGGCGGTCGCCGACATCCGCCGGCTGTACGGCGATCTCGGCATCTTCACCTACGATCCCGGCTACGGCGCCACCGCGGCGTGCGAGAGCAAGATCACCTATATCGACGGCGACGAGGGCGTGCTGCTGTATCGCGGCTACCCGATCGAACAGCTTGCGGAACATTCCACCTTCATCGAAGTCGCCTATCTGCTGATGAACGGCGAGCTGCCGAAGCCGACGGAGCTGAAGGAGTTCGAGTTCGGCGTCCTGCGCCACACCATGCTGCACGAGCAGATCCGCCAGTTCTACAACGGCTTCCGCCGCGACGCCCACCCGATGGCGGTGATGTGCGGCGTGGTCGGCGCGCTGTCGGCCTTCTACCACGACAGCCTGGACATCAATAACCCGGAAAGCCGGCGCATCAGCGCCTTCCGCCTGATCGCCAAGATGCCGACCATCGCCGCCTGGGCGCATAAATACAACATCGGCCAGCCGTTCATGTATCCGCGCAACGACCTCGGCTACGCGGAGAACTTCCTTTACATGTTCAACGCGGTGCCGGCCGAGCCGTTCAAGGTGAACCCGATCCTGGCGCGGGCGATGGATCTCATCATGATCCTGCACGCCGACCACGAGCAGAACGCGTCCACCTCCACCGTCCGGCTCGCCGGTTCCACCGGCGCCAATCCGTTCGCCTGCATCGCCGCCGGCATCGCATCGCTGTGGGGACCGGCGCATGGCGGCGCCAACGAGGCGGTGCTGAAGATGCTGGCCGAGATCGGCCATGTGCGCAACATCCCGGAGTTCCTGTCCGAGGTGAAGGACAAGGGCAGCCACACCAAGCTGATGGGCTTCGGCCACCGGGTCTACAAGAACTACGACCCGCGCGCGAAGATCATCCAGAAGGCCTGCCACGAGGTGCTGGGCGAGCTCGGCATCAAGGGCGACCCACTGCTCGACCTGGCACTGGAGCTGGAGAAGATCGCGCTCAACGACAAGTATTTCGTCGATCGCAAGCTGTATCCGAACGTCGATTTCTATTCCGGTATCATCCTGAAGGCGATGGGCTTCCCGACCTCGATGTTCACCGCGCTGTTCGCGGTCAGCCGCACCGTCGGCTGGATCAGCCAGTGGAGCGAGATGATCGAGGACCCGGAGCAGCGCATCGGCCGCCCGCGCCAGATCTACACCGGTGCGGCACAGCGCGACTACGTGACGCCCGGCCGGCGCGGCTGACCAGGCACCGCTGAACGGGGGGCGTTTACCTTCGCTTAGCCCCCGCGACGGAGACTGGCCGCCTCCGTCGCGGGAACTGGCAGTGCTGTTCAATTCGGTACCCTTCGTGCTGGGCTTCCTGCCCGCCGTGCTTGCCGGCTACTTCCTGGCCGGACGGCTGGGCGGGCCGCGCGCCGCGCTGGCATTCATCATCGTTGCCAGCCTGTTCTTCTACGGCTGGTGGAACCCGCCCTTCGTGCTGCTGCTCGCGGGCTCGATCGGGGCCAACTATGCGATCGGCCAGCACCTGCTGCACCTGGCGGGCGGCGGCAGGGACCGCGCGGCGCGCGCCTGGCTCGCGCTCGGCGTGGGCGGCAATCTGGCGCTGCTCGGCTGGTTCAAATACGCGGGCTTCCTCGCCGCCGCCATCGCCGCCGCGTTCGGCGCCGGCTCGCCCGAGCTGCACATCTTCCTGCCGCTCGCGATCAGCTTCTTCACCTTCCAGCAGATCATGTTCCTGGTGGACAGCCGCAACGCGGCGCGCCCGGACCGGGGGTTCCTGGCCTACGGCGCCTTCGTCGCCTTCTTCCCGCACCTGATCGCGGGACCGATCGTCCGGCCGGCCGAGATCATTCCGCAGCTGCTCGCCCCCGACGTGGCGCGCCCGCGCATGGAAGCGCTGTGCGACGGGGCCACCATCTTCCTGCTCGGGCTCGCGAAGAAGCTCGTGCTGGCGGACATGTTCGCGCGTTTCGCCGATGTCGGCTTCGATGCCGCCGCGCACGGGGCGCAGCTCACGTTCTTCTCGGCGTGGTACGCGGCGCTGGCCTATGCGTTGCAGATCTATTTCGACTTCTCCGGCTATTCGGACATGGCGATCGGGCTGGCGCGGATGCTGAACGTGCGCTTTCCGCTGAATTTCGCCAGCCCCTACCAGGCGCGCGACATCGCCGCGTTCTGGCGCCGCTGGCATATCACCCTGGGCGGTTTTCTGCGCGACTATCTGTACATCCCGCTCGGCGGCTCGCGCGCCGGGCAATGGAGGCGGGTGCGCAACCTGATGCTGACCATGCTCGCCTGCGGGCTGTGGCACGGGGCGGCCTGGCGCTTCGTGCTGTGGGGCGGGCTGCACGGGGCGTTCCTGGTGGGCCACGCAGCCTGGCGGCGCGCGGGGGGGCGGCTGTGGGGGCCGGTTGCCCAGGCGCTGACCCTGCTCGCGGTGGTGGCAGCCTGGGTGCCGTTTCGCGCGGCGGGCCTGCCGGTCGCGGCTTCGGTGCTGGCGGGGATGGCAGGGCTGCACGGGATCGCGCTGCCGGCGATGATCGTGCAGTTCCTGCCCGCGCTCGGGCTGCTGGCGCGGCCGGTGCCGCTGCTCGCGCATCTGGGGGCCGCGCGGACGTTGAGCTTTCCGGAAGTGTCGGCCTGCCTCGCGCTCGGCTGGGGGATCGTGCTGCTGTCGCCGCATCTGCACGAGCTTGGCGCGCGGGCGCGCAGCCTGGCCCTGACGGCGAGCTTCGCGTTCACCGTGCAGGGGTTGTTCTTCGCGCCCAAGGTGGTGCCGTTTCTTTATTTCCGGTTCTGATGGTGGGGGTGGTCCAGCGGGTCGGGGGG
>JABBNW010000175.1:5669-9409 GCA_019352115.1 Pseudomonadota bacterium
GGGGGAGAAGTTGCCTGCTCCCCCTCCCCTTGCGGGAGGGGGTTGGGGGGAGGGCCGGACGCGCCCCGACCCACGCCGCGGCTCCGCTGTTGCGCCTGCTCGCCGCCTGCGCCCTGTCCCTCGTGCTTTATGCGGCTTTGTTCGGCTGGATGCTGGACCGGCCGCTCGCCTACGGGTTCCTGCGCCGGGAGATCGCGCTGAAGCTCGATCGCGGCGCCGCGATAGGCAGCCCGAAGCTCGTCATCCTGGCCGGGTCGAACGGGCCGTATTCGCACCGATGCGAAACGATCGAACCGATCCTCGGCATCGCGTGCGTGAACGGGGGTGTCGCGGTGGGCATCGGGCTCGACTATCTGTTCGCCCGCTGGGAGCGCCGCCTGGCGCCGGGCGATATCGTCTATCTGCCGATGGAGGCGGCGCAGTACAGCCGCTCCCGCGCCGCCACCGACCTCGGCCCCGATGCGTCGATCATGTTCCGTCACGACTGGCGCACCCTGGGCCGGCTGCCGCCGGATCGCTGGGTGGCGGCGCTGTTCTCCTTCGACCTGCGCTACGCGCTGATGGCGGTGATCGAGCGCGCCCTGCTCGCCGGCGGCTTCCACGATCCGCGCGCCGCCGACGAGGGCCGCACCGACGCCTGGGGCGATCACACCGGACACACCGCGGCGCTCGCCGCGCCGTATCGCGCCGTGCTGGCGCGCGCGCACCCGACCTACCCGAATGCGGCGCAGGTCGCGCAGGGCTACGGGACGCGGCTGATCGTGCGGTTCCTTGCCTGGGCACGCACGCACGGAGTGCGCGCGATCGGCGGCCTGCCGACCGAGTTCCGCGACGATCCGATGTCGCCGGCGACACGGCACGCGATCGCCGCGATCTATCGCGCCAACGGGGCCGGGTTCCTGGAGCTGGCGAACCGCAGCCTGTATCCGCGCGCCGATTTCTTCGACACGCCGGACCATCTGTCGGAACCATGGCAGATCGTGCAGTCGGTTGCGGTCGCGCACGGGTTGCGGCGCATGCTGGGCCGCGCGCTGGTGGTCAGCGCGGCTTCGCCTTCCGCGGCTTCTTCTCCGCCGGCGGGGCGGTGACGTCGGTCGCCGCGGCACCCGGCGCGAGGCCGCGTAGGAATCCCGTGCGCGCGCGCGCACCTTCCAGCACATAGGCGTGGTCGGAGGCGTTGGTGACGAAGCGCGCGCCCATTTCGATGTAGCGCGCGGAGTCCTCGCGCCCGTTGATCCCGCCCATGCCCAGGACCTTGGCGTGCTTGCGGCATGCGCGCGCGACCGTTTCGTACGCCGCGATCAGTTTCGGATGGTCCATCCGGCCGGCGACGCCGAGGTCGGTCGTGAGGTCGAAACTGCCGATCAGCAGCACGTCGATGCCGTCCACCGCGGCGATCTCGGCCGCGTTCGCGACCGCTTCCGCGGTTTCGATCATCACCACCGTCAGGACCTCGGCGTTGATCGCGGCCTGCGCTTCGGCGACGTCGGCGGGCGGCTGGTACAGATAGGCGGGCGGCGGGCCGCCCCAACTGCGGGTGCCGTCGGGCGGGTAGTGGAACGCCGCGGCGATCTGGCGCGCCTGCTTCGCGGTGTCGACATGCGGCACAACGATCCCCAGCGCGCCGTTGTCGAGGAGGCGGGTCGCTTCATCGAGCGCGCCGGCGCAGACGCGCACCAGCGGCGTGATCCCGGTGGGCAGCGCGGCGAGGCAGAGCTGGCTCGCTTCCTGCACGCTGAACGCACCGTGTTCGGTATCGATGAACAGGAAGTCGTGGTCCGACGCCGCGGCCAGCAGCGGCACGGCGACGGTGCGCAGATGGTGGACGAGGAAGCCGAGCACGAGCCCGCCTGCGGCGAGCTTGCTTTTGGTGGTGTTCTGGACAGGCGCCATGGCGGTGGTTCTCTCCCTTGGAGTTTCGTTTCGTTTTATCTCGGTCCGTAGGCGACCGCGGACAGGCTGTTGTAGGGCGAGCCGTGCACCAGCTTCGTACTGACCACGAGATAGAGCAGGACCTGCTTCTGCCGGTCGACGATGCGCCAGATGCGCAGCGCCTTGAAGATCGGCGAGGCCGAGGCGGTGAACACCAGGTGTTTCTGCGGCAGATCGGCCGGGACCACGATGGGGCCGACCTGGCGGCAGGCGATGGAGAAGCGCGACGGATCGGTGGCGAGGCCTACGAAGCCCTTCATCCCGCCGGTCTCCGCGCGGGAGACGTAGCAGGAGACGCCTTTGACTTCCGGGTCGTCGTAGCGCTCGACGACGATCTTGTCGTCGGGGCCGAGCCAGCGGAAATTCGTGTTGACGGCGCCGACGGTGGTGCGGGCGTCGGCGGTGTGCGGGGCGATGACGGCCGTGGCGGCAAGCAGGCAGGCGGCCAGGAGGGTCGGGCGGGGGGAGCGCATGGCAGTCTTCCTGTCGGGCGGCCGCGCGCGGGGGGATCGCCGCTGGTCCGGGCGGGCGGAGGGCAGCATGCGGGGGGAGGCGGGTCAACGGGGCGGAGGGCTGGGGATCGGCGGGGCGTGGCCTGGCGGTTGCGAGCAAGGCGGATGACCGGGCGCGCCCGCCGGGAGGTCGCGGAACAGCGGCGTCCTGGCGTAACGGATGCGCAGTCTTCTTGTGCGGGGCGAGACACGCAGGCAGAATATTGCCACCGGGGCACCGGACGCGAGACCGGAAATCCTTCGCGAGCCGCAACCTGTTTCATGATTGACGTCCGCGCCTGTGACGGGACAAGCGCCTAACGAGCCCAGGAGAGTCAATCGTGAAGAAGGCTGACCCGCTTCCGAAATACGACGAATTGTTCAAGCCTGCATTGGAAGTACTGGCCAGGCTCGGTGGATCGGGGACGATCGAGGAGCTCGACGAGGCGATGGTCGCCGCGATCGGCGCGACCCAGGAGCAGTTTGACGTCACCTATCCCAAGAGTGGCGCAGCGGTTTTGCCGGACCGCATGTCGTGGGCGCGAAGCTTTCTCAAGCTTGCGGGGTTGGTCACAAATCCCCGGCGGGGGGTGTGGGTGCTGACGGAAGACGGGCGGCAAGCAGCCAGGAAATCGAATGTCGAGCTGAAGCAGATCGTCGGCAGGGCCTACAAGGCATCGCTTGCCGCAAAGAAAGCTGCGCATCCTGTGGACGAAGGCGAAAGCGATCCGGGCCCGGGCCAAGCAGCAGAAGCGTGGTCCGACCAGCTACTTCAGCGCATGCAGACCATTGACCCCGCTGCATTCGAGCGGCTCAGTCAACGCCTGCTCCGGGAGAGCGGGTTTACGCGCGTTGAAGTGAGCGGCAAGCCCGGCGACGGAGGTATTGATGGAATCGGCGTGTTGCGTGTCAATTTGATATCGTTCCAAGTATTGTTTCAGTGCAAGCGTTGGAAGGGATCGATTGGTGCTGAGGTCGTCCGGAATTTTCGGGGGGCCATGCAAGGTCGGGCTGACAAAGGCCTGATCATCACGACAGGCATGTTCACCGCGGATGCCCGCAAAGAGGCTACGCGCGACGGGGCACCTGCAATTGATCTTATCGATGGTGAGGCATTATGCGGGTTGATGAAGGACCTTCGGCTGGGGATCCAGGTCCGTGAAGTTCGGTTGGAGGAGGTCAGCCTGAACGAAGAGTTCTTCGCAACGATCTGAGGCGGCGGCACCGTCGACGTGGATGTGATGGAAAAGGGACTCCCTCCCGAGCTTGTCCGTAATTCTGTGTGCGGGGCATAACCAACGCCAAGGAGGCGTATTA
>JABBNW010000176.1 GCA_019352115.1 Pseudomonadota bacterium
CAATCGCTACCCGGGAATGGGCCGAAGCGGTCACCGCGTAGGGCGGTTGGTATTACCATGACCTTGTGCCGCGCCACCGAGATCGCCGCATTTGAGGCTGGGAATCGCGCGGACCGCCCATGGGTCTATGTCTGAGGGTGGGGGCGTGAGCCGTTCGGGATCGCCGGGCCGCCGCCCCGGCTGACCGGCGTTCGCGTCACCCGCGATCGTCGCCGACGTTCATCCGGTCGAGCGGTGGCTGAAGCGCCAGGAGCTGGTACAGCGCCGAAGAGGTCGCCGGACCCGCTGCTTCAGCGTTGCCGCATAGGCTTGCACCCAGCGGAACAGGGGTGTGTGATCGACCACGACGCCTCGACCCGACAGCATCGCGTCGCTCACCATTCCCTGTCTCAGCCCGCCTACCCCAACCACGCCCGCACTGGCGTTTGCAACAGAGCCCTCCGCAGCCTCATATCGCCAGCCGACGCAGCCTATCAATATCAGGCTCGATACCAAGGCCCGGGCGCTCAGAGAGCGTCACCGTGCCGTCCACGACAGCCGGCAGTGGCGACCCTAACGCCTCGCGCAGCGGGTTGTCGTTGGAGTCGACCTCGACGTAACCCGCTCCACCCACCGCCGCCTTGAGATGCATCGATGCGACGAGCCCGATCCCTCCACCGAGCCAATGGGGACAAAAAAGGCGGCGGTCGGCACGGATGCGCCGCCCGACCGGCAGGCAGCCGCTGAACCCGCCCCATTTGCCGAGATCGGGCTGCACGACGCCGAGGGCACCCGAGCGGAGGGCGGCGTCGAAGGCCTGCCCGCCACGGAGATTCTCGCCGGCAGCAAGCGGGATCGGGGAAGCGGCAGCCAGCTTTCGCCACGCGGACCAAGGCAAATCTGCAGCGATGGGCTCCTCCAGCCAGGCGAGGTCGAAAGCCGCGAGGTGGGGCAGCATTCGGGCGGCCGTCGCGGCATCCCAGGCCTGGTTGGCGTCGACCATCAGCGGCGTTCCGGTGCCGAGCAGATCGCGTAGCGCCCGAAGGTTGGCGACGTCGCGGTCGAGCCCGAAGCCGATCTTCAACTTGAAGGCACGATGGCCTTCCGCGCGCTTGGCTGTCGCCTGCTGTTCGGGCGACGAGGGATTGAGGCCTGAAGCATAGACACCGATCTTCGGCCGGCCGCCGAACAGCTTCCACAAGGGCTCCCCAAGCCGCCGCCCCACGAGGTCCCACAGCGCAATATCGGCACCGGCCACGATCTGCGCGATGGTGCCAGGCTCCCCGCATTGCAGCCCGAGGACGTGCAGGCGCGCAGTGATCTCATCGAAGGCGACCGCTGGCGTTGGCCAGGGGCGAGCGAGGAGCGCCGGTGCGACGTAGCTCTCCAGCATGCGTGCGCGGTGCTCTGCCCCGACGTCGGGGAAATTGCACCATATCTCACCCCACCCCACGGCGCCGTCGGTGTCCTCGACCCGCACGACCACGCTCGGCCGGCTGTGCATCATCCCGAAGGAGGTGACGACCGGTTTGTCGACTGGAACGCGGAACACCATCGCCCGGACGTCACGCAGGCGGATCTCCGGCAGATCATGCGGCCAGTTCATTGCTCACCCACCTCCGACTGCGACAAAACCAGTGGCATCCTTCGCCCCGGGCGCAAGAGCGCCGCCGGCGCCGCCGAGGACCAGGGCCGCCCCCCTCTCGCCGATCATGATCGACGCCGCGTTCGTATTCGCCGAGACCATCTCGGGCATGACCGAGGCGTCGATGACCCTGAGCCCCTCGACGCCGCGAACCCTGAGGAAGGGATCCACCACCGCGCCCGCATCCGATCCCATGCGGCACGTTCCGATCGGATGGAAAACCGTTCCGCCTCCCGTCGCGGCGAATTCCAGCAACCCTTCGTCGCTCGTGCGGTGCGATCCTGGCAGCACCTCGGCATCGACGAGGTCGCGGAAGGCTGGCTCGGCGTAGATCTCGCGCAGCATGCGCAGGCCCGCGACCAGCACCTTGCGGTCGAGCTCCGCGTCGAGATAGCGGGGTTCGATGCATGGATCCGCGAACGGATCGGTTGACCGGATCGCAAGCCGCCCCTTCGAAACCGGGCGGCATTGGCAAGCCGAGGCGGTGAAGCCCGAGTACGGGTGCAATGGCTCGCCCGGCTTGTCCACTGACAGCGGCATGACGTTGAACTGCACGTCCGCCCGGCCGTTCTGCGCATGCTGGGTCGCCACGAAACCACCCACCTGTCCGGCCCCGACGGTCAGGGGGCCGGCGCTACGGAAGAGCCACTGCAGGCCCATGGAGGCGAGCTTCGAGGGCCGGCGTACATCGTCGTTGAGCGACAGTCGGCGCTTGACCCGCACGATGGTGCGCGCCTGGTAGTGGTCCTTCAGATTCTCGCCCACCTCCGGCGCGTCCACTAGCACCGGGATGCCGTGCCGGGCCAGCAGGGCCGCCGGCCCAATACCCGACAGCTGCAGGAGTTGCGGCGATTGGAGGGTGCCGGCCGCCAGGATCACCTCGCGCGCGGCGCGTGCCGTTCGGACCTCGGCGGGCCGGTCGCCGCGGACCCATTCGACGCCGACCGCGCGCCCCCTTTCGAACAGGACGCGGCTGACCTGCGCACCGACGACGACCGTGACGTTGGGCCGCCGCCGAATGGGGTGGAGGAACGCGACAGCCGCACTCTGGCGCCAGCCCCCGCGGAGCGTGAGCTGGTAGGAGCCGACGCCGTATTCGGTGGCGCCGTTCATGTCGCGGTTGAGCGGGAGGCCATATTCCTGCGCCGCTTCCAACCAGGCACGGCAACACGGATGGTCGTCGCGCAACTCCGAGACGCCAAGCTCGCCCTCACCACCGTGGTATTCCGTCTCACCGTGCTCGTAGCGTTCCGAGCGCTTGAAGAAGGGCAGCACCGACCGGTAGTCCCACCCCGTGGCGCCCAGCGCGGCCCAGTCGTCATAGTCCTGGTGCTGTCCGCGAATGTAGAGCAAGCCGTTGATCGAGCTCGATCCGCCGACGATGCGCCCGCGTGGCCACAGGATCGGGCGCCCGCCTGCAGCCGGACTGGGTTCGGTCGTGAAGACGCGGGAGAAGCGCCTGTCGTAGATCGTCCGGAAATAGCCGACCGGCAGCCGGAGCCAGAAATTCCTGTCCCAGCCGCCGGCCTCAAGCACGAGGACGCGCACTGTCGGGTCCGCGGACAGCCGGTTGGCCAGCACGCACCCCGCGGAGCCCGCGCCGACGACGACATAGTCGTAATCCATTTCCCGGGCCATGGCGTGCCTCGTGATGATGAACCCGCGCCGTCTCAGGCGCGGATGGTGGCGAGATACAGGGAGGGATCGAAATATCGGGACGCCGGCACGGGATTCGGGATCGAGGCATAGCCCGCAAAGAAGTCCGTTACGTGCTGCAGCCATGCAGTAATGGTCCCGTCGGCGTATTTCTGTCGCCACTCCACTGAGGTGAACACCTTTTGGTCCCGGAACTCGTCCTTGAAGTCGGGCAGGGACACCTGTGGATAGTGGAGTCTCTGCACGGTTGCGAGCGCCGAATCGGAATGGGAGATCAGGTAGTCGTTGGCCTCCGCCCAACCCTTGATAATACGGGTCAGGACGTCCTTTCGTTTGTCGAAGAAGTCGTTGCGGGCGACCCAGCCATCCACGATGGCGTCCTTGGGATAATAGGCGGAGGCGTCGATCAGCATCCTGGCATCCGGCGACTTCGCTTTGACCGCCTCGTTGAAGGGCACCCACAGCGCGACCGCCGCCACCGCTCCGGATATGAAGGCCGTGACGGCATCGGGCATGCGCTGGTTGATCAGCGTCACCTCCTTGGGATCGATGCCGTTGGCACGCAGCGCGGTGTCGAGAAACACATGGGCGGTGGTGCCAAGCGTCGTCGAAATCTTCTTCCCCTTCAGGTCGGCGATGGTCTTCACGCCCATGCTGGGATGGCACCAGAGCTGCGCGGTTGCGAACTCGATGTCGTTGATGAGGAAGACCTTGCCCTGCCCGCGTGCCGGGAAGTTCGAGAGCACGGCGCCCGTCGAAAGCACGTCGATGCTGCCCCCGGTCATTGCCTGGAACCCTTCGATGCCCGTCTGGAACTGGATGTAGTCCATCTGCAGGCCATGCTTCTTCCACAAGCCCCTCGACTCGGCGAGCCACATCTGCCCGTCCACGGCAAGGCTGTGAAGGTAGCCGACCTTGACCCTGGTGGTCGCAGCCGACGCGGGACGCGACGCCGCGCCCGCGAGCACGACCGCGCCGGACGCCTTCAGAAGATCACGACGTTGCATTACGTTTCTCCCATTGTTGGTCGATCGGGTTCAGACAGGCGGGCGGCGTTGTGCCTCCTGCGCCGCATACTCGCGCATCACGAGCTCATGGATCTGTGCGCGGAGTGCATTGAACTCGGGCTCCTCCTGGAGCGCGCTGTGGCGCGGGTAGGGGAAAGGGATGTCGATGATCTGACGGATACGGGATGGCCTCGCCGAAATCACCACCACCCTGTTGGACAGGTAGATCGCCTCTTCCACCGAATGGGTGATCAGCAACACGGTCTTGCCCTCGACGCACAGGATGTCGAGCAGAAGGTCGTGCATCGCGCTGCGCGTCTGGGCGTCGAGGGCGCCGAACGGCTCGTCCATCAGCAGGAGATCGGGATTGACCGCGTAGGCCCGGGCGAGAGCGAGACGCTGGCGCATGCCCCCCGACAGCGTTTTCGGGTACGCCCTGCGAAACTCCGAGAGCCGCATGAGGTCGAGGTAGCGCGTGACGATGGCCTGGCGCTCCGCGGCCGGCTTTCGGTTCGCCCCGAGCTTGAGGCCGAAGGCGATGTTCTGCTCCACCGTAAGCCAGGGAAAGACGCCGTATTCCTGGAACATCACGCCACGATTGGAGCCCGGGCCGACGATCGGTCTGTCGTCGAGCATCAAGCTGCCGCTCGATGGCACAACAAAGCCCGCGGCCATGTTCATGATGGTGGTCTTGCCACATCCAGACGGCCCGACGAGAGAAACGAACTCCCCCTGGCGGATCGTGAACGAAATGTCGCGTACGACCTCGATCCCTCCGTCCGGGGTCCCGTAGGATACCGACACGTGGTCGAAGCGAAGACGTTGGCGTGGTTCGTCCATGGTCAGGCTCCGACCTTGTCCTGCCAGGACAGCAGGCGGTCCGTAAGGCGTCGCAGGATGGTATCCATCAGCAGGGCAAGCACGCCGATGGAGATGATCCCAACGTAGATGGTGTTGAGGTCGAAGAAGGCGGACGCGTTCTGGATCATCGCGCCGAGCCCCTGCTGCGCGGCGACAAGCTCGGCCGCCACGAGCGTCGCCCAGCACACGCCGAGGGCGACACGCAGCGCGACGAGCATGTGCGGTACCGTCAAGGGCACCATGACTCGCCAGAAGATCTCGAGGTCAGTGGCGCCGAGGGTGCGTGCCACGCGGACATAGATGGGGCTGATCGCGGCCATCCCTTCATACATGACAATGACGGCCGCGAAGAAAGAGGCATAGAAAAGGATGGCAACCTTGGCGACCTCGCCAATCCCGAGATAGACGATGACGAGCGGGATCAACGCGATCGGCGGCAGGGCGCGGAAGAAATTGATCAGCGGGTCGAAGAGCCGCCGGATCGGGCGATACCAGCCGACCAGGAAGCCGACCGGCACCGCCGCCGCGGTGCCCAGCAGCAGCCCGCTCAGCACGCGGCCGACCGACACCAGAACGTTCGTGACGAGCGTGCCGTGCACGAGGGTTGCCCAGAAAGTCGTCAGCACCTGGAGCGGCGACGGCAGCAGGCTTGGCTTGATCAGCCCGGTGAGCCGGGACAACCACCACAGGACAACGAGGCCGGCGAACGGCGCGATTGTCAGGGCAAAATTACTTGCGTGGCGCGCGGCGCTGCTTCGGCCCGGCATGCGATATCCTCCCACCGCGCCCGCTGGTGGCGGACGCTTCGTGTTTTGCTTGTGATTTTGCGGCACGCGGTTCCGCGTGCCTGACGTAGGGCCAGAAGGTCGATCTCCAGCCGGATGTGCTGCGCCGGATACCGGATATGGGCGTAGTAGATGATGCGCCCCTGCGCATCGACGAGCGCACGCCGCAGTTCCGCGATCGGATCGCCGACGCCAATGCCGAGACAGGCCGCGGTCGTCTCATCGGAGACCGTGATCCATATGACCTGCTTCGCCTCGGAGATTTGTACGCTCGGCAGGACGGCCAGGCGGGCCAGAACCGGCGCCGTGACGAAACCGGTGCGGTCACGCTCGAAGATCTCGCTCGCGAGATAGACGTCGATGAGACAGTAGGCGACGTCCTCGCGGTAATGGACGCGTCGCATGTGCTGGTAAGCATCGGCCGGCTGGCCGCCGGCAACGAAATCCACCGGCGGTGGCGCTGCGTCGGCACCGGGAGCGGTCGGAAGCGGACGTACGTGGAGATGGGCCACCGATTCCAACATCTCGTCCCAGTTCATCGGCAGCTTGAACCACCGCTGGCTCGACAGATCCCTGGTGACGAACGTGCCCGAACCGCGCGTGCGGCGGATCAATCCCTCTTGCTCGAGCTGCGCGAATGCCTCGCGTAGTGTCGAGCGCGCAACGCCGTAGGCCGCCATCAAGGCCTCAAGCGTGGGGATCTGCTCGCCCACCTTCCATTCCCGCATTTCGATGCGCTGCCGGAGCAACTTGGCGATCTGGAGATAGATTGGCTCACGGCTGCGCTGGAAGAGCTGGGGGTCAAAGGTCATAATGTACGGATATACGCACATCTGGTGGAGCCGCGCAAGGGGGATGGCCGGGGGAGTCAGGGCAATCGGGTGAAGAAGTACGTGACAAACCGCGCAACCCCAGAATCCATGCGTCCCCTCGATTCGCTCACCGGGGGCCCCCATGGAAACCGTACCGACAGCTTGTCCGGCATTCGCCGAGGCGGTTGTTTTCCTCGGTTATTTCAATGATTTGAAGGACCCCCGCCAGCAAGGCAAGGTGGCCTACCCGCTCGACGAGATCCTGCTGCTATGCCTGCTCGCCGTGCTGGCCGGCGCCGAGACCTTCGTCGACATCGCCCTGTTCGGCGCCAAGAAGCGCGCATTTCTGCGCCGCTTCCGTCCCTTCAAGAACGGCACGCTGGCGCACGATCATCTCGGCGACATCCTGTCGGTTCTCGACCCCGACCAGTTCCAGCGCTGCTTCGTTGCCTGGGTGGCGGCGTTGACCGGCCTGCCGGAGGGGGTGGTCGCCATCGACGGCAAGACCTCGCGCAGGTCCTGCCGCAAGCAGGCCGGCGCGGCGGCCATCCACATGGTCTCGGCCTTCGCGGCGCGCCAACGCATGGTGCTCGGCCAGGTGAAGGTCTCCGAAAAATCCAACGAGATCATCGCCATCCCGAAGCTTCTCGACATGCTGGCGATCGAAGGCGCGATGGTGACCATCGATGCCATGGGCTGCCAGCGCGCCATCGCGCAGAAGATCGTCGCCAGGAAGGCCGACTACGTGCTCGCGCTGAAAGGCAATCAGGGCTCGCTGCGCGACGATGTCGAGGTCTTCGTGACGGAGCAAAAAGCCGCCAACTTCAAGGACACCACGATCAGCCGCGCCACGACGGTCGACGGCGAGCATGGCCGCATCGAGACCAGGACCACCACCGTCATCCACGATGTCGCCTGGCTGCGGCAGCGGCACGACTGGCCCGGCCTGAAAGGCGTCGTGATCGTCGAGAGCCGCAGGGAAACCGCCGCAAAGATCGAGCAGGAGACACGCTTCTACATCACCTCCCTGGTGCTGGCGGCAAACCTCGTGGGGCCGATCGTCCGCGCCCATTGGGCGATCGAGAACAGCCTGCACTGGGTCATGGGCATGGTCTTCCGCGACGATGAATGCCGGGTGCGAACCGATCACGCCCCGGCCAACTTCACCACCATCAAACACATGGCCTGCAACCTCCTCCGCAAGGCGCCGGGGAAAGACTCACTGCGCCTCAGGCGTAAAGCTACCGCGTAGGATGATAGATTTCTCGAAAGTCTGGTCACAGGGTGATTTTTTCGCCCGATTCCCCTGCCAGGACGCGGGGGCTATCGCATTCCTGATTACGCATAAACCTCAGCCAATTTGAGGAGCCGATATGGCATTGGCGGGGTGCGCACGCTGGCCCAGCAGAGGCGCGGGAGGATGGCGACGAGATCGTATCGCCGGTTGAAGCGGTATTGGAACTCGGCGAGGTAGCGCGGGACATGCTTGCTGTTGATGGACCGGTAGGTGCCGACGATCGCGGCCTTGATATTCCCGAGCGCTGTGTTGACCCACTTGAAGGCCGGCGTGCGCACCGCCGCGACCCCGCTGCCGGTCTTGATGGCCTGGTGGGTGCATCCGGCGTCGGTGACGTGGGCAAAACACTGCAGGCCATCGCTGACGACCGCGCAGCCGGCATCGAGGCAGCGCCTGGCGAATGCCGACAGGGCGCGGTTGGAGAAGCCGTCGACGCGCGCCAGCTTGATGCGGACCGGCTTGCCTTCCGGGGTCCTGATTACGCACCTTGCTCAGCCACCGGATAGAGACCGTCCAAAACCCGGGGGTGGTAGCTTTGCCGCGAGGAAGGCGGGCTGGGGAGAGCACGATGGGGTGGCGGGTGGGGATCGAGTTGACGAGGGGCTATGGCGCCGTCCATTCCCATGAGGCCGCCACCGGTAACGGCGACAGCGCGGGTTCCTCGCGGCAAAGCTACCACCCCCAGGTTTTGGACGGTCTCTCCCCACCAACGGAGCAAGCTGAGAAAAGTGCGTAATGAGGAGTCCCATTGACGCCCCGCGACAACAAGCAGAGTGAGAAACCGCCCAAGGCGTTCATCCTAATTGACGCCCACCGCTCACCATAATCGTCGCGCTACAGGAGATAGACGCCTATATTTCCAATCTTCGCGCTCAGCCTCCCAACACGAAAATTCAGCGGGATGCCACGCCCGGGCCGCGGAAGGTGCGGAACCCGACGTCGGCCGGCCTGTCGGCAGACCTCCAAAATCCTGCGCCAGAAAGAGGCGATCTGAGTGATGAAAAAATCCGATGTGAGAACCGCGGACCCTCCGGGGGGCAGTCGTGCCATCGGGACCTTTTTAGTGAATTGTACACCGAGAGGAGCCAAGAGAGCGAATAGAGGTGTGCCGAGAGACAAGCAGCTGCAGGGGTCGATCACCGACGCCGCCATCAGGCCACCCTGACCGCGAGAACGCACCAAGCCTTGACGAACACCGCAACGAGACACGGGAGAGGCCGACCAGAAACGTCAGGAAACCGCAGATTTAGAATTGCTGCCAGGACACTAGTGCTCTGAACCAAACAGAAGATTCACAACGGGGCGGAACCGTGCGATTCTGC
>JABBNW010000177.1 GCA_019352115.1 Pseudomonadota bacterium
GCAGATGAACAGCGCGAAGCGCTCGGCGAGCGCCCACGCTTCGGTGTCGGGAGGGATAAAGGTCGTACGGAGCATGTACTTATAAAGAACATAAATCCGCCACCGAGTCAAGCGGATTTTGCGGCGGGGCGTCACGCCGGAAGCGGCGACCGGCGGAAACCTCCGCTCGGATCGGTCATGGGTGCGGCCGGCTTGGTACGCCGCGCGCGTTGTTCGGCCGGCACCGGATTTCGGCATGTCCCGGCACTGAACTGACAATTTGGCAAACCCAGGTAGGTCGGCATACCGCCCGTCGTAACGCGATGCCGGCTGCCTGGAACTGCGCGAAGTCGATCCAAGGCAGGGAGATCGAGGACGCAGAAGCGCTGCCTCCCGCCGCGGCCCGCTTCGCTCTCCCCCGAGGCCGGCCCCCCATCCGGACTCCTCCCCGGCCGGTCGGAGGGGAGGATTTTTCTCCGAACCTGGCTCGCCGTCTCTGCGCCCTCGTTCTTCCTCGCCTTTCTTCTCTGCGCTGAAATCGCAACCTGCCCACCGCCCCTGCCCCACACACCGACCCACCCGGAACCCTCCACGCCCCCGGCGCACGAGGATTTGCCGCCGCCTCGGACCTGTGCCTCAGCCCGGCCGTTCCGCTCGGTCCATTCGCAGCAATTTGCAGGGTTTGCATTGAATCTCCCTTCTGCCTGGCCGCCCTCCGACAGGATTCGCAATCAGAGCCGAACGGCTTCAGGCCGGGCCCGCCCGCCGCAGGCAGGGCGCCGCCCCGGACAGAGCGGAGATTTGTCGCACCTCGTCAGAGTGTCGAAGATCCTCCGCCCGGATCGGCGCGTGGAGAAGTATTTTCGCTATTTTCGCGGCCATATTGCCGTCCTGAGAAAAATCCTTTCCTGTTGGGCGCGACCCCTGGGGCTGGCCTGCCCCGCTCCCACCCTGCCCGCCCGCCGCCGCCCCCCTTCCGCCGCCACCCCAAGGACCCATGATCCCGATCACTCTCGACCCGTCCCGCCTGCGCCTCGCCGTTGCCGGCGCGGGCTCCGCCGCCACCCGCCGGCTCGGGCTGCTGCGTGCTGCCGGGGCTTTGCCGCTCGCACTGCCGATCGCGCCGGCGCGCCTGCCGGGGCTCGACCTGCTGTGGATCGCGGATGCGGACGCGGCAGCCGCCGCAGCGCTCGCCGCCACCGCACGGGCGCGCGGCATCCTGGTGAACGTCGAGGACCGCCCGGAGCTGTGCGACTTCCGCAACGCCGCCGAACTCCGCCGCGGCGACCTGCTCATCGCGGTCTCCACCGGGGGCGCCAGCCCGGGGCTCGCCGGCGCGATCCGCGACCGCATCGCCGCCTGGTTCGGCCCCGAATGGGCCGAGCGGGTAGCAGAGCTCGGCGCACGCCGCCGCGCCTGGCGGGCCGAGGGCCGTAGCCTGCCGGAGCTTGCCCGGCTGACCGCCGCGGCGCTTGCCGAGGCCGGGTGGCTCGCATGACCCCCCCGGCCGCACCCGCCGCTTGGGCAGCCCCCGATTGGACACCCCCCGCCGCGGAAGTCCCGGCTTGGTCAGCCCCCGCTTGCGAACACCCCACCTGGGAACCCCCCGCGTTGGCACGCGCCGCCGCGCGGCTGCGGGCGCCGGCGTTCGCGCCCGGCTCGGTCTGGCTTGCCGGCGCCGGACCGGGCGATCCCGGCCTGCTCACCTTGCACGGGGCGCACGCGCTCGCGACGGCGGACGTGGTGCTGCACGACGCGCTCGTGCCGCCCGAAATCCTCGACCTCGCGGCGACACCGCAGCGCGAAGCGGTGGGCAAGCGGGCCGGCGGAGCGCGCACGGCGCAATTGCGCATCAACCAGCGGCTGATCGCCCTGGCCCGGCAGGGCCAGCGGGTCCTGCGCCTCAAAGGGGGCGATCCGCTCGTGTTCGGCCGCGGCGGGGAGGAAGCGCTGGCCCTCGTCGCCGCCGGCATCCCGTTCCGCATCGTCCCCGGGATCAGCGCCGGGATCGGCGGGGCCGCCGCGGCCGGCATCCCGCTCACCCACCGTGGCCTCGCCCGCAGCGTCGCTTTCGTCACCGGCCACGATACGCACGGGCTGCTGCCGGCGTCGCTCGATCTCGCGGCGCTGGCGCGCGGGGCGGAGGTGCTGGTGTTCTACATGGCCCTGCGCCAGGCCGGCCCGATCGCCGCCGCCTTGGTCGCCGCCGGCCGCGCGCCGGACGAGGGCGTGGCGTTCCTCGCCGAGGCCACCACGCCGCGCCAGCGCCTGACCCAGGCCACTCTCGCCACCGCCGGCGCGGTCGCGGCCGGCCTGCCCCGCGCCGCGCCGACCCTGATCGTGATCGGCCCGGTGCTGGCGCTGGGGGATGTGCTTGCGCCCCTGCTGCAGGCCGCGCCGATGACCGTCGCGCCGGAAGCTGCACCGAGGCCCGAGGCCGCACCGAGGATCGTCACGCCGCCCTTCGGCGTGCCCGACCCGTCCGTTCGCACCGCCGAGGCCCGCACACCCCCGCCTCGCCCAGCCCCGGCCGGCACCGCCCCGGCCCGCACAGCCCTGTCTGCCTAGGAGACCGCCCGCATGGCCCCTCCCCCCGCCGCGCTCGCCGCCGCCCCGTTCGCCGAGGACCAGCTCGCCCTGATCGAACGCCTGCTGCGCGACGCCAGCCCCGAGCAGGTGCAGTGGCTCAGCGGCTACCTCGCCGGCTTCCAGGCCGCCGCCGGCCCCCGCGCGGCCGGCCCGGCCCTGCCCGCCGCGCCCGCCGCCCCGCGCCCGCCGCTCACGATCCTGTACGCCACCGAATCGGGCAACGCGGAGGCGTTGGCCGGGACCGCGCGCAAGGCGGCGCAGCGGCTCGGGTTCGCGGTGAAACTTCGCGACATGGCCGACACGACGCCGGCGGAAGTCGTCAAGACCGGACCGCTGCTGGTGATCGCGTCCACCTGGGGCGAAGGCGACCCGCCGCAGCGGGCGGAGGCGTTCTACGCCGGGCTGCTCGGCGCCGACGCGCCCGCCTTCGCCGGCGTGCGCTTCGCGGTCCTGGCACTCGGCGACCGCGCCTATGCGAATTTCTGCGAGACGGGGCGGCGGATCGACGCCAGGCTGGCCGAACTCGGCGCCGAACGGGTGGCGCCCCTGGCCGAATGCGACCTCGACTACGCCGCCCCGGCGCGGGCCTGGACCGAAACCGTGCTCGCGACCCTGGCGCCGGAGCCTGACGCGGGCGCGGCCGTCATCCGGGTCGATTTCGCCCGCACCCCGGCCGCCGACGAGGTGCCCGATGCGGAAGCCCTCGGCCCGCGCGTGGCCGAGGCGGAGATCACCGAGCGGGTCCTGCTCAGTTCCAGCCGGTCCACGGCCGAGACCTGGCACGTGGAACTGGCACTCGACGGCACCGGCCTCACTTACGAGCCGGGAGAAGCGATCGGCATCGCGCCGCGCAACGATCCGGCGCTGGTGGACGCAGTCCTGGCTGCGACCGGTCTCACTGATGATGCGCCGACGCGCGCGGCACTGACGACGCGCTACGACATCACGACCCTGACCGCCGCCCAGGTCGCCGCCCACGCCGCGCGCACGGGCGATGCCGCGCTGGCGGGTCTGGCGGCCGATCCGGCTCGGGTTGCGGCTTTCCTGCGCGACCGCCAGGTGATCGACCTGCTGGAAGCCGCGCCGACCCGGCTGAACCCGGCCGAACTGACCGGGCTGCTGCGGCCGTTGCCGCCGCGACTCTATTCGGTGGCCTCGGCGCCCGAAGCGGTGGATGGGGCGGCGCATCTGCTGGTGGCGGCGGTGCGCTGGCAGAGCCACGGGCGGGGACGCAGCGGCGTCGCCTCGGTCGATCTCGCCGATCGGCGGAGCGCCGGCGATCGGCTTTCCGTGCATGTGAAACCGAACCCGCATTTCCGCCTGCCGGAAGATCCGGACCGCCCGATCGTGATGATCGGCCCGGGCACCGGGGTTGCGCCGTTCCGCGGCTTCCTGCAACGACGCGAAGCGGCCGGGGCACGCGGGCGGAACTGGCTCTTTTTCGGCGCGCGGCAGTTCACGCACGACTTCCTGTATCAATTGGAATGGCAGGACTGGCTCGCGTCGGGCGTGCTGACCCGGATGGACGTCGCGTTCTCGCGTGACCAGCCGGACAAGATCTACGTCCAGCAGCGCATGTGGGAAGCGCGTGCCGAGCTGTGGCGCTGGCTCGACGACGGCGCCGTGATCTACGTCTGCGGCGATGCGAAGGCGATGGCGCGCGACGTGCACGCCAGCCTGCTGGCCGTCATCGCCGCGGGGAGCGGGCGCGATGCGGACGGGGCCGCCGCCTGGCTGCGCGCCGCGCAGCAGGACGGACGCTACAAGCGGGACGTGTACTGATGCCGGCCGAGACCACCGCGGCACTGCTGCGCGCGCTGATCCGCGAGCGCTTCGCCGGGCGCATCGCGCTGGTTTCCTCCTTCGGTGCCGAGAGCGCGGTGCTGCTGCACATGCTCGCCACGATCGATCCCGCGCTGCCGGTGATCTTCCTCGACACCGGCAAGCTGTTCCCCGAAACGCTTGCCTATCGCGACGCGCTGGTCGCGCGGCTCGCCCTGACGGATGTGCGCGCGGCACGGCCCGATGCGGCGGCGCTGGCAGCGGCCGATCCCGCCGGGCGGCTGTGGGAGAGCGATCCCGACCGCTGCTGCGGCGTGCGCAAGGTCGCCCCGCTGGCGCGCGCGCTGGCGCCGTTCGACGCCTGGATCAGCGGGCGCAAGCGCTTCCAGGACGGCAGTCGTGCCGGATTGGAAGCGGTCGAGTTCGGCACCGACTGGCGCATCAAGATCAATCCGCTCGCGCAGTGGAGCGCGGCCGACATCGCCGCCTATCTGGGCCGCCACGACCTGCCCCTGCATCCGCTGGTGGCCGCCGGCTACCGCTCGATCGGCTGCGCCCCCTGCACCCGGCCGGTGCGCCCCGACGAAGCGCCGCGCGCCGGCCGCTGGGACGGACACGCCAAGACCGAGTGCGGCATCCACCGCACGCCGCTTTTTTCCGAAAGGGCCCCGGCATGACCGATCTTTCACGCAACGAGACGATCAAGGCCGCGAGCCATCTGCTGCGCGGCACCATCGCCGAGGGTCTCGCCGACGGCATCACCGGCGCGATCGCCGAGGACGACACCCAACTGACCAAGTTCCACGGCATCTACCAGCAGGACGACCGCGACCTGCGCCCGGAACGGGCGAAGAAGCGGATGGAGAAGGCGTTCAGCTTCATGGCCCGGGTGCGTATCCCCGGCGGCGTCCTGACGTCGGCGCAATGGCTGGCGCTCGACGCGCTGGCGCGGGAACGCGCGAGCGGCACGTTGCGCCTGACCACGCGCCAGACGATCCAGTTGCACGGCATCATCAAGACCAACCTGCGCCCGGCGATCCAGGCCATCGACGCCGCCATGCTGGACACCATCGCGGCTTGCGGGGACGTGAACCGCAACGTCATCTGCACGCCGAACCCGTATCGCGCGGTGCATGCCGAGGCGGTGGCGACGGCGCGCGCGATCAGCGAGCACCTGCTGCCGAAATCGCGCGCCTGGCACGAGATTTTCATCGACGGCGAGCCGGTGGCGGGTGGCGTGGAGGAGGACGAGCCGATCCTCGGGCGCACCTATCTGCCGCGCAAGTTCAAGATCGCCATCGCCATCCCGCCGCTGAACGACGTCGATGCCTTCGCCCACGAGCTGGGCCTGATCGCGATCGTGCAGGACGGCGCGATCGCCGGCTACAACGTCGTGATCGGCGGCGGCATGGGCATGACCCATGGCGAGCCCGACACCTTCCCGCGCACCGGCGACCTGATCGGGTTCTGCACGCCGGACCAGGTGCTCGCGGTTGCCGAGCAGGTGGTGACCGTGCAGCGCGACTGGGGCGATCGCGCCGACCGCAAGCACGCGCGGCTGAAATACACGATCGAGCGGGTCGGCCTGGCGGTCTTCGTCGCCGAGTTGGAACGCCGGCTGGGTTTCGCGCTCGCGCCGGCGCGGGAGTACGCGTTCACCCGCTCGGGCGATCCGACCGGCTGGCTGGAGGGCGAAGACGGGCGCTGGCATTTCTGCCTGTTCGTGGAGAACGGGCGGATCCTGGACCGGCCCGACCGGGCGCTGCTGTCGGGACTGCGCGCGATCGCTGCGGCGCACGACGGCCGCATCATCCTGACGCCGAACCAGAACCTGATCATCGCCGACGTCGCGCCGGCGCAGAAGGACGCGATCGCCGCGCTGCTGGCCGCGCACGGGCTGGACGGGACCGTCTCGGCGCTGCGGCGCAACGCCATGGCCTGCGTCGCGCTGCCGACCTGTGGGCTTGCGCTGGCGGAGAGCGAGCGCTTCCTGCCCGGGCTGATCGACCGGCTGGAGGACGCCGCCGCCGCGGCGGGGCTGGCGGAGACGGAGATCGTCATCCGCATGACCGGCTGCCCGAACGGCTGCGCGCGGCCCTATCTGGCGGAGATCGGCCTGGTCGGCGTGCGGCCCGGGATCTACAATCTTTATCTCGGCGGCGCGTTCGACGGCTCGCGGCTGTCGAAATTGTATCGGCGCGAGGTCGGCGAGGACGCCATCCTGGCCGCGCTGCGCCCGCTGTTCGTGGCCTACGCGGCGGGACGCACGCGGGGCGAGCATTTCGCCGATTTCGTCATCCGCACCGGCGCGGTGCGGGCGACCACGGCGGGCAACCGCTTCCACGCCGACCTGGACCCGGAGCTGGCGGCATGAGCGTCGGGCTTGCGGTCATCTACGGCCTGTTGCATCTGGGCTGGGAGCGCGTGAAATCGGTCCGTCCGCGGCGCTGCGCACGGCAAAACCCGGCCCCGGCCGGCATGGGAGGCATGGCATGAGCGAAGCGAAACCCCTGGTGTTCGATCGTCCGCATCGCGGGCGCATCTACGACAGTATCGCCGAGACCATCGGCAACACGCCGCTGGTCCGCATCCCGCGCATCACGGCGGAGGAAGGCGTCACCGCCGACATCTGCCTCAAGCTCGAATTCTTCAACCCGATCTCGAGCGTGAAGGACCGTATCGGCGTCGCTATGATCCTGGCGCTGGAGGCCGACGGCAAGCTGAAACCGGGCGGGACGATCATCGAGGCGACATCGGGCAACACCGGCATCGGGCTCGCCTTCATGGCCGCGGCGCGCGGCTACCGGATGATCCTGACCATGCCGGAATCGGTCTCGATCGAGCGGCGCAAGATGCTGCGCTACCTCGGCGCCGAGGTCGACCTCACCCCGCGCGAGAAGGGCATGAACGGGGCGATCGCGCGCGCCCAGGAACTGCTGGCGGCAACACCGGGCGCGGTGCTGGCCGGGCAGTTCGGCAACAAGGCCAATCCGGCGATCCACCGGCGCACGACGGCGGAGGAAATCTGGTACGATACCGCAGGCGAGGTCGATGCGATCGTCTCCGGCGTCGGCACCGGTGGCACCCTGACCGGTTGCGCCCAGGCGCTGAAACCGCGCCGTCCGGGCTTGCGCATGATCGCGGTGGAACCGGAAGCGAGCCCGGTGCTGTCGGGCGGCAAGCCGGGTCCGCACCCGCTGCAAGGCCTCGGCGCCGGCTTCGTGCCGGAGGTGCTGGAGACCGGGCTGATCGACGAGGTCGTGAAGGTCGGCAACGACGAAAGCTTCGCGATGGCGCAGCGGCTGGCGCGCACGGAAGGGATCCCGTGCGGGATTTCGTCCGGCACCGCGCTGGTGGCGACCTTGCGCGTGGCGAAGCGGCCGGAGATGGCGGGCAAGCGGATCGTGACCATCATCCCCTCGTTCGCCGAGCGTTACATCACCACGGCGCTGTTCGAAGGTCTGTAGGCGCGGGGGGCCGGGCTGCGCGCCCGGCCCCCACTTCCGGGGGTCAGAACGCCTGATCCCACGGCTCCTGCAGCAGCGCGTAGCCGCCGGCGCGGCGGACGATATGGGCGAAACCGGGGAAATGCACGTGCATCCCGGCGATCAGCAGCCGGTCCGTCGCCGCCATGTCCAGCGCGCGGCGGCGGGTGGCGATCGCGGCGTGGATGTCGGTGTCGAACTCGATCGCCACCTCCGGGTGCTCCACCTGGATGTCCGGCACGTGCACGATGTCGCCCCAGATCAGCAATTGTTCACCGCCCGAGGCGATCCGGTAGCCGGAGTGGCCGGGCGTGTGGCCGTGCAGCGGCACCGTGGTGACGCCGGGGAAAACCTCCTGCCCGGCGGCAGTGAAGGTCCGCATGCGGTCGATGTACGGCGCCACCTGCTCGCGCGCACACTGGAAATAGAGCTTGCGGGCGCGCTCGCTGGCCCGTTCCATGGCCGCATCGTCGTGCCAGTGCTTCGGTTCGTTGGCGTGCACGATCAGCTCGGCGTTGGGGAAATTGCGCGCGCCGGTGGCCGGATCGGACAGGCCGGCCGAGTGGTCGGGATGCATGTGCGTGAGCAGCACCGCCTCGATCGCGGCGGGATCGATGCCGGCGGCGGCGAGGTTGCGCGGCAGCTTGCCGGCGGTCGGTTGCAGGTAGTTGCCCGACCCGGTCTCGATCAAGGCCAGGCGGCCGGCGGAGTGGATCGCGAAGCAGTTCACCGCGGTGCGCCGGCCGGGGCGGAAGGCGGCGGCGAGTTGCCGTTCGGCCTCGGCCGGTTCGATGTTGCGCAGCACCTCGCACGAGCCGTCGAGATAGCCGTCGCTGAGCGCGGTCACGACGATCTCGCCGATGCGGCGGTGATAGACGCCGGGGATTTGATGGGTGGGAACCTGGACCATGCGTAACCTCTCGCTGCTTGCGCGGGGGACGGGATAGCACCCCTCCCCCGCGGGCAGAAGCGGGGGGTCAGTCCTTGATGCGCACCGTGAGATCGAACGTGACCGGGCCGTGCGGCATGTCGCCATGGAACGGTGGCAGCGACGTGGCGCGCACCGCGGCGAGCGCGGCGCGGTCGATCGGGGCGGTGCCGGACGACCGGGCCACCGAAACGCCCAGCAACGCACCATCGGGGGCGACCCGGATCGCGACCACGGTCGAGCCTGACAGCCGCATCATCTGCACCTCCTCCGGGATCACGAGCCGCGCCTGCACCCGTGCGTTGAGCAGGGCGGCATAGCGCATGACCGCGCTCGCGGCCTCGGCGGGCGAGGGCGCGGGTGGGGTGGCGCGCACCGGCGGCGGGGCGGGCGGCGGCGGCCGGACCACGTGCGGCTGCGGCTTGTGCGGGCGCGGCTTCGGGCGCGGGCGCGGCGGCGGGGGCGGCGGCTTCGGCTTCGGCGGCGGCGGTGGCGGCTTCGGCTTCGGCGGCGGCGGTGGCGGCTTCGG
>JABBNW010000178.1 GCA_019352115.1 Pseudomonadota bacterium
GAGGAGGCGGCGCAGTTGTGGCAGTCGCTCGGGCATCTGAAGGCCTCGGTCACGCCGAATCTGTGATCCGCGGGGGGACGGGGCTGCCCGTTCCGCCGGCTACGAAAGCACCCGCATTGTGGATCGGCCGCGGCGATACCGGGAGCGTTCCGCGCGCAAGGGAACGGCGCCGGCGGGACGCGGACCCGGCTACCTGTTCCCATACCGACCCGAAACGCGCGATACTGGGCACTCGCCGGATCGCGGCGCAGCCTGGCGCCGCGCGTGCGCGGAACCGGTGGACACACGCAACGGGGAACGCGCATGACCGAGCCGGTTCTGATCGTCGGCGCAGGCCCGGTCGGCCTCACCATGGCCGCCGCCCTCGCGCGGCACGACGTGCCGGTCCGCATCATCGAGCGGGCGGCGGCGCGCACCGACAAATCCAAAGCCCTGGTGCTCTGGTCGCGCACCCTGGAACTGCTCGATATCCAGGATTGCGTCGCCCCGTTCCTCGCCGCCGGCCTGAAAGGCACAGGCGCGCGCATCATCGCCGGCGGGCGGGAACTGGTGCACCTCGGGCTCGACCGCGCCGCGACACAATACAACTACGCCCTGTTCGTTCCGCAAAGCGAAACCGAGCGCCTGCTGGAAGAGGAACTGGCGCGCCGCGGCGTCACGGTCGAGCGGCAGGTGGAACTCGCCACCTTCACCGTGGCCCCCGACGGGGTCGGCGCCACCCTCCGCCACCTCGCCGACGGGGCCGAGGAGGCCGTGCGCACACGCTGGCTGTGCGCCTGCGACGGCGCGCACAGCACCATCCGCCACGGGCTGGGGGTGGACTTCACCGGCAGCACCGAACCCTCCATCTGGGTGCTTGCCGATGTCATGATCTCCGGCGCGCTGCCGGTCGAAGTGACGGTGTGCTGGCAGGAAGACGGTATCCTGGCGTTCTTCCCGATCGCCCCGGGCCGCTTCCGGATCATTGCCGATGTGGCGGTCGCCCCGGACGGCGGCGCGCCGAGCCTGGCCGAGGTGCAGGCGCTGCTCGACCGTCGTGGGCCGCCCGGCCTGACTGCGCACGATCCGGTGTGGCTCAGCGAGTTCCGCATCAACGAGCGCAAGCTGAAGGACTATCGCGTTGGCCCGGTGTTCCTTGCCGGCGACGCCGCGCACGTGCACAGCCCGGCCGGCGGCCAGGGCATGAACACCGGCATGCAGGATGCGATCAATCTCGCCTGGAAGTTGGCGCTCGTCTGGCACGGCGCGGCGCGGCCGTCGTTGCTCGACAGCTACTCGCCGGAGCGCAGCGCGATCGGCGAGCAGGTGCTGCGCAACGCGGGGCGGATGACGCGGGTGGCGATCCTGCGCAACCCGATCCTGCAACGATTGCGCAATGCGGCCGCCGGCGTGCTCGGGCATCTGCCGGCCTTGCGCCAGCGGCTCGTGGACCAGTTCTGCGAGCTCGATCTGCACTACGCGGAGAGCCCGCTCACCGTCCGGGCGCCGCACGCCGCCGCCCATCCCGCACCCGGCGCGCGCACGCCGGATTGCGCGGTGGTTGCGCCGGATGGCGCGCGGGGCCGGCTGCACGAGGCGCTGCGGGAGGGCAGGTTCGTCGTGCTGTCGGTTGGGGCGTCGGCGTTGAGCCTGCCGGGCTCCCTCGCCCGCATCGCCCGTGCGGCGCAGGCGCGGCCGACCGGGCCGTACCAGGTGGGGGTCTGCTACCTGATCCGACCGGATGCGTATCTGGCGCTCAGCACGCCCGCCACGGCGCCGCAGCCGGTCTTCGATTTCCTGGATGCGATTGCCGCGGCCTGATGCCGACTTGCGGAATGTTTGGCCCATCGCCAGCAAGGCCAAGGGCTTTGCCCCCTGGACCCCCACCAAGGGCTAGCCCTTGGAACCCTTCTTTCGGTTCCTCGCGTGGGGGGGTGTTATTTTCGAAAAAGGCGCGAGTCGAGCGTGACCGGTGTCTCCGGCCCCACCGAAATGCGCGCAGCGTCCGGGTGATCCGGATTGACGACAACGTTCGTGTCACGTCCGCCTGTCACGACTGAGGGGACGATCAGGAGGGCTGATCTGCGTTGCTCGATCCAGGTCCTGCCAAAGGCCTGGGCGATCGATGTATCGAGCAGGTCGTCCCACCCGTCATGCAAGGCAGGGTCGAATGTTTCCCGCGACACGTCATCGGGAACGACCGCTTCGACATAACGCGCGGCGCTGGGCGGCACGGTTCGGTTGGCGTGGACAAGGACCTCGATGAGGCACACGGCGAAGCTCGTGCCGGTGTAGATGGCGGGTACCCCCGGCGGGTTCCAGCGCTGGCCGAAGCGGCGGGCTCCGTCTCCGGACCAGATCGGATGTTTGCCGGTGACGATGCGCCAGAGGCGGAGAGGCGCAGCCGTCAAAGAGCAAGACCGTATTCAAGCGCATTGAGAATCTGCTCGGCGCGACGGGTACCCAGATCCGTCCTGGCCGCGTCGATCGGGGTGCGGCCGTCAAGGAGCGGGTGGGGCAATGTCATGAACGCGCGTGCCTCTGCTGCGCTGCCGAGAGCGCGGCGCGCGTGTACGAAAAGCCGGGCAGCGCGTTCCGTCCGCTCGCTCTCCAGCGGTGAGAGCTGCTCCTCGCGGCGTTCAAGCGTCGTCTTGGGAACGATAACCCACTCTAACGAAGAGATTTTCGCCTCGTCGGTCCCGGCTATCTGCTCGGCGACATGGCGGAGCACGAGCCGCGGAAGACCTTTTTCCACTGCTTTCTCGATCAGAACGGATGAGGGGGGTCGTCTCGTAAGTTTCCGATCCATAAGACTCCGGTCAGTGCCGCTTTTCGATTTCTCAAAACGACCGAACGTGCCCTTCGTCCTGATCTCGACAATCCGCACAAGATCATGATCTAGATTGATAACGAACTTCCTGGTGTCGGCTCCGGCGACCGCTTTGGAACTTCTCGCCGGTTTGGCGGCTGGCGCGGGACCGCCGGCCGGGTCTTCCAGAAAGGCGATGCCCATCACCTCCGCGACGGCGTCGGCATCATAATTCGTGAGCATTCCGTAGACTCCAGACCAACTTGGTCAGAATGGCGCCCCATGTGGGGAAAAACAAGGGCGACCGGTTTCCAGCCAAGCGCAGGCGTTTGCGTCCCGCTCGCGTCTGTCATACGACCATACACAGGCCTTTGTTCGTGTTTGGACTCCGAAGGGCGCCTTGCACGGACCATGATGGGCGCGGACCGACCGCCGCTCCCAATCCCCCCGCGCGGCGGCACTACTCCGCCGCACCGGCCAGGAAATCGAACGCCGCCAGCGCATGCACCCGCGCCACGACCCCGAGTTCCGCGACCAGCACGTTCTCGTCCGCCCCGCCCATGTTGAATGGGGTCGGGCCATAGACCACCGTCGGGATGCCGAAGCGGCGGAACAGTCGCGCGTCCGACCCGCCCACCCGCATGTTCACCGCCGGCGCGAAACCCAGCACCTCCTGCGCCGCGGCGGCGGTGCGGCGGATGATTTCGGAACCGGGCGGGGTGACGCTCGGCCCGACCCGGCGCAGCACCTCCCACCGCACCCCGTCCATGGGATCGAGCGCGGCGGCGAGCGCGGTTTCCATCGCCGCCGGATCCGCGCCGGCGGGCAGGCGGATGTCCAACCAGGCCGCCGCCGCCGCGGGCACCAGGTTCATCGACGTGCCGCCCTCGATCCGGCCGACGTTGACGGTGATGCGGCCGAGCACCCCCGCCTCCCCCGCGCCGGCGAGCGGTTCGGACATCGGCCACGCCGCCGCGATGGCCGCCGTCACATCCCCCGGCGCGTCGAAGGGCAGGTCCGCCAGGGCGTCGAGCGCGTCGAGCGCGCGCCGCAGCCGCGCGATCGCGTTGACGCCGAGATGCACATGCGCGCCGTGCGAGGGCGTGCCGCCGGCCGCGACGTGCACCCAGAGGAATCCCTTCTCGCCGAAGCGCAGCACGGACGGCGATCCGGCGTCGCCGATGATCGCGGCATCGCCGGCGGCGTGCGGCACGTTCTCGATCAGCCACTGCGTGCCGCGCGCGCCCATGGTTTCCTCGTCGCCGGCAAGTGTGAGCACCGCTTCCCCGGGCCAGTGCGCGCGCATCTCGGCGAGAGCCGCCAACGCGGCGATGGAGGCGGCGATGCCGCCCTTCATGTCCGCGGCGCCGCGGCCATAAAGCCGGCCGTCGCGCAAGGTGCCGGCCAGCGGGTCCACGGTCCAGGGCAGGTCGGGGTTCACCGGGTAGGTGTCCAGATGGCCGTTCAGGACGATGCGCCGCCCCGGACCGGTACCGCGCACGCGGGCGACGAGGTTGACGATGCCCTCGCCCGTGTCGTGCAGCGCGAGGTCCACGCCCGGGATTGCCGCGCGCAGGATGTCGGCGGCGACCTGCGCGACGGCGCCGGTCTCACCCGGTGGGTTCGGAGAGGGCGCGGCGATCAGGCGTTGCGCGATGGATGCGACCGCGGCGGCATCGATGGCGGCGAGGAGGGCGCGGATGGCGGCATGCGGCAAGGTGGGCCTCCGTGGATGTGCGCGTTTCTTCCTTGTCTCCCGTAGGAACGCAGAGGCGAAGCCTCTCCGCCCCGACCGCCGGCCCGATCGCCCCTCGTCGCGCCTTCCGCTCAGGGCCGGCGCGGATCGAAGCGCTTCGCCAGGCGGGTGCCGTAGGTCGCATAGTCCGCCTGGTTCTGCGCGATGCCGGCGGCGTAGGCGGTCACCCGCTGCGGAAACCGGGTCTCGAACATGAACGCCATCGTGCCGGCGAGCTTGTGCGGCGCGAGCAGGGCGGCGCTCGCACCCTCGAACGCCTCCCGGTCCGGCCCGTGCGGCAGCATCGTGTTGTGCAGCGAGAACCCGCCCGGCACGAACCCGTGCGGCTTGGCGTCGTAGGCGCCGTAGATCAGGCCCATGAACTCGCTCATGATGTTCATGTGGTACCAGGGCGGGCGGAACGTGTCCTCGGCCACCGCCCAGCGGTCGGGGAAGATGACGAAATCGACGTTCGCGGTCCCCGGCGTGTCGCTCGGCGCCGTCAGGGTCGTGAAGATGCTCGGGTCGGCATGGTCGAACAGCAGCGGCCCGACCGGGGCGAAGCGGCGCAGATCGTATTTGTAGGGCGCATTGTTGCCGTGCCAGGCGACGACATCGAGCGGCGAATGCTCCAGCTCCGTCTCCCACAGCGCGCCGCCCCATTTCACGACCAGGCGGCTCGGCGCGTCGCGATCCTCATAGGCGGCCACGGGGGTCAGGAAGTCGCGCGGGTTCGCCAGGCAGTTGGCCCCGATCGGGCCACGTTCCGGCAGGGTGAAGGCGCCGGCGTAATTCTCGCACAGATACCCGCGGGCGGGGCCGGATGGCAGGTCCGCGCTGAACTTCACGCCGCGCGGAATGACGGCGATCTCGCCCGGCGCGATGTCGATGACGCCGAATTCGGTGCGCAACCGCAGCGCGCCCTGCTGCGGAACGAACAGCATCTCGGCGTCGGCGTTGTAGAAATACGTGTCCGTCATCGATGCGGTCGCGAGATAGACATGCGCGGCCATGCCGGTCTGCGCGCCGGCGTCGCCCGCGGTGGTGATGGTCCGCACGCCGTCGAGGAGGCTTTGCGCCTCCGCCGGAAGGGGGATCGGGTCCCAGCGCATGGGCGCCGGCGGCAACGCGATTTCCGCGCAGGGGGCGGTGCGCCATAGGCCGGTGTCGGCGGGGCGGAAGCGGCCCCAATGGGCAAGGCTCGGGCGGATGCGATAGAGCCAGCTCCGCCGGTTGGCCGCGCGCGGGGCGGTGAAGGCGGTGCCGCTCAGTTGCTCCGCATACAGGCCGTAGGCGCAGCGCTGGGGCGAGTTGCGGCCGATAGGCAGGGCGCCGGGCAGCGCCTCGGTCGCGAAGCCGTTGCCGAAGCCGGATTGGTAGCCGTCCGTCACGGCCGCCGAGAGCGGCGGGATCAAGGTCACGGGTGCTTCCTCCCGATCGGGTTTTCGTGCGATCCCGGCGGCTGGCGGACAGCCTTGCGCAAACTCTCAGCCGCCTTGCGTGGGGGCCAGCACGCCGCGGCGGACCTGGTCTTCCTCGATCGACAGAAACAGCGCACGGAAATTGCCGTGGCCGAAACCTTCGTCGCCCTTGCGCTGGATGAACTCGAAAAAGATCGGGCCGATCGCGTTGGCTGAGAAAATCTGCAGCAGCACTTTCGTCTTCCGCCCCTCGGTGGCACCGACGGCGATGGCGCCTTCGCCGTCGAGCAGGATGCCGGTGCTGCGCAGCCGCGCCAGGTCCTCGCCGTGGCCGGGCACCCGTTCCTCCACCCGTTCGTAATAGGTGGGCGGCGGGGAGGGCATGAACCGCAGGCCGCGGGCACGCAGCGCCTCGACCGTCGCGAAGACGTCGCGGCAGCCGCAGGCGAGGTGCTGGATGCCCTCGCCGCGATAGGTATGCAGATATTCCTCGATCTGGCTGCGGTCGTCGGCGGATTCGTTGATCGGAATGCGGATCTTGCCGTCCGGGCTGGTGAGCGCGCGGGAGTGCAGACCGGTGTATTCGCCTTTGATGTCGAAGTAGCGGATTTCCTTGAAGTTGAAGATGCGCTCGTAGAACTCCGTCCAGACGTGCATCCGGCCGCGGCCGACGTTGTGGGTCAGGTGGTCGAGGTAGAACAGGCCCTGCCCGGCCGGCTGCGGGTCGGGCGCGCCGGTCCAGGCGAACTCCGGATCGTAGGCGGAGCCCTTGGCGCCGAACCGGTCCACGAAATAGAGCAGCGAACCGCCGATCCCCTTCACAGCCGGGACATCGAGCGCGAGGGCGCCGTCCGCCGGGCCGGCCGGCTCGGCGCCGGCGGCGATCGCGCGGCGCCAGGCGTGCTGCGCGTCCACCACCCGGAACGCCATGCCGGGGGCGCAGGGGCCGTGCGCGGCCGCGAAACGGGCGGCGTGGCTGGCCGGGTCCTCGTTCACGAGGTAGTCGACGTCGCCCTGGCGATAGAGCGTGATCGCCCGGGTGCGGTGCCGCGCGACCGGTGCGAAGCCCATGGTGAGGAACAGGGCGTGCAGGGCGGTGGGGTCGGGGGCGGCGAATTCGACAAAGCCGAAGCCGTCGGTGCCGGCGGGGTTGTCGGCGGTGATCGCGGCCGGCGGTGCGTCGTGCGGAAACGGACCCATCCCATCGTCCTCCTGGCTACGTCGCGGCGTCGCGCGGCAGCGGCCAGACCAGCACCTTCGGCCCCCGCGCGTCCATGATTATCCGACTTGGGGGGAAACCGTCGCGCCCTACCCGCCGCCAGCCCAGTCCGGCACCACCCGGCGGAACCGCGGCGGCCCGTGCCGCACCGGCGACCCGGTCGCCTCGGCCACCGCCACCGGCGCGCCCGCGGCACTCCCCACCGGCCGATCGGCAAACCGCCCGTGCTGCAGCAGCCGGTCGTACAGCACCAGCGCGCCCGCCACCGCCAGGTTCAACGAGAACTTCGTCGGGATCCGCACCACATGCCGGCACCGCGCCAGCAAGGCTGGCGACAGCCCCGCCCGCTCCGGCCCCAGCACATACGCCGCACTGAGCGGATGGCGGAACGAGGGCAACTCGGTCGCCCCGTCGAGGATCTCGATCCCCACCAAGACGCAGCCCGCCGGCAACGCCAGCGCGTCCACCCCGGCGAAGCGCCACAGCGGCACATGCGCCGGTGTATCGGCGGTGTCGGCCAGCCGCTCGGCCCGCGCATCCCACCCCGCGCCGACCGTGAAGCAGAACGAGGCGCCGAACGCATGCGCCGTGCGCAGCAGCGCGCCGACGTTGGCGGATTTGGAGACGCCCTCCACCCCGATGCCGAAATAGCCGCGCGCGCTGGTGCCCTGCATGGTCCCTGGTCTATGCCCCCGCGCATGACCGACGCAACCGACGCCAAACTCGCCGCCCAGTACGAGGCCTACCCCTACCCCAAGCGCGACCCGCGGGAGGAAGCCAAGCGCCTGATCGTCGGCAGCCCCGGCCATCTGCGCGAGATCGACCACTGGGTGTTCGGCGCCACTCGCTCTGTCGGCACGCCCCTGCGCGCGCTCATCGCCGGCGGCGGCACCGGGGACGCGACCATCATGCTCGCCCAGCAGATGGCCCGCGCCAATCGCCCCGGCTCGGTCACCTGGCTCGACCGCTCGACCGGTGCGCTGCGGGTCGCACAGGAACGGGCGTCGGTGCGCGGGCTCACCAACATCGTGTGGGAACAACGCTCCTTGCTCGATCTGCCCGGCTCCGGGCTCGGGCCGTTCGACTACATCGATTGCTGCGGCGTGCTGCACCATTTGCCCGACCCGGCGGCGGGGCTGCGCGCGCTGACGTCCGTGCTGGCGCCCGGCGGCGGCATCGGACTGATGGTCTATGCGCCGCACGGGCGCACCGGGGTCTACATGCTGCAGGACGCGCTGCGCCTGCTCGCGCCGGAAGACGAGGCCCCGCCGGCGCGCATCGAAACCGCGCGGCGCGTGCTGCGCCACCTGCCGGAAACCGCCTGGTTCCGCTTCAACCGCAACTTCCAGGACCACATCAGCGGCGGCGATGCCGGCGTCTTCGACCTGCTGCTCAATCCGCGCGACCGCGCCTACACCGTGCCGCAACTCGCCGCCCTGCTGGCCACCGCCGGGCTGGAAGCCACCGCCTGGATGGAGCCGCTGCGCTACGACCCGCTGCCGCTGCTGCCCGACCCGCGCCTGCGCGCCCGCGCCGAGGCGCTCGATCCCACCGCCCGTGCCGCGCTGGCCGAGGCGCTGGCCGGCAACATGTGCGTCCACGTGCTCTACTGCCGCCGCACCACCGAACCGGTGACGCGCGCCGATCCGCGCAATCCCGAAGCGATCCCGGTCGGGCGCGAAATGCCGGGGCCGGAAATGCCGCGCTTCCTGCAACCCGACGGCACCCTACCGCTGCTGATGGACGGACTGCGCATGCCGGTGCGGCTGCCGGCGCTGGCACCCGCCATCCTGAGCCTGGCCGACGGCACGAACTCCGTCGGCACCATCGCCGCCACGCTAGAAGCCCGCGGAACCCCACCCGCCACCTTCGCCCGCGCCTGGCCGGAAACATTCCACGCCCTGGAACACGCCAACCGCCTCCTGCTCGTGCCGCCGGGGTGAGGCGGGACGGGGGGTTGGAAAGAAGGCCAGGGGCTCTGCCCCTGGACCCCGCCAGGGAACTCGTCCCCTTGTGTCTTTGGAGTCTGCCATAGTCATGGAGTTGCGGGGCCGGGTGGG
>JABBNW010000179.1 GCA_019352115.1 Pseudomonadota bacterium
CCACGTCGATTTCACCCTGAAAGCCGCCTGACCCGAACCGGTCCCCCCGCCGTCCTGGACATTATAGCCATCGGATGCCTATATTCTCCTCCATGGCCCAGCACAGCGTCGCCGAAGCCCGCAACCACCTGTCCGACCTGATCGACCGCGCCCTGACCGGCGAGACCGTCGTCATCACCCGCCACGGCACCGAGGTGGTGGAACTGAAGCCGGTGCGTCCTCCGGCGCGCCCGGTGACCGCGGCCGATCTCGACTTCCTGGCCCGCCACCGCGTCGGCGCCCGCCCGGTGCACGAAGACGCCGGCCACCTGCTTGGCCGCATGCGTGACACTGAGGACCGGTGAGTCTCTACCTCGATGCCAGCGTCCTCGTCGCCCTGCTCACCCACGATCCGCTTACCGCCCGCGCCGAGGCCTTCTTCCGCGCCCACACCCCCAGCCTGGTTGTCAGCGACTTTGCCGCCGCCGAGTTCGCCTCTGCCCTCGCCCGGCGCGTGCGCACGGAGGACCTGACGGAAGCCGAAGCCCGCTCTGCCTTCACGACTCTCGACACCTGGGCGGCACGCGCCACGCAGCGCGCGGAGACCACGCCGGCCGATGTGGCGGCGGCCGGGGCCTACCTCCGCCGGCTCGATCTCACCCTGCGCACGCCGGACGCGCTCAACATCGCGATCGCGCAAAGAGTGGGCGCGGACGTCGCGACATTCGACACGAAGATGGCCGTTGCTGCCCGCGCGCTCGGCCTCGCCGCGCCGGCCCTGATGCCCGCCTGAACCGGACGGCGCCTATCGCCGCGGTGCCGCCCGCTTCTGCGCCGCCAGCACCGGCAGGTCTTCCTCCAGGATCGTGATGTGCAGCGAGAACGAGACCTCGCCGTCGTCCTCGTCCCGATGCACCGTGCCGATGAATTCCGCGCCGATGTGGACTTCGACCGAGGCTCCGCGCTTGCTTGGTGCCTCGATGCGGATCCGCTCGTTGCCCAGGGTGGTGCGCAGATAGGCTTCGAGCCGCGCGATATCCGATGGCGTCATGGTCCAGGTCTCCTTCGGTCAACCGGCCGAGTGGTGCCGACGGTGCCCCCGCCGCGGGGCCCTGGTTATAGCGATCTGCCCGTCGCGTGCCAGTCGCGCCCTGCACCGGACCGGGCCTTGCACCCATGACGGCACCGTCACGAAAAACTGCCCGGCTCCGGGACCTCGCGGTCCGTTGTACGCGCCCGAACGCCCCGATTCCGATGCCGACTACCGGAGCGAGAGCCTCAGCCGCCATGAACGAACGCCGCTCCGAGATCAGATCCTTGACCGGATTGCGCGGCCTCGCGGCGTGCTGGGTGATGGTCTACCACGCCATCGAGCAGCCGGCCCGGCGCCTGATCGGGCATCTCCGGGTCCGGCGCGCGCTGCGCGCAAGCGGGTGAGGCGGACTTGCCCCCCAGCGGCGAATGCCGGCGGCTAATGCCGGAAATGCCGTATCCCGGTCAGCACCATCGCGATCCCGGCAGCGTCGGCCGCGGCGATCACCTCGGCGTCACGCATCGATCCGCCAGGTTGGATCACCGCAGTCGCCCCCGCGGCCACCGCCGCCTCCAACCCATCGGCAAACGGGAAGAACGCGTCCGAGGCCACCACGCTGCCCTGCGCCAAGGGTGCGTCCAGCCCGGCCGCCTTCGCCGCTTCCGCGCTTTTCCAGGCGGCGATGCGCGCGGAATCCACCCGGCTCATCTGCCCGGCGCCGATGCCCACCGTCGCACCGCCCTTGGCATAGACGATCGCATTCGATTTCACGTGCTTGCAGACGCGGAATGCGAACAGCAGGTCGGCCAGCTCGGCGGGGGTCGGCGGGCGTCGGGTCACCACCCGTAGATCGCCCTCCGCCACCCGCCCGGCGTCGCGCGTCTGCGCCAGGAACCCGCCGCCGACGCTGCGGAACACCATCCCCGGCGCGGCCGCATCGGGCAAGCTGCCGGCCAGCAGCAGCCGCAGGTTCTTCTTGCGCGCCAGCACCGCGCGCGCGTCCGCATCGGCGTCCGGGGCGATGATGACTTCGGTGAAGATCGCGGCGATCCGTTCCGCCGTCGCCCCGTCCAGGGTGCGGTTCAGCGCCACGATGCCGCCGAAGGCCGAAGTGGGGTCGCAGCGCAGCGCCGCCTCCCACGCATCGGCCAGGTGTGCCGCGGTGGCGACGCCGCACGGGTTGGCGTGCTTGACGATCACCACAGTCGGCGCGTCGAATTCGGCGACGCATTCGTAGGCGGCGTCGGTATCGTTCAGGTTGTTGTAGGACAGTTCCTTGCCCTGCACCTGGGTCGCGGAGGCGACGCCGGGGCGCGGCGCGGTGACGTAGAAGGCGGCCTGCTGGTGCGGGTTCTCCCCGTAGCGCAAGGTCTGGCGCAGGGTGCCGGCGATCGCGAGGCGCGGCGGGAAGGTTTCGCCCCGCTGGGCGGCGAACCAGGCCGCGATGGCCGTGTCGTAGGCGGCGGTGCGTGCATAGGCGGCGCCGGCCAGGCGCACGCGCAGCGCCCGGCTGGTACCGCCGTGCGCTGCGATCTCCGCCAGCACCTCGGCGTACTGCCCGGGCTCGGTCAGGACGGTGACGAAATCATGGTTCTTCGCCGCGGCGCGGATCAGCGCCGGGCCGCCGATGTCGATGTTCTCCACGCAGTCGTCCGGGGCGGCCCCGCGCGCCACCGTGGCCTCGAACGGGTAGAGGTTCACCGCCAGCAGGTCGATCGGCGCGATCCCGTGCGCGTCCATCTGCGCCACATGCTCCGGCACGTCGCGCCGGCCCAGCAGGCCGCCGTGGATCTGCGGCACCAGGGTCTTCACCCGACCGTCCAGGATTTCCGGAAACCCGGTGTGTTCGGACACTTCCGTCACCGCCACCCCGGCGGCGCGCAGTGCGGCGGCCGAACCCCCGGTGGACAGGATCTGCACCCCCTGCGCCGCCAGCGCCGCGGCGAAGGCCACCAGGCCGGATTTGTCGGAAACCGAGATCAGCGCGCGGCGGATCGGAACAATGTCGCTCATGCCGCCGCGCAATAGCCCTACAACCCGAGCAGGTCCAGCGTGCGCGCGATCGCCTTGGCCTCATCGAACAGATCGACCGCCCGCGCCCGCCCCGCCGCGCCCATCGCCGCGCGCAACCTCGCATCGGCCGCCAGTCGCGCCAGCGCCGCCGCCAGCGGCGCCACCGCATGCGCCGGCACCAGCAGGCCGGTGACCCCCTCCACCACCTGCTGGCGCGGGCCGGGAATGTCGGAGGCAACCACCGGCAGCCCGCACAGCATTGCCTCCATCACCGAGACCGGCAGCCCCTCGAAATAGCTCGGCAGGGTGAAGATGTCGGCCGCCGCCATCACCGCGGCCACGTCGTCGCGATACCCCAGCCGTTTCAGCCGCCCCCCGAGGCCGGCGCCCTCCAGCAGTGCCACCATGTCTTCGCCGGGATCGGAGGCGAGCCGCTCGCCCACCACCCAGAGCTCCGCCCCCGGCACCGCCCGCATCGCCGCCGCCAGTTCCGGATAGCCCTTGGTGCGCACCAGGCGGGAGACGGCGAGCACCACCACCCGATCGTCCGCCGTGCCGAGGGCGGCGCGCAGCCGCGCCCGCGCGGCCGGATCGGGGCGGAACACGGCCGGATCGCGCCCGTTGCCTACCGCGATCGCGCGGCGGGAGATGAACAGCCGCCGCGCCTCCGCCGCCTCGGTCGCCGAGACGGTCAGGAACACGTCGGTCAGCCGCCCGCCGACCCATTCCATGACGAAGGCGACCGCGCGCCGGGCGAACGCGCCTTCCTGTTTGTAGAGGAACCCGTGGCATGTGTAGGCAACGCGCGGCACCCCGGCGAGCCGTGCGGCCAGCCGCCCCAGGAAGCCGCTGATCGGCATGTGCGCGTGCACGAGGTCGGGCTTTTCCGCCCGGATCAGCGCCACCAGCGCCGCGAAGGCGCGCAGATGCGCGATCGGGGAGACCCGGCGGGCGAACGGCACCGCCACCACCCGGAACCCCTCGGCGCGAATGTCGGCCAGCAGCGCGCCGTCGGCCGAGACGCCCACCACCTCGTGCCCGCGCGCGCGGATGCCGCGCATCAGCGGCAGCACGAACTGGCGCATCGAGAAATCGACGTTGGTGATCTCGAGGATTTTCATGGCGGGCGGGACGCGGTCGGGGCGCGCGGACCTACTTCACCTTGCTGATCGCCCATTTCACGTGCTGCGGCCCGTCCGGATAGCCGCTCAGCACCACCTGCTCGGTCCGCCGCGGCTCCGGACCGCCGAGGTAGATGCTTTCCTCCACCGAGACCTTCGCCCCGTCGGCACGCAGCCGCCAGCCGCCGCCACCGGGCAGGCGCAGCAGCACCGCGCCGCCGTCCTGTTGGACGTTGCCGTGCACGGTGGGGTGGAGATGGAACCGGATGGCGAAGGGCTGCGGGGTGGCCGCCTCGATCGTGTCCTCCCCCCGCAGATCCTCGCCGCTTTCGGCGAGATAGAGCCGGCGGCGGTGCACCGCGTCGAACGACTTTACCCAGCCGTCGTGGCTCGCTTCCAGCCAATGCGCGCCGTTCGCCTCCTGGCGCTGCACGTCCACGGTGGCCGGCCGGCGGCCCAGCCCCTCGGGCTTCAATTCGGAGGAATTCACGTCGGCGATCACCAGGGTGGAATGCGCGGCGGTGGCGCGCGCGGCGTCCCGCCACTCGGCGCCACCGGCGGGGAAGGCGCCGCAGTTCACGATCAACCGCTCGCGCCCGATCGACATCTCGAACGACAAAGTGCCGGCATGGGCGGAACGGTCGAGACCCGGCGGCGGCGGCGCCCCGCAATCGGCAATCACCAGGGTGCGCGCGGCGGCGAGGCGATGGAACCCGCCGTCCGGCAAGGTCAGCGGCGTGCGCCCGCCGCGCCCGGCCTGGGTCAGCACCAGCTCGATCAGCCCGGCGTGCTCTTCCTTGCTGCCGTTGAACAACGCGAGGCCGCCGTCGCCGTGGCGCAGCGCGCGCAGCGCCCCGGCCACCCGCTCGATCGCCGGACCCAGGATGGCCGGCGGGGTGGCTTGCGCGGCCTGCAGCAGGGCGCGGATTTCGGTCAGGTCCTGCAAGGTGGCGAGCAGGGCGGCCGGGCTGCGCTCCGCCTGGCTGCCGTCGGGGGCCACCTGGCGGGCGATCTCCTGCGGCAGGAAGCGCTGGGCGCGGAGCAGGAAGCCGCCGTGCTCCGGCAGCGCCACCGCCGCGGCGATCAGGCCTTTGAGGGCGGTCAGCGCGCGGGCGTCGATCTCTTCCGGCGGCAGGGCGGCCGACAGGCTGCGGGCGTCGGAGACGAGCCGGGCCATCAGCTTCTGGCGGAATCCGTCGTCGGCGGCAGCGAAGAAGAAATCGTAGTGGCCGAGCCATGCGGCGATGCGCGCCCCGGCCACGTCCGGCCGCTGCGCCAGCGGATCCGACGCGCCGGTCGCGATCCAATCGGACACCAGCGCGCGGGCGCGCAGCCGGGCGGCATCGGTGCCCAGCGCGCGCAGATCGCGCAGCCAGGTGAACCCGTGCCCGGCGGCGCGCAACAGCATCGGCCCGGAGGGCTCGGCCCAGAACCCCGGCCGCAGCCCGCGCACGCCGCCGCCGAGTTCAAGCTCGCCCTTGAGCAGCCGGGCGCCGCGGGCGGGATCGCCGGGCCACGGGTCGCGCACCGGCAGGGCGGGCGCGTCGGGCACCCGGCTCATGCGGAGATCGGGCAGGCGCGCGACGGCGCGACGCAGGTCGCGCAGCCAGCGGCGCGGGTCGCTCCCGCTCAATCTGGTTTCCCCCCGGCCGGGGGCAATCCGGCGCGGGCAGGATCGGTGGCTTCGGCGCGCAGTCCGGCGATGGCGTGCGCGTAGTCCCGGGTGCCGAAGACGGCGCTGCCGGCGATGAACGTATCGGCCCCCGCCGCCGCCGCCGGCCCCGCGGTGCCCGGGGCGATGCCGCCATCGACCGCGAGCCGGATGGGCCGGCCGGAGGCCGCGATCATGGCGCGCACCGCGGCGATCTTGGGCAGTTGCAAGGACAGGAACGCCTGCCCGCCGAATCCGGGGTTGACGGTCATCATCAGCACTGTGTCAACCAGATCGAGCACCCATGCAACGGCTTCCACCGGGGTCGCCGGGTTCAACACCACGCCAGCCTGCTTGCCCAGGGCACGGATCGCTTGCAGCGAACGGTGCAGGTGCGGACCGGACTCGGGATGGATCAGAATGCGGTCGGCGCCGGCGGCGGCGAACTCGGCGAGGAAGGGATCGACCGGTTCGATCATCAGGTGGACGTCGAACGGCAGCCTGGTGTGCGGGCGCAGGGCGCGCAGGACCAGCGGGCCGAAGCTGATATTGGGCACGAAGCGCCCGTCCATCACATCAAGGTGCAGCCAGTCGGCCCCGGCGGCCTCCACCGCGGCGACTTCCTCGGCCAGCCGGGCGAAATCGGCGGCGAGCAGGCTGGGGGCGATCTCGATGCGGGGCATGGCGCGGTCTCGGGCGAAGGGCGGGGGAGGGGCGATCAGGGGGGAAAAGCGCGCCGTGCACAAGGGTTGCGAGCCACGTGGACGTGGCCGACCCGGGCACGCCGCTCGGTGCCGGCGGAGCCGCGCTTGACGGGTCCCGCCCCCGCCGTTACACCCCCGCACCTCCCGGCCGGCCCTTCTGGCCGCCGGCGGATGCCCAGGTGGCGGAATTGGTAGACGCGCAGGTTTCAGGTACCTGTGGCCGCAAGGTCGTGGAAGTTCGAGTCTTCTCCTGGGCACCAGTTCAAATGATCAGGCTTCGGTTGGCGGCGGCACGGGCAGCATGGGCGTGACCCAGTTCATGCCCGGGGGCGCGCTGCACCTGCATCGCGACGACCTGCCGGAGGGGCTGTCGCTCGGCCCCGTGGTGGCGGTCGATACCGAGACCATGGGGCTCAATCCGCATCGCGACCGGCTGTGCCTGGTGCAGCTTTCGGCCGGGGACGGTGTGGCGCATCTGGTGCAGCTTCGCCCGGTGTCGTTGGGCGGGCGCGGGTTCGACTGCCCGAACCTGGCCCGGATGATGGCTGATCCTTTGGTGCTGAAGCTGATGCATTTCGCGCGATTCGATGTCGCGGTGCTGCAGCACAGCCTGGGGATCACGGTCGCCCCGGTGGCGTGCACCAAGATCGCGGCCAAGCTGGTGCGGACCTTCACCGACCGGCACGGGCTGCGCGATCTCTGCCGCGAGTTGCTGGGCGTGGAGATCAGCAAGCAGCAGCAGACGTCGGACTGGGGCGCGCCGGAACTGTCCGCCGAGCAGTTGGCCTATGCGGCGTCCGACGTTCTGCACCTGCACGCGCTGTGGGCGAAGCTGGAGGCGCTGCTGCGGCGGGAAGGGCGGCTGGAGCTGGCGCAGGCGTGCTTCGACTTCCTGCCGGCCCGCGGGCGGTTGGATCTGCTGGGCTACGAGACGCCGGACATTTTCGCGCATTAGGGGCGCGGTCCGGCTCGAGCGCATCATGCCTGAGATTTGACCCCTTTGCAGCGCAGCGACCTCCGAATCGGCGAAACGTTCTGGTGCGGCGGCAAGCAATGGCGTTGGACCGACATCGGCACGCGCACCGTCATTGCCATTCGTATCGACGGCGTGGATGTCGATGGCACCAATCGCGAGCTGCGCCGTACATTGAGCCGTGCCGAGGCGGAGGCTGACGGTTGGTTCAATGGGCCGCCCTATGCGGTCTGCGAAGCCGTGTTCGATGAAGACAGTCGCCGGGGTGTTCGTTTGCCCCGGATGCCTGCACGGCAAGCGTGTCGAACCCGCCTGACGTTCCCGACGCATAGCCGCACGCGGCGGCACGCATCGCGCAAGCCAGGGAGCTGAGGGAACAGGCGCGCGCCGGGGGCCTCCGTTTCGAGGCCTATCGGTGTCCGGCGCCAATATCATCATATCGCGCAGCCCGCCGATGGGGCGCTTCCCGTGCGCGGCGATCGGGCGGGGAGCCGTGGCAAGGCCGGTGCGGCCAGGAAGCTCCGATTTAACACCGAGACGAAAGGCGAGGAAGCCGGAGGTTGCAGAGGTGCGCCTCGGTGCTGGAATGGTCTCCCCGATGTTCGTTCGCCGCTTCCTGCGCGACGCCGCTCCCGGGCGCGGATCGCCGAGGGGCGCAGCCGGCCGGGGCGGCTACCTCATCCTCTGTGACCTCCGGCTTGCTCGCCTTTCTTCTCGGTGTTGGAATCGCAGCTTGCCCACCGCCCGGAACCGACCCGCGGGGGCACGGGCCTGCTGCCGCTTTCGCCCGAGGCGGTGCATCGCGGCCCGATGTGGGGCGGGCTCTTCAAGCAGCGTCACGCGGCCTGCGGCGCGCCAGGGGCGGAGGATCGACCAGGGCTTTCTGCTCTCCGCCGGGGTCAGGCGGCCGACTTAGGCGTGAAAGTGAAATCCAGCCGGATCACCTCGTAGGGCAAGACCATCCTGCCGTCCTCGGTCCGGTCGATCACGCCGGATCGGTGCAGCACGCGGACGTCGGTGTGCACCGCGTGAACGTCGCCCCCGACCCGGCGCGCGATCGCGCGGATCGACAGCGGTCCCTGCCCGGCCATCGCCCGGAGAATGGCCCGGCGCTTCGCCGTCAGCAGGCTCCAGGCCGCATCCAGGCTTTCGAAGTCGAGCCGCGCCGCGGCCTCCGGCACACTTGTTTGCCAGGCGCGCGCAATCGCGGCCAGCCGCTCCGGCAAGGGTTGGTTACCGATGATGAGGGTATCCATCCAGCCATCTCCCCGTCTCCGCATCGAAATCCCCCAGCAGGGCTTCGATGATGGTGAAGTGATATGGCGCCGCCGTCGTGCCGCGATGGAGGTGACCGCCTTTGCCCGCTTCTTTGTCGTAATGCAGAACGAACGCCTCCACATCTAATCATGGTTGCGGCATGTTTTTTCAAGCAGGGACCTTGGCTGTCAATGCGATCCCCAGCGCCTTCATCACCGCCATCGTTGTCTTCAAGGTCGGATTGCCGTGATCGCTGAGTGACCGATAGAGCTGCTCGCGTGAAAGACCGGTCTGTTCGGCGATCTGCGCCATACCTTTCGCGCGTGCCACAACGCCAAGAGCATGCCCGATATATCCCGGATCCTCGGTTGCGAACGCCTCCGCCATGAAGGTCGCAATGGCCGCGTCGGAAGCCAGGTCTTCAGCCGGATCGTACGTCGTGAGCTTTGCCGCCATGTCACTTCATCCCTTCATCACGCAGCCGCTTCGCCG
>JABBNW010000180.1 GCA_019352115.1 Pseudomonadota bacterium
GAGATAAACCCGCCGCACATCCGGATGCGCGACAACCTCATCCGGCAGACCCTCCCACCGCATGGAGCCGCATCATGACCGTTCTAGCGCCGCCTGCGCCGGTGGTGGCGGCCGGGTCGGCGGCGGATGTGCCGGTGTTGGAGGTGGATGGACTGGCGGTGCGTTTGTTTCGGCGGGACGCGCAGATTGCGGCGGTGAACGGGGTTTCCTTTGCGTTGGCGCGCGGGGAGACGTTGACCATTCTGGGTGAGTCGGGGTCGGGCAAGAGCGTCACGTTGAAGGCGTTGATGGGGTTGTTGCCGGCGCAGGCGCGGGTTTCGGGTTCGGTGCGCCTGGCGGGGACGTCGGTTCTGGATCTGCCGCCGGCGGCGTTGGCGCGGTTGCGCGGGCGGCGCATTGCGATGATTTTCCAGGAGCCGATGTCGGCGCTTGATCCGGTCTATATGATCGGCGCGCAGATCGCGGAGACCATTGTGCGCCACGAGGGTTTGGATCGTCGCGCGGCGTTGCATCGGGCGCAGGAGATGCTGGAGCGGGTGCGCATTCCCTCGGCGGCGCGGCGGTTGCGGAATTATCCGCATGAGTTGTCGGGCGGCATGCGCCAGCGGGCGATGATCGCGTTGGCGCTGGCGTGCACGCCGGAGGTGCTGTTGGCGGACGAGCCGACGACCGCGCTGGATGTCACCGTGCAGATCCAGATCCTGCTGCTGCTGCGGCAGTTGCAGGAGGAACTTGGCATGGCGGTGGTGTTCGTGACGCACGACATGGGCGTGGCGGCCGAGATCTCCGACCGGGTGGCGGTGATGTATGCCGGGCGTTTCATCGAGACGGGCACGGCGCGCCAGGTCATCCGCGATCCGCGGCATCCCTATACGGCCGGGCTGTTGTCTTCCACCGTGCATGGCGGGCAGCGCGGCGGAGTGCTGGAAGCGATTCCGGGTGCGCCGCCGGACCTGGCTGCCTTGCCGTCGGGGTGCGCGTTCGCGCCGCGCTGTTCCCTGGTGGAGGATGCCTGTCGCACCGCCGATCCGCCGGTGGTTCCGCGTGCCGGCGGCGGGCTGGTGCGTTGCGTGCGTGCCGCCGCCGCCTGATCCTTTCTTTGTCGCTGCCTGAAGGAATCGACTGCCATGCCGCCGTCCCTCGATCCTGTCGCCTTCGCTGCCCTGGTGGCCGCGACCGGCCTGCCGCTTGACGCTGCCCAGATCGCCACCTTGCGCGAGGGCTATGCCCTGGTCGAGCCGTTGCTGGAACGGCTGCATGCGCCCCTGCCGCGCGAGGCGGAGCCGGCGCTGATTTTCAAGCCGGAGCAAGTATGATGGCGCCGTTCCTGACGATCGCCGAGGCCTCGCGCCTGATCGCGGCGAAGAAGTTGTCGCCGGTCGAGCTGACCGAGGCGTGTTTTGCCCGCATCCGCGCGCTCGATTCCACATTGCATGCGTTCATCTGCCTCACCGAGGAGCGCGCCATGGCCGACGCGCGCGCGGCGGAGGCGCGAGCGATGGCGGGGGCGCGCCTGGGGCCGCTCGACGGGATTCCCATCGGCCACAAGGACATCTACGCCACCGCGGGCATTCCGACGACGGCGCATTCGAAGTTGCTGGAAGGCAACGTCCCCGATGCCGACGCGACCGTGGTGCGCCAGTGGGCGGAGGCGGGGACGGTGCTGATGGGCAAGCTCGCGACGCATGAATTCGCGTTCGGCGGCCCGTCCTTCGATCTGCCCTGGCCGCCTGCGCGCAACCCGTGGAATCCGGCGCATTTCACTGCCGGATCGTCGTCCGGCACCGGGGCGGCGGTGGCGTCCGGCATGATCCTGGGCGGCACGGGGTCCGACACCGGCGGGTCGATCCGCGGGCCGGCGGCGCTGTGCGGGCTGGCCGGCATCAAGCCGACGTACGGGCTCGCGAGCCGGGTCGGCGTGCAGCCGCTGGCCTTCACGTTGGACCACACCGGCCCGCTGGCCTGGACCGCGGAGGACTGCGCGCTGCTGCTGGAGGCGATGGCCGGGCACGACCCTGCCGACCCGGCCTCCGCCGACCGTCCGGTGCCGGAACTGGTGGCCGGGCTCGGCGGCGGGGTGAAGGGCCTGCGCATCGGCGTGGTGCGGCATTTCTTCGAGACCGACCATCCGGCGAGCCCGGGCGTGCGCGCGGGGATTGCGGAGGCGGAACGGGTGTTCGCTTCCCTCGGCGCCACCGTGCGCGACGTGACGTTGCCGCCGATGCTCGATTTCCAGGCCTGCGGCTGGGTGATCCTGGTCATCGAGGCCTATGCCGTGCACGAACCCTGGATGAAGACGCGGTTCAACGACTACGGCGAATTGTTCCGCGACCGGGTGGCGCTGGGCGGGCTGCTGCGCGCGGCCGACTACGTGCAGGCGGTCCGCCGGCGGCGCATCCTGTGCCAGCAGGTTGCCGCGGCGATGGCGGATGTCGATCTGCTGCTGACGGCTCCGGCGCCGGCGGAGGCGCCGGAGATCGCGTCGGTCCCGAAATGGGTGAGCCTGGAGAAACCCTCCTTCACGATCCCGTTCAACGTCACTGGTCAGCCGGCGATGAGCGTGTGCACCGGCTTCGGCGCCGGCGGCCTGCCGGTGTCGATGCAACTGGTCGGGCGGCCGTTCGAGGACGCGCTGGTTCTGCGCGCCGCGCATGCCTACGAACGCGCGACCGGCTGGCGGGAACAGCGTCCGGCGAGGGCAGCCTAGTGTCCTGCTGGTCCCTGAAATGCCTTCCCATTTCTGTGTCCTGCCCCTGAGATGGAAAGGCACTTCTGGGGCAGGATGCCAGCTTTTCATTTCGTCGCCGGGATCGCGCCATGGCCCTCTCATGCCACGGGTAAATCGCCATAATGGAGGGGATTTCGCGCGCGGTGGCATGGTCGCGGTTACCGTGGTGCGGCCCCGGTATCGAGCTTCGTCTGCTGGTACGGGAGGCAATTTCCTGTTCGCTGGCGTTCGTTCGCCATCGTGCCCGATCGCCGACGGCACCCTGAACGCCGCGCTCAGGCGGCTGCGATATGCCAAGGACGAGGCGACCGGCCACGCCTTTCCCAGACACTGAAGTGGTCCATCGCGTGATTTATGTGATCGATGCCGAAGTCATGCGACTGCCGGACCAACTCTGCCCCACCCCGAGGCGCTGCCCCCGCTTTTCGGCGGCTGGCTCGGGGCCGGCATTTGCACGTGATACTCTTGCAATAAAACAACGAAACCACTCACCCCAGCGCCAGCTGCACCGCATCGCGCTCCGACCCGCAGCCGCCGCAACGACCGGGACGGTGCGATAAAGATACGAAAACCGTTCCGACGTGACGCCTGACGTCACCCCAGCACCTTCCCCGGGTTCAATATCCCCCCCGGATCGAGCGCCGCCTTGATCCGCCGCATCGCATCCAACTCCGCCCCGCCGCGCCACTCCGGCATCATGTAGGGCTTCAGCCGCCCCACCCCGTGCTCGGCCGAGAAACTGCCGTCGAACCGCCGCACCACCGCGTTCACCGTATCCATGATCGCGTGGTCCTGCGCCAGGAACCAGGCCGCATCGGCCTCCTTCGGCTGTTCCAGGTTGAAATGGATATTGCCGTCGCCCAGATGGCCGAACGGCACCGGCCGGATGCCCGGCATCAGCGCCAGGCACGCCTCGGTCGCGGCCGCAATGAACGCCGGCACCGCGGACACCGGCACCGAAACGTCGTTCTTCACCGACGCACCCTCGCGTTTCTGCGCCTCGGAATGCTCCTCGCGCAGCCGCCACAGCGCCGCGCGCTGCGCCTCGGTCGCGGCGAGCGCGGCGTCGGTCACTTCGCCCGCCTCCAGCGCGGCTTCCAGCACGTGCTCCAGCCCGGCGCGCAGCCCGGCGTCGCGCCGCGGCGTCGCCAGCTCCACCAGCACGTAATGCGCCGCCGGCGCGGCCAGCGGCAGGCGCGTGCCCGGAATATGGTCCAATACGAAACCAATGCCGGCGCCCGACATGTATTCGAACGCCGTCACCGCCCCCGGATCATGCGCCTGGAAGCGGCCGAACAAATCCAACGCGGCCTCCGCCGAGGCCACCGCGCACAAGGCGACCGCCGTCTCCCGCGCCGCCGGCGCCAGCTTCAGCACCGCGGCGGTGATCACGCCGAGCGTGCCCTCCGAGCCCACGAACAGCTGGCGCAGCGGATAGCCGGTATTGTCCTTGCGCAACCGGCGCAACCCGTTCCAGATCTGCCCGTCCGCCAGCACGACCTCCAGCCCCAGCACCAGGTCGCGCGCGTTGCCATAGCGCACCGTGTTGTTGCCGCCCGCGTTGGTCGCCAGTACGCCGCCGATCTGCGCCGAGCCCTCCGACGAAATCGACAGCCCCAACAGGCAGCCTGCCGCCGCCGCCGCCTCCTGCGCCGCCTTCAGGGTCACGCCCGCCTCGACGGTCATCGTGAAGTCGCGCGGATCGACCGCACGGACCCGATCGAGCCGCGCCAGGCTCAGCACGATCTGCCGCCCGCTGTCGTCGGGCGTCGCCCCGCCGACCATGGAGGTGTTGCCGCCCTGCGGCACCACCGCCACGCCGGCCGCGGCGCACAGCCGGAGCACGGTCGCGACCTGCCCCGTGTCGGCCGGGCGCACCACCGCGGGCGTGCGGCCGCGATAGAGCCGCCGCCAGTCCTCCACATAGGCCGCGGTGTCGGCCGGCCCGGTGAGCAGGCCGGACGGGCCGAGGGCGGCGCGCAACGAATCCAGCAGGGCAGGGATCGGGTCGTGCATCGCGGCGTGTCCTCCGAAGGCTTGTGCCGGCCGGTATAGCAGGGACCGCGGCGACCGGGATGGCCGGCCCGGCGGGCGGCGCGTTCGTTTCGCTTGGCATCCGCCCGCGGATGCGGGCAAGAAGACGACCGGCGGCGCCCCGGCGGACCCGCCCGGCCAGGAGCGCCATGCCGGCATCGCTGAGATCATGGGTCCCGCGGATCGCGATGGACGTGCTGTTCCCGCCCGACCCCGGCGCGCTCCGCCTGCGCGCCGCCTTCGCCGCCACGCTCGCCGGCGTGCTGACGTTCTTCCTGGTGATGGCGCTCGGGACGGTCGTTGCGGTGCCGGTCGCCGACCGCATCCTCGGCTTCGCCATCGCGCTGTTCATCGCCGCCAACCTGCGCGACCCGACGCCGCGCCAGCGCCTCGCCACCATCGCGCTGGCCCCGGTCGCCGCGTTTGCCGCGACGACCCTGGCCGCCTTTCTGCTCGACCGCCCGCTCACCGCGGCGACGGCGGTGCCGCCGATGATGTTCGTCGTCGCCTACGCCGCCGCGCGCGGGCCGCGCTACGCCCTGCTCGGGATCGTCGCGCTGATCGCCTATTTCGTCGGCCTCGTCACCCGCCAGCCGCCGCCGACCCTGCCGATCCGCCTGCTCGTGCTGCTGCTGGCCGCCGGCGACGCCGCGCTGGTCCGCGGGCTGTTGCTGGCCGACCGGCCGGAGGCCGAACTCGCCCGCCTCCGCCACGCGATCCGCGCCGGGATCGGCGGCATCCTCGCCCGCATCGCCGCCGCGCTCGCCGCGGGCGGCTGGACCCCCGCCGCGCGCACCGCCCTGCACCGCGATATCGATCGCTTCGGGGAGGCGGTGATGCTGGCCCAGGCCCGGGTCGCCGCCATCGCAGCCGAAGTGCCGGGCAAGGAGACAATCTGGCTGCACCTGCTGGAGCTGGAACTCGCCACCGAGCGCACCGCCCGGATGGCGCTCGAGGATCTGGGCGCGCCGGCCGATCGCCCCCCGCTGGCCGCCACCCTGGACGCGCTGCGACACGGACGGGCGCTGCCGGAGGCGCGCGGCACCGGACCGCTCGCCAACGCGCTCGCGCTGCTGGATCGGGTGCTGCGCACGCCGCCGCACACCGGTCTGCCCGCCGTTGGCGCCCCCGGGAACGCGCCTGGGGGCAGCCAGGAGGCCGCCCGCACCGTCGCCGCCGCGCCGCCGCCGCCGGCCGCGCCGCCCGCGCTGCGCCCGGCACTCCAGACCGCGATCGCAGCGGCGGTGGCCGTCGCCGGCGGCGCGATGATCTCGCCCAACCGCTGGTACTGGGCCGCGTTCGCGGCCTTCGTGATGTTCCAGGGCACCCGCTCGCGCGCCGAATCGATCGCCAAGGGCGTGCAGTTCATGCTCGGCACGCTGGCCGGCGTGGTGGCGGGCACGCTCGTGGCCACCCTGCTCGCCGGCCACGACATCCTGACGATGGCGGCGATCGTGGCGGCCGTGTTCCTCGCCTTCCAGGCCAACGTCGCGGCCTACGGCACGATGGTGTTCTGGATCACCATCATCCTCGGCCTGCTGTTCGGCATGCTCGGCTACTTCACCCCCGACCTGCTGCTGCTGCGCCTGCAGGAAGCGGCGGTGGGGGCGGCCTGCGGCGCGCTGGTCGCCAGCCTCGTGCTGGTCCGGCGGGAAGGCGCCGCAACCCGCGACGCCACGATCGCCTTCCTGCGCGCCCTCGACACCCTGGTGGACGGCGCCGGCGCCGCCCTGCTCGGGGCGCCGCCGGCGGCGGACCTGCCCGCCCGCATCCTCACGGCCGAGCAACGGTTCCACGAGCTGAACGCCATCGCCCGCTCCGAACAGCGCGCCCCGATGGCAGCGCGCAACGAAGTGCTGCGCCGGCACATGCTGCTTCTGGAAGCCTGCGAACAATGGGCGCGCGAACTCGGCCAGATGAGCCTCAACGGCGTGCGCCTCGCCGACCCCGCGCTCGCCCGCGCGGCACAGGAATCGGTCGCGCGCATCACGACCACGCTGCCCAGCCTGATCGGCCGCCTGGCCGATGCCACCCCCCCAGGCCCGATCGACGCGGCGCCGGCCCCCAACGGAACCCCCAACCTGGAAGGTGGCCTGCCCGAGCGCGCCGTCCGCCTGCTCCTGCGCATCGACGCCGCGCTTGTCCACCTGGCTACGGTATGAGGCCAATCGGGCGCCGACCTTGGCGGTGGGCGCCTCGCCGTCAGCTACCCGAGACGGGAGCCGGATGCGGGACTTCCGCCGGTACGGTTCTGGGCGGGGACGCTGTGATGTGCGTCCCTGCCGCGACAAGGACGCAACGCCCCGCGCTCAAATCGCCACTCGCACCCCAAGCTCCACCACCCGATCGGACGGGATGCGGAAGAACTCCGTTGCCGGCACCGCGTTGCGCGCCATCACCAGGAACAGCCAGCGCCGCCACAGCGACATCTTCGGCGCCTGGCCCGGCACCATCACCTCGCGGCCGAGGAAATAGCTCGCCTGCATCGGATCGAACGGCACCCCGCGCGCCGGGAGATCTTCCAGCGCGCGCGGGATGTTCGGGCTTTCCATGAACCCGTAGCGCAGGATCACTCGCGTGATGCCGGGCGCCAGTTCCTCCACGTTCATCCGGGTGCGCGCTTCGGGCACATCGAGGTTCTGCACCGTCACGAAGATCACCCGCTCGTGCAGAACCTTGTTGTGCTTGAGGTTGTGCAGCAGCGAGGTCGGCACGTAGTCGGGGTTGCCGGTCAGGAAGATTGCCATCCCCGGCACCCGCAAGGTGCGCGACTGCGGCAGCCGCGCCAGGAACGGCGCCAGCGGCAGGCTGTCGGCCGTCCAGCGCGCCAGCAGCAGGTCCCGCCCGCGCTTCCACGACGTCATCAGCGCCATCAGTCCGAGCCCGAGACTGAGCGGCACCCACCCGCCCTCCACCACCTTCAATGTGTTGGCGGAGAAGAACACGAGGTCGATCAGGAACAGGCCGCCGAACACGCCGAGCGTGAGCGGGCGTGACCAGTGGAACTGGCGGCGGAACACGATCGCCGCCAGCAGCGCCGTGCACAGGAAGGTGCCGGTCACCGCGATGCCGTATGCGGAGGCGAGACTGTCGGAGGTCTGGAACGTCAACACCAGCACCAGTACGCCCACCGCCAGCAGCATGTTCACCTGCGGGACGTAGATCTGGCCCTGCTCGACCGAGCTCGTGTGGCGCACCGTCATGCGCGGCAGGAAGCCGAGCTGCATCGCCTGGCGCGCCAGCGAATAGGCCCCCGAGATCACCGACTGGCTGGCGATCACCGTCGCCATGGTCGCAAGCACCACCAGCGGCAACTGCAACCAGTGCGGCGCGGACAGGAAGAACGGGTTGCGCAGCACGGCGTGGTTCGACACCACCGCCGCACCCTGGCCGAAATAATTCAGCACCAGCGCCGGCAGCACGAAGAAGCGCCAGCTCAGCCGGATCGGCCGGGCGCCGAAATGACCCATGTCGGCATACAAGGCCTCGGCCCCGGTGACGCACAGCACCACCGCGCCGAGCACGAAGAAGGCCATGCCCTTGTAGACGATACAGAGCCGGAGGGCGTACCACGGTGCGATCGACAACAGCACATAGGGGTGGACGACGATCTGGCTGAGGCCGATCAGGCCGATCGTGAGGAACCACACCACCATGACCGGGCCGAACAGCCGCCCGACCCGCTCGGTGCCGCGCCACTGCACGGCGAACAGCACGACGATCACGACCACCGCGATCGGCAGCACGAAATCCTTGAGCGCGGGGGAATACACCTCCAGCCCCTCGACCGCCGACAGCACCGAGATCGCCGGGGTGATGACGCCGTCGCCGAAGAACAGGCAGGCGCCGGCGATGCCGGTGAGCGCCACCGCGCCGCGCATCCAGGGGCTGACGCAGACCCGCTGCGCCAGCGCCATCAGGGCCAGGATGCCGCCCTCGCCGCGGTTGTCCGCGCGCATCACCAGGGTGACGTATTTCACCGTCACGATCAGGATCAGCGACCAGAAGATCAGCGACAGGATGCCCATGATCTCCACATCGGAGATGCGGATGCCCTGGAACATGATGAGGCTGGACTTGAAGGCGTAGAGCGGGCTGGTGCCGATGTCGCCGTAGACGATGCCGAGCACCGCCAGCAGCGTGGTCCACTGCGGGGCAGGCCGGGTCGCAGCGGTCGCGGCGGGGGCCGCTGTCATGCAGGGAGGTCTCCGTCGCAGAGGCGGCGGACGCATACGCTTCCCCAACGTGGCGGACAAGCGCGGGCGGGAAAGCGGCAGGGCGGGCCGGGGAATTGGACACGCCCGCATGCCCGCCTGCTATGAAAATGCCTGGTTCGGGGGATCCGCCGCCCTTCCCCCTCTCCCCCCGCAAGCGCGCTAGGCGATTCGCACATCTCTGAGGGCCCATCCGTGAGCGGCTGATCGGAAGTA
>JABBNW010000181.1 GCA_019352115.1 Pseudomonadota bacterium
GATCAACACCGGCGGGCAGATCCCGCACGCGCAGGTGATGACGGCGCTGCGATTGCTGTGCGAGGAGGTTCGGCCGCGGTTCCAGTGACGCCTTGCCGCACCCGAAACAAGAGCGGCCGGGAGACCGCCTCCCCGGCGGCGGCCCCACCCTGCGCTTAGCCACGGCGCCGGGTCGGGACCTCCGGCGCGGGATGCAGGTGCACGATCCGCTGGCCGGTGTCGGCCGCGATCATCTCCGCGACCAGGGTCCGGTGGCAGTGCGCCGGGTCGCGCTCGAAGCACAACAGGCAAACGCGGGCGCGCCCGGCGAGGCTGCGGGCTTCGCCCAGCTCCGCCTGCGGGCGATCGCCGGTCATGTGCGCGCCGTAGATGCGCGCCATGATTTCCGGATGGCCGGCGCGCACCGCATCCCGCCCCGGCTTCGGCGTGCCCAGCGCTTGCAGGTGCACATAGCCGATCCCGCGCGCGTCGAGCTCGGCGGCTAGCTGGCGCTTGGAAAAGCCCGGCTTGCGCGATTGCGGCACCGCGCGGACGTCGATCAGCAGGCGCACCTCCGCCGCGACCAGCGCGTCGGTGACATCGGCAACGGTGCAGGCCTCGTAGCCGATCGTGAGCAGTTCGGGGGGGGACCGGTCGGACATGGCATGTCTCCGCAGCGTGAAGAAGCGCCACGCTGCCACGTTCTTGCCAGCGACGCGCCGGCCGCGCCATGGTCCCGTCCGGCGACAGCGGACGGCGAGCACACAGTGGACAGACCGGAGGCACCTCGACCGAGTGATCCCGACCCGTCGCACGCCCTCGATCCCGCCAGCTTCACGCCATGGAACGCGCCGGCCGCCGCTTCGGCCCGTCCGCGTAAGCCGTTCGGCCCGCAGCAGGGACTTTGGCTGATCGTCCTGTTCATGCTCGTCCAGGTCGGCGTGGCAACGGCGCTGACCGTTTCGCGCGGCTTCCTCATCGGGCTGGTGCACGGGCTGCGCGCGTCGCTCGCCGGCCAGCCCGTCGGGCACGTCCTGCCGGGTCCGCCGAGCCCCGCCGCGATCGCCGCCAGCGTCATCGCCGCCTACGTGCTCGCCGCGCTCTGGTGCGTGCGCTACGTGCTGCGGCGGGCCGGCGACCGGCTGCGCCTCGGGACCCCCGACGGCATTGCCTGGCGCCCGGCCGAGCCGGGCGCCTACCCCATGGCAGTCGCGCTCGGGATCGGAACGGTCGCGGCGGCGGTGGCGATCCTCCACCTGGTGCCGGTGCCGCCGGAACAGGCGCCGCATTCGGCGTTCCAGGCCCTGTTGATGCCAGGCTGGATGCTCGGCCCCTCGCTGCTGCTGCTGATGGTGATCGCCCCGTGCACGGAGGAGTTCCTGTTCCGCGGCGCCGCCTTCGCAGCCTTCGCGGCCCGCAGCGGCGCGGGGTGGGCGACCGTCATCGTGACCGTGCTGTTCGTGGCGGTGCACGCGCCGGAAAAGATCCACTACCCGCCAGGCTTCGTCGACGTGTCGCTGATGGCCCTGGGGGCGGCGTGGCTGCGGCTGCGCTACCGGTCGATCCGGCCGGCCATCCTGCTGCACATCCTCTATAACGTCGGCGTCTCGGGCATGGCGATGCTGCTGCACTGAGCCCGATTTTCCGCATTTCGGGCGTGCCTGGGGATGGCCTGCCCGAGATGCGGAAAACCGGGCTGTTGCCCCGCGCCGCCGAGGCGGGCAGGCTGGGTCCTGGTGCGGGCGCGTCGGGCCCGCGCACCACACGGGGGGAGTGTGCCATGAGCTTCGATTTCAGCGGCAAGCGGGTGATCGTTTGCGGCGGATCGCGCGGGATCGGGCGGACCATTGCGCTCGGCTTCGCAGAGGCCGGCGCCGGCGTGGCGATCTGCGCACGCGGCGCCGAGGCCTTGCAGGCGACCGCCGCGGAGGTGGCCCGCTTCGGTCATCCGGTTCATGCCGAATCCTGCGATCTGGCCGATCCCGCCGCGATCGCGCGGACGATCCCAGCCGCCGCCGAAGCCCTCGGCGGCGTGGATGTGCTGGTCAACAACGCGTCCGCCTTCGCCAATGCCGACACGGCCGAGGCCTGGGCGGCGAGTTTTGCCGTCGACATGATGGCGGTGGTGCACGCGTCCCAGGCGGCGCTGCCGTTCCTGAAGGCGAGCAAGGGGGCGATCGTCACCACCACGTCGATCTCCGCGCTGCGCCCGGCGGCGCGCCAGCCGCCGTACGGCGCGATCAAGGCGGCGGCAATCCACTACACCACGACCCAGGCGGCGATGTACGCCCGCGACGGCATCCGGGTGAACGCCGTCGCGCCCGGCTCGATCGAGTTTCCCGGCGGGGTGTGGGACCGGCGCAAGACCAAGGCGCCGGATCTCTACAAGCGCGTCTTCCGCTCGATCCCGTTCGGCCGCATGGGCCAGCCGGAGGAGGTCGCGAACGTGGTCCTGTTCCTCGCTTCCCCGCTGGCGGCCTGGGTGACGGGACAGACGATCGTGGTGGACGGTGGGCAATTGCTGGGCGCCTGACAGCCCCGCCGCGCCCGTGCCGCCCCGTCGTGAAGGATCGGCGGGCGGGGCGCACGGCCCGATTTCCCTGCCGTGCGCCTTGGCAAGGCCACCCTGGCCGCCTACGTTGCATGGGCGGAGCTTCCCGGTGCGTCAGGCTAGGCATCCCCAGGGCCAGTAAGCATCTCCCTCGGGAGCTGGCTCTGTCGGGATCTTGGTCTCGGTATCCGGCGCCCACCTGCACACGCAGGCTCTGGGAGGATGCAATGCCAACGGCCAGGGCAGCCCCGCACTTTCGCCGCAGCGCAATTTCGTAAATCTACATGGTCGCGGCCCGCTTGCGATCGCACCCTGTTCGGCCTTCCCGCGCACCAGGTTCATGTCCGCCGCCGATCCCTCCGCCGCGCTCGATGAGGCCAAGCGCCGGGCGCGCGCCTGGGCCCTCGCGGCGCGCGCGAACGGCGGCCCGGCAGGTGGCGCCGCCCAGGCCGGTGCCACCCAGGCCGGCGCCACCCAGGCCGCGGTCGCCCAGGCCACGGTCGCCCAGGCCACGGTCGCCGAGGCCGCGGCGGCTCTCGCCGCGGTGGTGCTGCGCGAGGTGCCCCTGCCCGCCGCGGCCGTCGTGGCCGGCTATTGGCCGATCGGCCAGGAAATCGACCTTCGCCCGCTGCTGCACGCGCTGCACACCCGTGGCCATGCCATTGTCCTGCCGGTGACGCCGCCACGGGGGGAGGTGTTGCGCTTCCGCCCCTGGCAGCCGGGGGCGGCGTTGCAGCGCGGCGCCTTCGGCACGATGGCGCCGGCGCCCGCGCCTGGGGCGGCGGACGCCCTGCTGCCCGCGCTTGCCCCCGCCGTCGTGCTGGTGCCCCTGCTGGCCTTCGACCGCGCGGGCAACCGGCTCGGCTACGGCGGCGGCTATTACGACCGTACCCTGGCGACGCTGCCCGGCGCGATCGCGCTCGGCTGTGCCTATGCGGCGCAGGAGATGGCGGCGGTGCCGATCGGCCCGTTCGACATCCCGCTCACCGCAATCGCCACCGAGCGCGGACTGATCCGCCCGCCGGCGGCACGGCGCTCTTGACGTCAGCCGCCGGGGCACGCATGTAGCCCCGGTTACGAGGACAGGGCCATGGCGAAGACGAATACCGTTCAGATCAAACTCGTTTCCAGCGCGGATACCGGGTATTTCTACGTGACCAAGAAGAATGCGCGGGCGCAGACGACGAAGCTCGAGTTGAAGAAATACGATCCCGTCGCGCGCAAGCACGTCGTTTTCCGCGAAGCGAAGATCAAGTAGCGCTGCCCGCGGCAGGCACGCCGGCGCCCTCCGCCGGCCTCGCGATCCGGCGCGCACTCGACCGGCGCGCACTCGACCGGCACGCAGTCGATCGGCACGCACTCGACCGGCAGCGGCGCTGCGGAACGGTATTCCGCGGCCTGGGCTGATGTGCGACTCGCGATCATGCCCCTACTTATGGCGATCCCGGCGGCTGGTCGGATTTCGGGCAACGGCGCAGCGACGCTCGCGCTGGCCGCCGGTTTCGCGACCCTGCATCCTGCGATCGCGAACGCCCCGCCCGACCTGCGCCCGCGGCCGCGATCGCCCGCCGCGCCGTCAGGCGATCGGGGCGACCGGCCAGGACTCCCGCGCCAGTTCCACCCGGTTCCGCCCGCTCCGCTTGGCCGCGTACAGCGCCGCGTCGGCCGCCGCGAGCAATCCGTCGGCACTGTCGGCGTCCAACCCCGACACCGCGACCCCGATGCTGACCGTGAGCGACAAGGCGCCATCGCCCGCCGGATCGACCAGCGGCGTCGGCATGCTGGCCACCGCCTCGCGCAGCCGTTCCGCCGCCATCCCCGCCTGCTCCTGCCCGGCGCCGGGCATGATCACCACGAATTCCTCGCCGCCATAGCGGGCCAGGGTGTCGAACGCCCGGATGTTGCTGCGCAAGGTCTCGGCCACCACCCGCAACGCCCGATCGCCGGCGGCGTGGCCATGCGCATCGTTCACCGCCTTGAAGAAATCGACGTCGATCAGCATGAGCGACAAATGCGGCGGCGGGTCCTGGTCCATCATGCTGCGCAGGTGGCGCATCAGGTAGCGGCGGTTATACAGGCCGGTCAGCGGGTCGATCACGGCGAGCTCGATCGCCTCCCCCAGATCGGCGCGCAGCCGGTCCTGATACAGCTTGCGGCGGATCTGGTTACGCGCCCGCACCCGCAGTTCCTGCGGATCAATCGGCAGCAGCAGCCAGTCGTTGGCACCGAGATCAAAGCCCCGATGCAGCCGCTCCCGCTCCCCCACGTCGCCCACCAGCAGCAGCGGCACGTCGTGCGTGACGTCGGCCGCCCGCAGCCCGGACGCCAGCGCCAGCGGGTCTTCCTCAGCCAGGCCGAGGCTGAGCAGGATCAGGTCGAGCGGCATCGCCGCCGACAGCGCCATCGCCTCCGCCCGGTCGCGGGCCCGCAGCACGACGATGCCGTCCTGGCCGAGCGCGGCACGGATCGCCTCCGCCTCCGCGTCCCAGTCGTCGACCACCATCACCCGCGATCCGGCCACCGAGGGCGGGGGCAGCCGGTCGGCGGCAAGGCCGAGCGCCCGCACCGTCTCCCCGCGCGCACGCCATTCGTCGAGCAGGCGCTTCAGCCGCACCAGGCTGCGCACCCGGCTCATGAGGGTCGCGTATTCCACCGGCTTGCTGAGGAAATCGTCCGCCCCGGCATCGAGCCCGGCGACCCGCTCCGCCGCCTCCCCCAGCGCGGTCACCATCACCACCGGAATATGCAGTGTGGCCGGATCCTCCTTGAGCTTCCGGCAACATTCGAACCCGTCCATGCCGGGCATCATCACGTCGAGCAGGATGAGGTCGGGTTGCCAGTTGCGCGCCGCAGCCAGCGCCTCGAACCCGTCCCGCGCGCTCGCAACCTGATAGTACTCCGCGGAAAGCTTGGCTTCCAGCAGGCGCGCATTCGCCGGTACGTCATCGACGATCAGGATGCGGGCAGTCATGAACGGCGGCCATCCCCTGCCAGCAGGCGCCGCTCGCGCGCCCGGTTGCATCAGTACCGCGGCCCTAACCCCAGCGTGCGGCAGAGCAGACCTATTGCACACTTCATGGCGAACCGGTTTCGGATTACCGAGTTTTAATGTTCCGGCGGGATGCTCCCGCGGGGAAGCTGGTCTAGGCATGCCGGCCATGGCGAAGCGCGCGCGGGACGGCACGAAGGCTGCGGCCAAGGCCTGGCTGAAGCACGAAACCAGGCTGGGGGGACGGGCCGCACGGCCGGTGCTGATGGCAGGTCTCGCCGGCACCGCCGTCGCCATCGGCCAGGCGTTCTGCATCGCTGCCGCCCTCGCCGCGGCGCTGGCCGGGCGCGGCGTCGATACTCCCGCCATCGCCGCGTTCGCCGTGCTGGCCCTGTTCCGCGCCGCCCTCGTCTGGACCGCCGAGCGCGCCGCAGGCGCCGCCGGCGCGGCCTCCCGCCGACGGCTGCGCAGCGACGTGCTCGGGCGGCTGCTGCACGCGGGACCGGTGGCGCTGCGCCAGCGCCACTCCGGCGATCTGACCGCCATCGTGGTCGATCGGGTGGAGGCGCTGGACGGGCTGTACGCGCGCTGGATCCCGGCCTCCACGCTCGCGCTCGCTGGGCCGGTGCTGGTGCTGATCGCCGCGCTCTGGGCCGATCCGATGGCCGCCTTGATCCTCGGGCTGTGCGGCCTGGCCGTGCCGTTCGGCATGGCACTCGCGGGCATCGGCGCCGCCGCGGCCTCCCGCCGGCAGTTCCTTGCCATGTCCCGCTTGCAGGCGCGCTTCCTGGACCGGGTGCGCGGCATCGCCACCATCGTGCTCTATGGCCGCACCGAGGACGAAACCACCGCCCTCGCCGCCGCGGCCGACGAGCTGCGCCGGCACACCATGCGGGTGCTGCGGGTGGCGTTCCTGTCCTCCGCGGCCCTCGACCTCGCCGCCGCGCTGGCGCTCGTGCTGCTCGCCATCCGCTACGGCCTCGCGATCCTGGCGCACCGGCTGGCGAGCCCGGCGACGGCGCTGTTCGCCCTGTTGCTGGTCCCCGAGTTCTTCGCCCCGCTGCGCGCCTTCGCGGCCGCCTACCAGGACCGGCTGCACGCCGTCGGCGCGGCGGACGCGATGCTCGACCTGCCGCCCGCGCCCGAACCCGCGCCCCCGGCCGAGGTGCGCACCGTCGCCGCCCGCGGCGTCGCGGTGGCGTTCGAGGACGTGCGCCTGACCTGGGATCCGGCGCGCGGCCCGGCCCTCGACGGGCTCAGCTTCCGCGTTCCGGCCGAAGAAACGCTGATCCTCGCCGGCCCGTCCGGCGCGGGAAAATCGAGCGTGATCGAGATCCTGCTCGGCTTCGTCCGCCCCGACAGCGGTCGGGTCACCCTGAACGGCGCCGACATCGCCACCCTGGTCCCAGCCGCGCTGTCGCGCCTGACCGCCTGGATCGGCCAGCGCCCGGTGCTGTTCGCCGGCACCATCCGCGAGAACATCCGCTTCGCCCGCCCCGAAGCCACCGAGGCCGAGATCGACGACGCCGCCCGCGCCGCCCGCGTCACCGAGTTCGCCGCCCGGCTTCCCGCCGGCTTCGATACGATCGTCGGCGAAGGCGGCTTCGGCCTGTCCGGCGGCCAGGCGCAACGGGTCGCGATCGCGCGCGCCTTCCTGAAGAACGCGCCGCTGCTGCTGCTCGACGAGCCGACCGCGCATCTCGATCCCGCCACCGAGGCGGACGTGCTGGACAGCCTGCGCCGGCTGGCGATCGGGCGCACCGTCATCCTCGCCAGCCACTCCGCCGCCGCGCATGATTTCTCCGGCCGGAGGCTCGACCTGCGCGCCGGGCGCGCGGTCGGCGCTCCAGCGCGGGCCACCGCATGAGGGACCCAAGGGCATGAAGGACCTGCGGCGCATCCTCGGCCTGTGGCGCCGGCGCATGGGCTGGCTGACGGCGGGCGTGGTGCTGTCGCTGATCGCACTCGCCGCCGGCGTGGGGCTGATGGCGGTGGCTGGGCGCACCATCGGCCTCGCGGTCGCCGCCGGCGTGCTGATCGCACCCATGGCGCTGCGTGCGCTTGGCGTGGTGCGGGTCGTCGGCCGCTACCTGGAACGGGTGGTGACCCACGAAGCCACGTTCCGCGCGCTGGCCGACCTGCGGGTCTGGTTCTTCCACGGCCTGGCCGGCAGCGCCGCCGGCGGACTCGGCTTCCGCCAGGCCGGCGACGTGCTGGCCCGCCTGGTGGGCGACGTGGAGGCGCTGGACGGGCTCTATGCCCGCATCATCGTCCCCCTCGCCGGCGCGGTACTGCTGGTGCCGGCGCTGGTGGTGCTGCTCTGGGGCCTCGGCGCCGGCGCCGCCGTGGCGGTCGGGCTGCTGTTCGCGCTCGCCGCATTCGTGCTGCCGGCCTTCGCCGCACGCCGCGCCGCCGCCGCCGGCAGCCGGCTGGCCCCCGCCGCCGCCGGCCTGCGCATCGCCGCGCTGGATGCCTTCACCGGCCTGCGCGAAGTGCGCGCCTTCGCCGCCGAAGGCCGCATGCTCGCCACCGTGCAGGCGCGCGAATCCACCCTGCTCGCCGCCCAGCACGATCTCACCCGCCATACCGCGCTCGCCGGCGCCGGCGCGCTGCTCTGCGCCCAGGCGGGCATCCTGGTGGCCCTGCTCGCCGCCGGCGGCCACCCCGTGCTCGCGGTCGCCGCGGTGTTCATCGTGGTGGCGGGGTTCGAGGCGGTGGGCGGCCTGCCCCGCGCCGGCGCGCTCGCCGGCCACGCCGCCGCCGCCGCCCGCCGGGTGCTGGACGCCGCCGAAGCGCCGCCCCCGGTCGCCGAGCCTGCCCAGCCCGCGCCCCTCCCCGCCGACACGACCCTGCGCTTCGAGGGCGTGCACTTCCGCTGGCGCCCCGATCACCCGGCAGTGTTCGACGGCCTCACCCTGGAAATCCCGCCCGGCGCCCGGGTGGCGCTGCTCGGCCCGTCCGGGGCCGGAAAATCCACCCTCGCGGCGCTGGCGCTGAAACTGGCGGCCCCGCACCAGGGCCGGGTGCTGCTCGGCGGCACCGACCTCGCGCGCCTGCCCGCCGCCGCGGTACGCAGCCGCATCGGCTGGCTCGGCCAGGCCACCCACCTGTTCGACGATACCATCCGCCACAACCTGCTGCTCGCCCGCCCCGACGCGGACGACGCGGCCCTGTGGGCCGCCCTGGAGGCCGCGCAAATCGCCGAGGCAGTGCGCGCCCTCCCCGACGGCCTGGACAGTTGGGTCGGCGAAGGCGGCACCAAATTCTCCGGCGGCCAGGGCCGCCGCCTGGCACTCGCGCGCGCCCTGCTGTCGCCCGCTCCCATCCTGATCCTGGACGAACCCTGCGCCGGCCTGGACGCAGAAACAGAACGCGCCTTCCTCGCCACCCTGAACGACACCGCCGACGGCCGCAGCATCATCCTGATCGCCCACCGCCTGACCGGCGTCGAACGCCTCGACCGCATCTGGCGCCTGTCCGCGGGGCACGCGGTGGCGGCGGCGTCGTAAGGCAAGCAAGGCCAGGGGCTCCGCCCCTGAACCCCGTCAGGGGACAAGTCCCCTGCACCCCTCGGGGGGTTCCTCGCGTGTGGGGGGTGTCGCGTGGGAGCGGGCGGCGGCGGGGGTCCAGGGGGCAGAGCCCCTTGGCCTTGCTGCCAGCACGAGCCGTCAT
>JABBNW010000182.1:0-6741 GCA_019352115.1 Pseudomonadota bacterium
AGAACCCCGGCTTGCCGATCTGGTCGGGATGCTGCGGCACCCGGCGGAATTGCGCGACGTCGTAGCCGTCGGCAGCGAAACGTTGCAGCAGCGCGCGGTAGGTTGCCGCATCCATGTCCGGTGATCGCGACAGCACCCAGCCGTAGCCGCGACCGGGATATCCCACCAAAGCGTCATGATAATGTGGCGAGACATAAAGGATCAGATACGACAGGTAGATCGGCCAGAATGGCGATTCCCGCCAGTACGCATGGCCCGATCCCGGCACCACGTAGCCGTGCATGACGAAGCGCGAGGGCTTGGCGGCAAAATCCTTGTGCCGCCCGACATAGACGTCGTGCACCTTGCCGCCGGGGAAACTCACGTCGAAATAGCTGCCGACATTCCCGGCCTCGGCGAAATACGGGATGTTGGCGATGATGTACCAGCGCCCGGAATAGCGTTGCAGATCGACATGCTGCGCCAGCGGCAGGCGCGTGCCTGACACGGCGCAGCCGGACAGGCCGAGGAAAGCCAACAACAGGCAGCTTCGCAGCACGCGCCAGGACGTCACGTTCCGTATCCTTTCCGATCACATCCGCTCGTAGCGCACCAGGGACCCGTCCTTGGCCGCGAACAGCAGGGCCGTCCACATCGCCCGCGCGCCGTACCAGAGTTGCAGACGCGCATCGCCGGAGACGACGAAATGATGCGCCGGCACAGGCTGCCCATCCGCCAACGGGACCCGATCGACGCCCCGCGACGCCACCCGCGGTCGCAGCAACCGGCCGTCCTGGACATTGATCCACGGACCGCGCAACTCCGCCTCGTTCCAATGCGTCGCCGGCAGCGCATCGGCCGGCGCGAGGTAGCGCACCGTCCGCGACCCCGTCACCCACAACCCGCGCGCGTCGCGCTGCGCGTGCATGAACGCCGGCGTGCCGTCGTCGTTGGTCCGCGCGGCGACATTGGCGCAAACCCCGCCGCGCCAGCGCTCCACGCCGCGCAGATCGTAGCGGAACAGCACGAACGGACCGAAGCGCACCGCGATGTGCACGGAGATGCCGATATCGAACCCGCCGGCCGCCGCGCTGAAGCGCAGCACATGCGTGCCGATGGGATCGCCCTCGCGCAGCAGGCGGAAGGCCAGCCGGCCGGAGCGGGGAATGCCCGGCCGCAGCGGCCGGTCCCTGGAGAACGGGAGGCTCGCCGCGGCCAACACCTCGCGCCGGCGCAGCATCACCGATGCCCGAGCCGCCACAGGCCGACATCGACCCGACCGGCGCGGAACCCCGCCTCGCAGTAGCAGAGATAATAGGTCCACAGCCGTTCGAACGAGCGCGGGAAGCCCATCCCGGCGAGCTCGGGCCAGGCGGCGTGGAACCGGTCGCGCCAGAGCCGCAAGGTGCGCGCGTAGCTGGCGCCGAAACTCTGCGTCGACTGCACCACCAGTCCATGCCGCGCGGCCTGCTCGTGGATGATCCGCGCCGCCGGCAGCATGCCGCCGGGGAAGATGTGGCGCTGGATGAAGTCGGCCCGGCTCCGATAGGCGTCGAACCAGGTGTCGGCGATCGTGATGGATTGCAGGACGATCACGCCGCCGGGCCGCAGGCGGGAGCGCAACGTCTCGAAATAGGCGGGCCACCAGGCTTCGCCGACCGCCTCCAGCATCTCGATCGAGACGATGCGGTCATAGGTGCCGCCGACGTCGCGATAATCCTGCAGACGCAGATCGGCGCGCGCCGCCAGCCCCGCCCTGCGCAGCCGCGCCTCGGCATAGACATGCTGGGCCGGCGAGACGGTGACGCCGGTGACGTGACAGCCGGCGCCGGCGATCCGCTCGGCAAGCCCGCCCCAGCCGCAGCCGATTTCCAGCACCTGTTGGCCCGGCCGCACATCGAGCAGGTCGAGGATGCGGTCCTGCTTGGCGTCCTGCGCAGCCTCCAGACTCAAATCGGGATTTTCGAACAGGGCCGAGGAGTAGCTCATGCCGCGGTCGAGCCAGCGGGCATAGAAGGCGTTGCCGAGATCGTAATGCTGCGTGATGTTGCGCCGGCTGCCCGCGCGCGTGTTGGGCCGCGCCAGATGGGCCAGCCGATGCAGCAGCCGGACCGGCAGCGCGCCGCCGTCCGCGCCGGCAATATGCGCCTGGTTGCGCGCGCCGAGTTCCAGCAGCGCCGTCAGATCGGGGCTCGACCAGTCGCCGTCCGCATAGGCCTCGGCGAACCCGATATCCCCGCCGAGCAGCAACCGCCGCAGGCCGCGCCAGCGATGCAGCAGCACCTCGGCCTCGGGGCCGGGTGCGGGGGCGCGCTGGCGGAGCTGCGCGCCATCCGGCAGTACGACCGTGAGCGAGCCGCAGGCGAGCCGGTCCAGGATGCGCCGCACCAGCGCGCGCCCGACACCTTGCCATGGCAAGCCGCTGCGCCTCGCCTGCTGCGCCAGCGCGTCGGTCATGCCGATCCGGCCCGCGGCCCGATGCTGATCGCCGTCGCCGGCGGCGCCGGACGCGGGCGCAGCCGCAGTCCCTTGCGCCAGAGTTTGAGCGCTTCCCAATGAATACCTCCAAGGACCCGAACTGCCAGAAACGGATGGCGCAGGAAGGCGCGCCACAGGTTGGCATCCGTCAGGGCGCTGCGGCGCCCGGCGAACCCGGCCGACATGATGGTTCCGTCTTCGTCGCGCACGTCGATCGCGACCGCGGCCTTCGCCCCGGGCGGGACGAGCCGGAACCGATAGCGCAGGTCCATGTCCATGAACGGCGAGACATGGAAGCGCTTGGCGCAAGCCTGGCGCAGCGGCATTTCGTCCGGATCGATGACCGGAAGCAGATAGCTGTGGCGTTGGCGGAACGTGTTGTTCACCTCGTACAGCACCGCGCGCAGGGCGCCGTCCGCGCCGTGGCAGAAGAAGATGCTGAGCGGGTTGAACGCACCGCCCAGGATGCGCGGCATGCAGAGCAGGCGGATCGCCCCGCCGTCGGGGATGATGTCGGCGTCGCGCAGCGCGCGCTCCACCTGCACGCGCAAATCGGTGTCGGTACCGTCGAGATGGTCGCGGGCGCGGAAGCTGAAGAGGTTGAAGCTGCCGCTGGAGAACAGTCGCAACCGCTGCTCCAGGGCCGGGAGTTCGTCGAGATCGAGCAGCAGGAACAGCATGCGGTAGCGCAGCCGGTGGCGCACCGGCCGCAGGCGCGTATGCACGACGCTGCCGGTGTAGATCGCCGAGACCGGGGCCGCCGCGGCGGTCATGCCGCCAGCGCCCGGCTCGGCGGCGCGGGATCGCCGTGCGCGATCCGGCCCGACGGATCGGCAACGGTCCAGGGTCGGCGCACGCCGCCGAGCGCTTCGGCCACGGCAAGTCCCGCCTGCAACCCGTCCTCGTGGAAGCCGGCGCCGAACCATGCCCCGCAGAACCAGGTGTTGCGCCGGCCCTGCAGCGACCAAAGATCGCGCTGCGCACGCAGCGCCGCGGCATCGAACTGCGGATGGGTGAAGGACTCGCGATGGATCACCGTGGCCGGATCGGGCGCGCGCACGGGGTTCAGCGTCACGAAGACGTCCGGCGTCGCGCGCAGGCCCTGCAAGCGGTTCATCCAGTAGCTGGCGCACATCGCATCCGGATCGCCCGCCCGGCCGCCGATATAATTCCAGCTCGACCAGGCGCGCCGGCGCCGCGGCATCAGGGCGCGATCGCGGTGCATCACGCCCTCGTTCGCGCCGTAGCCGATGGCGCCGAGCAGGGTGCGCTCGGCCTCGGACGGATCCGCCAGCATCGCAAGCGCCTGGTCCGAATGAGCGGCGATCACGACGTGGTCGTAATCCGCATCCGCGCCCTGGGTGTCGTGCACGCGCACGCGCTGGGTGTCATGCACGCGCACGCCGTGGGGGAGCCGGCGGACGCTGCGCACGCCGCAGCCGAGGCGGATGCGGTCCGCATAGCCCGCCGTCAGCCGCTGCACATAGACGCGGCTGCCGCCCGTCACCGTGCGCCACTCCGGCCGATCGCGCAGGCGCAGCAACCCGTGATTGTCGCAGAAGCGGATGAACGCCGCCGCCGGATGGTCCGCCATCCGCTCGGCCGGCGCCGACCAGATCGCCGCCGCCATCGGCAGCAGGTGGTCGCGGATGAAGGCGTCGCCATAGCCGTTCGCATCAAGGTAGTGCCCGAGCGAGGTCTCCCCCGCCAGGCGTCCGGCATCGCCCGCGGCTTCCCGGTAGAAGCGCGCGAGGTCGCGCAGCATCGCCCAGAACCGCGGCCGGACGAGGTTGCGCTTCTGGGCGAACAATCCGCCGAGATCGGTGCCGGCATATTCCAGCGCGCCGCCGCGCAGGGAGACAGCAAAGGACATTTCCGACGGCTGGGTCGGCACCTCCAGGTGGCGGAACAAAGCGGTGAGGTTCGGATAGTTCGGCGGGTTGAAGACGATGAACCCCATATCCACCGGCACCTTGCCGCCTGGGACCTCCGAAGGGACATCGATCGTGTTGCTGTGGCCACCGACGCGTGTCGCACTCTCGTACACGGTCACCTCGTGCGCCTGGCTCAGCAGCCAGGCTGCCGACATCCCGGCGATGCCGGTGCCGACAACCGCTATCCGGAGCCTCTCGTCGCCTCGCCGCATCGCCCTGGGCCGCCCGTTGCTATGGGTTCGCGAAGCACTACGGTCGGGACGGGCGATTGGATCACCGCGGCGGCGAGTGATCCGATGCGCGCTGCCATCCGTAAGGGGACCATGTATGTCGCGATGCAGCCATGGCCGGCCTGCGCGGGAGCGGCGGCGCCGCGGCGCCCCTCGGGGCCCGTGCGCGTGAGCGCCGACGATCCCGCCCACCCGCGCCTGATCCGTGCCGTCGCCGAGCGGGCCGACCGGCAGGCCTTCGCCACGTTGTTCGCCTACTACGCCCCGCGGGTGAAGGCGTACCTGCAACGCACCGGCAGTCGCGCCGACCAGGCCGAGGAGCTGGCGCAGGAGGTGCTGCTCACCGTCTGGCACAAGGCGCCGCAATACGATCCGGCGCGCGCCACGGCCGCGGCCTGGGTGTTCGCGATCGCCCGCAACCGGCGGATCGACAGTCTGCGCCGCGACCGGGTCGCGCCGGCGGAGCCCGATCCCACCGAAATGCCCGCCGCCCCCGAGCCGGCGGATGCGCTGCTCGCCGCCGACCAGCAGGCGCAACGCCTGCACGCGGCGCTGGCGGGCCTGCCGGCGGACCAGTCCGAGGCGCTGCGGCTCGCCTTCTTCGAGGAGCGTTCCCACAGCGAGATGGAGACGGCGCTCGGCGTGCCGCTCGGCACGGTGAAATCGCGACTGCGGCTGGCGATGGCGAAGCTTCGCCTGGCCCTGAGGGACGACGCATGATCACCCACCATCCGGTCGACGCGACCCTGGTTGCCGCCGCCGCCGGCACCCTGCCGGCGCCGCATCTGCGGGTGCTGGCCGTGCACCTGGCGCATTGCCCCGCCTGCGCCGGCGCCCTGCGCGCGGCCGAGGCGGTGGGCGGCGGCCTGCTCGCCGACCTGCCGCCGGCGCCGCTACGGGCGGACGCGCTGGACCGCGCCCTGGCCCGGCTCGACGACCCGGCCCCCCTCCCCGAGCCCGCTTCCGTCACGCCCGCCGTCACCTTGGCCGGACTGGCGACCGGGCGGTGGCGCCGCATCACGCCCTGGATCGCGATGATGGCGCTGAGCCCGCGCGATACGACCGACAGCCGGCTCGATCTCATTCGCGTGCGGCCGGGTGCGGCGCTGCTGTCGCATGGCCATACCGGGCTGGAGACCACCTGCGTATTGCAGGGCGCCTTCGACGACGGCACCGCGCAGTACGGCGTCGGCGATTTTGCGGAAGGCGATCCGGCGCTGGACCACCAGCCGCGCGCCCTTCCTGGGGAGACCTGCGTATGCCTGATCGCGACCACCGGGGCGTTGCGCCCGCACGGCTGGTTCGGCCGGATGGTGCGGCCGATGATCGGAATGTGAGCGGATGCGCCGCACCGCGTTGCCGGTCCTGCTGCTGATGCTGCTCGCCGCCTGTTCCCCGGTCGGGGTGCTGAACGCGCTCGCGCCGCAAGCGGGGGTCGCCGTGCATGACGACATCGCCTACGCGGCCGGGCCGCGCCATGCGCTTGATGTGTATGCGCCGACGCGGCCGGCGGCCGACGCGCCGGTGGTGGTGTTCTTCTACGGCGGCGGCTGGGAAGACGGGAACCGCGGCATGTACCGCTTCGTCGGCGCGACGCTCGCTGCGCGCGGCGTCGTGACGGTCATCCCCGACTACCGGCTGTACCCCGAGGTCCGGTTCCCCGCCTTCATGCACGATGCCGCCGCCGCGGTGGCCTGGACCCGCGCGCATGTCGGCGCCTATGGCGGCGATCCCGATCGGCTCTTCCTGATGGGCCATTCCGCCGGCGGACAGATCGCGACCTTGCTGGCGCTGGACGGCACCTACCTGCACGCCGTCGGAATGACCCCGCGCGACATCGTCGGGGTGATCGGGCTCGCGGGCCCCTACGACTTCCTGCCCCTGCACAGCGCGACCCTGAAGGCGATCTTCGGCCCGCGCGCGGAGCGGCCGCTGTCGCAGCCGATCCGCTACGTGACGCCGGACGCGCCGCCGATGCTGCTGGCCGCCGGCACCGCCGATCATACCGTCGATCCGGGCAACACGCGGCGGTTGGCGGCGCGGCTGCGCGCCGATGACGTGCCGGTGGAGGTGCGGTTCTATCGCGGCATCGGGCATCGGCTGCTGATCGGCGGGTTTTC
>JABBNW010000182.1:6892-9177 GCA_019352115.1 Pseudomonadota bacterium
GTTGCCGGGCGTGGCGCGGGCGCGCCGGCGGCGACGCAATCGGTCCCCGCGCAATGACCGGCGGCCTGATCCTCGGTGTGACGGCGTGCCTGTCCGTGATCATGATGCTGGCCTGGGCTCTGCAACGACGGCTCCGTAATGCCGGCTGGGTGGACGTGACCTGGACCTTCGGCCTGGGGCTTGCCGGCATCGCCTATGCGCTGGCGCCACGACCCGGGGGCGGCGCAGTCGGGGCGCGCCAGGTGCTGGTGGCCGTGCTTGCGGCGGCGTGGGCGGTGCGGCTCGGCGGCTACATTCTCCGCCGCACGCTGCGTGGTGGCGAGGACGCGCGCTACGCCCAGTTCCGCAAGGACTGGGGGCCGCGCTACGAGCCGCGGATGTTCTGGTTCCTGCAGATCCAGGCAGCGGCGGCGGCCGTGCTGGCGCTGTCGATGCTGCTCGCCGCGCGCAATCCGGCCCCGCTCGGGCTCGGCGATCTTGCCGGCCTTGCGGTGTTCGGGATCGCGATCGCCGGCGCGCATGTCGCCGACATGCAACTGTTCCGGTTCCGCCAGGTGGCGGCGAACCGCGGGCGCATCTGCGACGTCGGGCTGTGGCGGCTGTCGCGCCATCCGAATTATTTCTTCGAATGGCTGGGCTGGTTGGCCTATCCGCTGATCGCCATCGGCGCCGGCCATGCCGCGGGCTGGCTCGCGCTATCCGGTCCCGCGCTGATGTACGTGCTGCTGGTGCATGTCTCGGGCATCCCGCCGCTGGAGGCGCAGATGCTGCGCTCCCGCGGGGAAGCCTATCGCGCCTATCAGGCCCGCACCCGCGCCTTCCTGCCCTTGCCCCTGGCCAGACCGAGGACTCCATGAATCTTGTTGCTGCCGCAACCGGTGCCGTCGAACGCCTGCCGATCCCCGACGCGCTCACCCGCGCCGGCATCGCGATGCTGGTGGGCCGGACCGGGCGCCGGCTCGATCGCGCGCCGGCCGGGGCGGAACGGGATTTCGCTGCCGCGATGGCGAGGTTTCCGATCGCGGTAGAACCCGCTGCGGCGAACGCGCAGCATTACGAGCTGCCGGAAGAATTCTTTCGCCTGGTCCTGGGACCGCGGCGGAAATACTCCTGCTGCCTCTATGGATCGGCGACCGATACCCTGGCGGCGGCAGAGGAACGGGCGCTGGCGGAAACCGCCGCGCATGCCGGGCTTGCCGACGGGCAGCGGATCCTGGAGCTCGGGTGCGGCTGGGGTTCGCTCTCGCTCTGGATGGCGGAACGGTTTCCGGCGGCGCGCATCGTCGCCGTTTCCAACTCCGCCTCGCAGCGTGCGTTCATTACCGCCGAGGCGGCGCGCCGCGGCCTGACCTCGCTCTCCGTCGTGACCGCCGACATGAACGTGTTCGACCCCGGCGCCCGGTTCGACCGGGTGGTATCGGTGGAAATGTGGGAGCACATGTCGAACTGGGAGGCCCTGCTGGCGCGGGTGCACGGCTGGCTGGAACCGGAGGGGCGGCTGTTCCTGCACGTGTTCAGCCACCGCGCCGCGCCCTACCTGTTCGACCACGCCGACAAGTCGGACTGGATCGCGCAGCATTTCTTCACCGGCGGGATCATGCCGAGCCACGGGCTGATCCGCCATCTGGACGCGCGCTTCGCGCTGCGCGCCGACTGGCGCTGGAACGGCAGCCACTACCAGCGGACGGCGGAGGATTGGCTGGCGCGGTTCGATGCCAACGCGGCGGAGATCGACGTCGTGCTGCGCGCTGTGTACGGTCCGCACGCCGCCCTGTGGAAGCGGCGCTGGCGACTGTTCTTCCTGGCGACCGCCGGATTGTTCGGCGCCGAGAACGGCAACGCCTGGGGGATCAGCCATTATCTCCTTGAACCGAAATGAAGCTGCTGGCCGCGCTGCGCGCCTATGCGGCGCATGACGATCCGGCGACGGCGATGGCGAATTTCGTTGCGCTCGTGCTGGGTTGGAACGGGCCGTTCTACCCGCTGTATGTGATCGCGCTGATCGGAGGCACCGCCGGCGGGGCCGTGTTCCTGACCATGCTGGCGATGCCGTTCTTCCTCGCGATCCCGGCGCTGTCGCATCGGAGCGGCACCGGCGCGCGGGTCGCGCTGTCGCTGGTCGGCACGGTGAATACGATCTGGTGCATCAAGCTGCTCGGGACACCGAGCGCGGTGGGGCTGTTCCTGCTGCCGTGCATCGCCTTATCGGCGCTGTTGTTCCGCCGGCGCGAGCGCGCGTTGTTCCTGCCGGCGGCGGGGCTGCCCCTGGCGGCGCTGTTCATGCC
>JABBNW010000183.1 GCA_019352115.1 Pseudomonadota bacterium
CCCCACCAGCACGGAACCTAACGGAAGGGTTCCAAGGGCGATGCCCTTGGCGGGGTCCAGGGGCAGAGCCCCTGGCCTTTGCTGCCCTACAGTGGCAGCCCCACGTAGTTCTCGGCGAGGGCGGTGGAGGCGGCGGCTGATCCGGCGAGGTAATCGAGTTCGGCCCGTTGCATGTGGCGTTCGAACGGGGTGTGGCTGTCGAAGCGGTGCAACATCGAGGTCATCCACCAGGAGAAGCGCTGCACTTTCCACACCCGGTCGAGGCAGGTCGCGGAATAGGCATCGAGCCCGGCCGGATCGCCGCGGCGGAAGAACGCTTCCAGTCCGCGCGCCAGCACAGCGACGTCGGCGACGGCGAGGTTGAGGCCTTTGGCGCCGGTCGGCGGGACGATATGCGCCGCGTCGCCGGCCAGGAACAGCCGGCCGTGGCGCATCGGTTCGGCGACGAAGCTGCGCATCGGCGTGAGGCTGCGTTGCACGATCGGACCCTGGTTCAGGGCGAAGCCGGGGCGTGCGCTGCGGGCGGCGAGTTCGGCCCAGATGCGATCGTCGGACCAGGCTTCGAGGTCCTCGTCCGGCGCGCATTGCAGATAGAGCCGCACGAGTTCCGGCGAGCGCATCGACAGCAGGGCGAAGCCGCGGTCGTGGCTGGCGTAGATCAGTTCGTCGGCGGCCGGCGCCGCCTCGGCCAGGATGCCGAGCCAGGCGAACGGGTAGACCCGCTCGAAGATACGCAGCACGCCGGGCGGGATGGCGCTGCGGCAGATGCCGTGGAAGCCGTCGCAGCCGGCGATGATGTCGCAGGCGAGTTCGTGCGCCGCGCCGGCGTGGCGGAAGGTGATGCGCGGGCGGTCGGTGGTGAGGTCGTGCACCGCGACGTCCGTTGCCTCGAACAGGATCGGCAGGTCGGCGGCGCAGCGGGCGGCGATCAGGTCCTGCACCACCTTGTGCTGGCTATAGACGGTGACGTGCCGGCCGGTCAGCGCCGCGAAGTCGATCCGGTGGTCCCGCCCGCCGAAGCGCAGGTGGACGCCCCGGTGCGGCAGGCCTTCGCGTCGCAGGCGCGCGCCGAGGCCGGTGGAGATCAGCAGGTCCTCGGTCGTGTGTTCCAGCACGCCGGCGCGGATGCGGTTTTCCACGTAGTCGCGGGAACGGGCTTCCAGCACGACCGAGTCGATGCCGGCGCGATGCAGCAGATGGGCGAGCAGCAGCCCGGCAGGCCCGGCCCCGACGATGCCAACCTGGGTACGCATGGGTCGAGCCTCCTCCCGGTCTTGTTCCGCTCATCTGGCGGGAAAGCTGCGCCCGACGCAAGCCGGCCGGCAGTGGGCAGCCGGTGTCATCGCAACGTCGCCAAACTTTCGCATTGCAGAATCCCACAGTGCGTAACAGCGTGTCACGGCATGAATTTGATCCAGCGCAAATCACAGCCGGTGGACCGCCCCGGGTGGCGTCGATAAAGCGCCGTCTCGAACGCAGCCCACACCGCAAGCGGGAGACGAAAATGCAAGGACTGAACTGCCGGAAACGGCGCCTTCTCGCGGGCGCCGCGGTCGGGCTCGTGCTCGGCTCGGTCGTGCCGGCCATGGCCCAGCAGGCGGTCAACGCGGGCCAGGTGAGCGCCACCGGCACCGGCGCCGCCGCGCCGGTGAGCGGCGCGACCGCGCAGCCGACGCAGGAAAAGGTTTTCCATTCGAATCAGACGGTGCGCGTGCTGGATCGGGCGCAGATGGATGCGGCCGGGCCGGTGGGCGGTGTGGCGCAGGCCCTGTCCTACACGCCGGGTGCGCTGGTCGTGGGGTACGGCAACAGCGGCGCGACCAAATACACGATCAACCTGAACGGCGTGAACCAGGGCTGGGGCGGCTACGGCGGGCAGACGACGGCCGGCGCCCTCGGGGTGACGTTCGACGGCGTGCCGATCGTCGATCCGGCCACCAATCTGTGGCAGTCGCCCACCTTGCCGCAGCTGTCGATGATCCAGAACACCAACGTGACGTATGGGCCGGGCAATTCGGTCGACCGGTGGTATTCGAACGTCGGCGGCTCGGTGGAATTCACGCCGCTGCAGCCGACCGCCAAGCCGGGCGGCGGGGTCGAAATGACCTACGGCAGCTACGACCAGAAGAACATCGATTTCAACCTGCGTACCGGCGACTACCACGGCTGGTCCACGATTCTGGCCGGCGGCGCGGGCAACGGCAACAGCTTTCGCACCGGCACCGACGGCTTCACCAATCCGTCCGAGGATTACGCGATCTACCTGAAGACGGTGAAGACCTTCCAGGCCGGTAGCTTCGAATTCGGCGGCTATGCCGCGAGCAGCAGCGGCTACCGCTCGCAGGTGATCCCGACCACGGCCAACCCGGCGATCACGGTGAACGGCCAGCCCGGCGCGCAGCTGTACAGCCAGCAGACCAGCGGCTATTACAGCACCTTGCCGTTCGCGAGCTACGACAAGAAGGACTACAACAAGATGTGGCTGCTGTACGGGCGGGAGAACATCCGCCTGGACGACAGCACGACGTTGCATAACCTGACCTGGTACATGCACATCAGCCGGGAGCATTCGCGGCTGACCGATGTCTACGGCACCGGGCCGCAGCAGAACGAGTTCAACAACCCGCACACCAACACCATCGGCGACAAGCTGTGGCTGACCGAGGAGCTGCCGTTCAACACCGTGAATGTCGGCGGCTATTACATCCATGCTGTTTACAACAGCCGCAACAATTTCTACAATCCGGCGGACGGCGGCGACAAGGGCCTCGTGAACATCGGCGGCAAGATCCGCTCCGGCTATTTCAACCAGGATGATGCGGCCCTGTTCGTCCAGGACGACATCCATCCGATCCCGATGCTGCACATCACCCCGGGCATCCGCTTCGTCGGCTACCAGACCGCCTATTCCAATATGGCGTCGCAGGACTTCTCCTTCGCCCCGGGCGTGGTCCTGAGCAGCCAGTGCCCGGTGACCGGTGCGTCCACGCCCGGCAACACGAAGGACCAGGGCGCGTCCTGCGACAACCACCAGAGCCGTACCGCGGTCGAACCCTCCATCGACGTGTCGATCAATCCGCTGCCCTGGCTCAGCCTGTACGGCGGCTATGAGGAGACGACGCGGGCGCCGCAGATGGGCGGCGGCGGCGGGCTGTTTCAGAGCGTCGATCCCACAAGCTACCACCTGGCGCAGGTGCAGTACTACCAGCTCGGCTTCAAGACGCATGTGCGTCACCTGGGCGTGCTGAACCACTTCCTGTTCGGCGCTGCCTATTTCCACCTGCGCTATGCGAAGCAGGAGATCGACACCACGCTTGCGAACGGGAACACGGTCGCGGCCAGCGGCACCTCGGTCTACAACGGGGTGAACATGTTCCTCGACGACAACCCGGTCTATCAGTTGCACGTGTTCGCCAACGCGTCCGTCCAATCGGCGAAATACACGAGCTACATCACCGGCGGGATCGCCTACGACGGTTCGCCGGTGTCGTACGTGCCGGCGGCCACCGCCAATGTCGGCACCTACTACGACATCCTGGTGCACCACATCCTGATCCAGCCGCGTGGTTGGGTGCAGTTCGTGGGTTCGCAGCATATCTTCAACAACGTGACCGTGGCGCCGAGCAACCAGACCATGCCGGCCTACGGCACCTTGAACCTGGCGGTGAAGGCGACGGTGCCGCTGCATCTGCCGGGCGGGTTCGGCACCCGCTGGCTCGATCTGAAACTCACCGCGTTGAATGTCCTCGACCGGCAGTACAACGCCTACGAGTACATCTCCTCCGGCGGGTATTTCGGCACGCCGACGGGCGGCTACACGCTGGCCTATCCGGGCGCGCCGTTCACGATCTACGGCACGGTCGGCTTGCGCTTCTGAACCGCGGCGGGGCCGCCGCTTCGGCGGCTCCGCTACGACCATAGGCCGCTGTTGGCTGGGAAGGGGGGCGCGCAAGCGCTCCCTTTTTTTTGGCCTTCGTACTGGCAGGCACAACCCGCCTGTTTAACGATATCATAGGAGAACAGATTAACGACACATAATGATAATCATCATATTCAATGCGTAACCGCAACACAACGATAACACGACGCCCGCAGCCGGATATCCTATGAGGCCGCCACAGACGCCAGGGCCGCACCAAGAGCCGGCTCGTAAACAAAGGGGAGCAAGGCTATGGATTTGAATCCGGCAATGCGGCAGCGCGATGTTCAATCATGCCGGCAAACTGGTTCCGTTGGCAGCAAGAAGCGGCCGATAGCTATCGCCCTGTTGGCATCGACAGCACTCCTTGCACCGCAGCGTGCCGTGCACGCCCAGGCGGTGAATGCCGGCGAAGTGAGCGCGACCGCCGCCCCCGCGACCGCCGCGGCAGCCGCGCTTCGATCCACCAACGGCAAGCTCACGAAGAAGAAGATCCTGAAATCCACCCAGTCCGAGACGGTGCTGGGCCGCCGCGCGATCGAGGCGGTCGGGCCGGCGGCGGGAGCGGCGCAGATCCTCTCGGTCAATCCCGGTGTGGCGGTGCGCTCCTACGGCGGCATTTCCGGCAGCGCGCGCTACGAAATCGCGGTGCGCGGCGTGAAGCTCGGCTGGTCGTCGGTGAACGGCGATGCCGAGCGCAACGGGCTCACCGCGCTGTTCGACGGCATCCCGATGAACAACCTGATTTCCCACAACGGGCAATGGGATTCGAACGAAATCCCGATCCCGCAGATGCTGGCAGGGGTGAACCTGATCTACGGGCCGGGCAACCCGGCCACCCGCTGGTTCGACAGCATCGGCGGCACCATCGATTTCATCCCCGTGCAGCCGAGCACCAAGTTCGGCGGCACGATCGGCACCACCTTCGGCAGCGACGGCACGCTCGGCACCCATTTCACCCTGCGCACCGGTCTCTATCACGGCTGGAGCGGCGTGCTGGCCGGCGGCTACAGCCGCAACGACACCTTCCGCACCGGCTCGTTCAACGCGCCGACCCATTCCTATGCGTTCTTCGGCAAGGTGGTGAAGACCTTCGCGGACGGCACCATCAGCTTCGGCGGCTATGCGGACAAGACGGTGGAATACCGGCCGAATTTCATCCCGTTATCGCCGATCGCCGGGATCACGACGCAGGGGCTCGATGCCAACGCGCCCTTGTACAGCCAGTCCACGTCGGGCTACTACTCCTCGCTCGACAAATCCACCTGGTTCAAGCAGCTCACGGTGCAGGACTACATCCTGTATTCCAAGCTGAGCCTGGACCTGGGCGACAACGTCGTCCTGCACAACAAGGTCTGGTACCGCTACGGCCATCGCATCCATTATCGGATCAACAACTACGTCCCCGGCAACACCGCCAATTCGGAATACTACAACCCGACCACGAACCAGTACGGCGATCGGGCCTATCTCGCGTGGCAGCTGCCGTACAACCTGGTGAAAGCGGGCGGCGGGGTGATCCTGCAGCGCTATGTGGCGCCCTACGCCGGCTACAACGACCAGCTCGGCTTCCCGGTGACGGCGCCGTCGCAGTTCGACAACTTCACCCTGAACAACACCTACCTGTCGGCGTTCATCCAGGACACCATCAGCCCGATCCCGGCGCTCAAGATCACTCCGGGCCTGAACGAGGTGGAGTACCAGACCCAGTTCAACAATACCGGGCTCAGCGCCGATCCGAACCCGGCCGCCGGCGTGCAGGACACCACCCTGTCATCGGACAGTTCGCACACCTTCACCGAGCTCGAACCCTCGGTCGGCGCCAGCTACGCGCTCACGCCATGGGCGACGGTCTACGGCTCCTATGCGGTGTCCTACCAGAACCCGACCGACAACGCCTTCGGCGCCAACATCAGCAACCCGGGCGCGGTCGACTACTCCACCCTGCACCCGATCAAGTCGGTGGACTACGAGGCGGGCGTCCGCTTTCTGGTGCATAAATGGGCCTTCCTGCGCAATTTCGGCCTGAACGTGAATTTCTATCACGACCAGCTGACGCACGAGACGATCGCGACCTACCTCACGAACTACGCGCTGACGAAGTTCGCCTCGGCCGATGCGACCCTGCTCGGGTCGAACATTACGATCACCGACGATCCCACCTACCACTGGCATCTGCTCGGCAACATCGCGCTGAACAACTCGTACTACAATTCCTATACGCCGCAGGGCGGCGGCACCACGCTCAGCAACTTCCCGGTGTCGTACAGCCCGAAGGTGATCTTTACCGCCGGGGTGTTCTACCGGGCGTTCTATCGCGGCGTCCTGATCTCGCCGCGGATTCTCGACCAGTACACCGGGTCGCAGTATCTGTTCAGCAACCTTTCCGGCGCGCCCACGCGGCAGTCCATGCCGGGCTACAACGTCGTGAACATCGGCGTCGACGTGAAGGTGCCGGTGCATCTGGGCTACGGATCGTCGGTCAAGGCGCTGAAAGTGTCGGCCGGCATCGCCAACCTTCTCGGGACCCGATACAATCCGATCGAGTACATCACCAGCGGCGGCTATTTCGGCGGCAACAGCGCCGGCGCGGTGCTGGCCGACCCCGGGGCGCCGCGCCAGTTCTTCATCACCCTCTCCGCGGACTTCTGATCCGGCGCTGCCATCAATCCTTCACACACCGACCCCGCCGCGTCGTGTAGGCGCGGCGGATCAACCGACCGACGGAGACCAGCGCGGTGACCCTCGCCTACATCATGCATCTCGCCAACTATTCAGATGGCGTGCTCTATGTCCTCGCGGTGCTTCTGCTGATCGCGCTGGCGGTCACTATCGACCGGTTCTGGTTCCTCCGCCGCACCATTCTGCGCGGCGAGCGGGTGGTGCGCGACGTGGCCGGACACGAGCGCCTCGGCCAGGCGGAACTCGACCTGCTGGAACGGCAGGCCGGCGCGCTGCCCGAAGCGGCGCTGCTCGCCGCCGCACGCGATCACTTCGGCGCGACGACCGAGGCGCTGTCGGGCCGGCTCGACGAATCGATCATGCTGCTCGCTCCGCACATCGATCGCGGGCTCTGGATCCTCGATACGATCGTGACCCTCGCTCCGCTGCTCGGCCTGTTCGGCACCATCATCGGCATGTTCCACGCCTTCTCGGTGCTGGCGAAACCGGGCCACGCGCCGACCGAGGTGACCGCGGGGGTGGCCGATGCGCTGCTTGCCACCGCCACGGGAATTTTCATTGCCATGCTGGGACTGGCGGCCTTCAACGCGCTGCAGAACCGGGTCCGGCTCGTGCTGCTGCAGCTCGAGACGGTGAAGACCATGGTGATGAACCGCCTGGCGACGGTGCCGGCGGCGGCGGCGGCCCTGCACGCCGTCGCCGGGGAATAGCACGATGCGGCTCCGCTACTTCGAGTACCGCAAGGGGCGCGTCGAGATCATCCCGATGATCGACGTGATGCTGTTCCTGCTTGTGTTCTTCATCATCGTCACCCTGCAGATGATCCCCGATGCCGGGATCAGCCTGCAACTTCCGCGCTCGAACCAGGCGCACCACCTGCCGCATCCGAAAGTGACGGTCAATCTGCTTGCCGACGGAACGATCCGGGTGAAGGGCGCCACCCTGACCCCGGCGGCGCTCACCGCATTGTTCGCCGGCGATGGCAATCCGGCCAAGACCGAGGTGACCATCGCGGCCGACCGCCATGTGGCGTTCCAGCATTTCGTGACGGTGATGGATGCCGCGCGCGCCGCCGGCGTGAGCGATATTGGCGTCGCGGCGCAATCGGTGCCGGCCGCATCCGCCCCGCCCGCCGGTGCCCCCCCAGCGGCCACCACACCTGCCCCCGCCGCGCCCGGTTCCGCCGCGCCGGCCCCCGCCGCGCCCACGCCCCCGGCTTCGGCTTCGGCTGCCGCCGTGCCGACGCCGGCCCCGACGAAGCCCTGAAGCCGGTGTCCCGTCGCACTCTGCCCCGCGCGCCGGATCGCGCGCCGCCGCCGCGCCTTGCGGACCCGCTGGCCCGTCGGTCCTCCCTGCTGCGACCGTTGATCGCCGCGGCCGTGGTCGAGGTGCTGCTGATCGCCGCCGTCGTCCGCTTCGCGTCCACCAAGGGGGTGGTGGTTGCGCCGCATCCGGAACGGGTACGCATCGCGATGCTGGCGCCGAAGCCCAAGCCGAAGCCGCCGGCACCCAAGCCACCGCCGCCGAAACCCAAACCCCCGCCACCGCCCAAGCCGAAGCCGCCACCGCCGCGGCGAAGTCGATCGCGCCGAACACCAGCATCCGCGGAGCCGGCGCAAAGCTCGCGACGAAGATCCGCAGCCCTGCGCCCAGGCGTTCGCCGTCGAGGCCGTAGGTGACGATGGCGGTGCGGCCGGAAGCCAGCAGGCCCCGGGCATCGTCGGTCACAGCGTCGTCGATCCGGGCCGAGCCCATACTGCCCAGCCTGCGGTCCGGCCAGATCACCAGGTGCCGACCCGGCTGCCCTGGGGCACCCTCGATCACGGTCGCCAGCGCGACGGGGGCGTCGGCCTCGACTGCCGCCGCCAGCTCGCCGAACTCGGGAAACGCCTCACGGGAGATCACCTCGGTGAAGATGTCGATGATGCCGCCGCAGGTCAGGCCCACCGCGAAGGCATCGTCGTCACTCACCCCGTACCGCTGCAGCACCGGCGCCGCGCCGTCCCGGACCGTGGTCGCCAACTCGTAGACAGCGCCTTCGACGCAGCCGCCGGACACCGAACCGACCGCCGTTCCGTCGGGCCCCACCAGCATCGAAGCGCCGGGCGGCCGGGGCGCCGACCGGTAGGTTCCGACGACGGTGCCCACCCCGACCCGGTCGCCCTCATCCCACCAACGCCGAAGATCGGCAATAACCTCACGCATCGCGAATGACCTCCAACAGCTGCTCGAGTGTCGCCAGCGAGTGCCCGGCCACGAATGCGTCGACGTGGGGCAGCACTGCCACCACTCCAGTCTGCACCGGAAGGTAGCCGTCCTTCCCCTTGTGCGGATTGACCCAGACCAGCCGACGCGCCAACCGGCCCAGTCGCTGCACCTGGGCGGCCAGCAGTTCGGTGGAGCCGCGCTCCCAGCCGTCGGAGAAGATCACCACCACTGCGCCGCGCGCCATCCCGCGCTGGCCCCACCTGTCGGTGAAGGCCCGCAGTACCTCGCCGAGCCGGGTGCCGCCGGAGAAGTCCGGGATGCCCTCCGCAGCGGCA
>JABBNW010000184.1 GCA_019352115.1 Pseudomonadota bacterium
GACGCAGAAGCGCTCGACGGCGTCCGTCACGCGGTTCCAGATCCGGGCCCCGACGGACCTCAGCGGCCCGTTGTCATCCATCGCCGCGCCTACCGCCAGCCGGAGCCTGCCGATCAACAGCGCAAAGCGCTCGGCGAGCTTCCAGGCCATGGTGTCGGGAGGGACAAAGGCTGCACGGGCCATGGACATATATAGAACATAAATCCGCCGCCGTGTCAAGCTGTTTCGCGCTGGGGGCCTGATGTCGCGGCGGGGGCGCCATGGCGGAATGGGTGATGGGCGGAGACCCCGACCGGCGTCGCTTGCTGCAGCGCGTCGCCTGATCGCGACTTTCCGCATTTCTGGCGGCGCGGCAGCAGGGCTCCACGCCGCGGTTTGGCGATCCGGCGGGGATTTCCATTCTGTCGCGGGCTTGCCGGGACGGCGATGGCTCTCGCGGTATCCTTGGCGCGACGGTCCGCATGTCCGACCGGGCACGATGACCGCGGTTGGCCTGGCCCGGCGGCATCCTTCGCACGGATCGTTCTGCTTGCGGTATCGCAAGGACTCCAACACGGAGGAAGGGCGGAGGGCCACGGAGGGCCACAGGAGTCGCAACGGTTGGGTCGCTCGCGGCTCCACAACGCCACTCTCGGTCGGGCCCCGGGCGATGACCAACCGCTGCGACTCCTGTGCCCTCCGTGGCCCTCCGTTCTTCCTCCGTGTTGAAAAAACTTTTGTTCTTACCTTACAATATGTTGGCTGCCGACGGCGTCGGGGCGGGGCGCCAGGTCCGACTCTTGGCGTGCGCCCCGATGCCGGGACGCAAGAGATCTCAACCGCTGATGTACGCAGATGCCGCGTGCCGCTTCCCCGATTCCGGTCAACCTCGCAGAACGGAGCGGGCTTCCGGCTTACCGTTCCGCTCGGTCCATCCGCGTGCATCCGCGCCCATCCGCGGTTGAAATCGCTTGCGGCCCGGCATCGGCACGCTCCCCGAAAGCCGACCCTCGTCCTTGCGGGGGCATAGGGCCGGCAGTGAGGGGGCGTGCCTCCGCGTTCACCGGACCTAAACCCATGGCGGCTATGCGCTGATGGGCCCGGCGTCTGCCTCCACCGGGCCGCAACGGAGACGCCGTGTGGCGCGGGACCGTCTGGTGCTCTGGGTGCCGGTCGCGATGGGCGTCGGCGTGCTGGTGTATTTCGCCTTGCGGTTCGAGCCGCCGGGCTGGCTCGGCGCGTCCGTCGCCGCGGGCCTGATGTCGCGGCGGGCGGCGCCGCGCCGGGATCGGCGATCGGCGGAAACCTCGACCGGAGTCGGTCGTTGCGCGCCGCCTCAGCTGTCGTAAGCGACCAGCGCCTCGAACGGCACATCGAGCCGGCCGCGCCCGTTCAGGAACGTGAGCTCGATCAGCGCCGCCGCCGCCGGCACCACCGCGCCCACCGAGCGCAGCAGCGCAATCCCCGCCTCCATCGTGCCGCCGGTCGCAAGCAGATCGTCGACCACCACCACCCGCTGCCCCGGCGCCACCGCATCGGCCTGCAACTCGATCCGGTCGGTGCCGTATTCCAGCGCATAGTCGAGCCCGCGCGTCGCCCCCGGCAGCTTGCCGCGCTTGCGCAACATGACGAAGCCGCACCCGAGCTTCAGCGCCAGCGGCGCCGCGATCAGGAACCCTCGGCTTTCGATCCCCGCCAGCAGGTCGGGCTGGTACGCGCGCACCGCGCGCGCCATGCGCCCCATCGCCACCTGCCAGGCATCGGCGTCCCGCAGCAGGGTCGAGATGTCGTAGAACAGGATGCCGGGCTTCGGAAAATCCGGAATGCCGCGGATGTGGTCCTTGAGATCCATGCGTGGAGGAGCCTTTCGTGGCGGGCAGTCTGCGCAAGCGAGGCCGTGCGGCGGGCGCCCCCTGACCCTGTCGGCGCAACGGCCAGACCTGGTGTCCCGACGCGCAAATGGCGTCATCATGCGTCGGGACACCAGCTGTTTGTTTTCAGTGGCCTGCTGGTCCCTGAAATGGGAAGGCATTTCAGGGGCAGGACACTAGCGGAGGCGGGTATATCGTCCCCGCAGGGTCGGCGGCAACGCCGTCGCGCCTATTGCATCGGGGCGCGCGGGCGAACAGCTTTGCTCCGTCATGCTCCCGCTTCGTGCCGTAGCCCCGATCGCCGTCTGTCCGGTCGCCTCATGCCGGGTGCGGTCCCGCGCGCACCCGGCCGGGCCCGCCGCCCGTGCCTAGCGGCGGGGCTGTGCCGGACGACCTTTTCGGCTCGCCGCCCGAGGCCGCGGCCGGGCCGTCCGGGTCGGCCCGACCGATGGCGGATCGGCTGCGGCCGCGCACGCTCGACCAGGTGGTGGGCCAGGACCATCTGGTCGGGCCGGAGGGCAGTCTGACCCGCATGCTGGCGCGCGGCTCGCTGGCGTCGTTGATCCTGTGGGGGCCGCCGGGCACCGGCAAGACGACGATCGCGCGGCTGCTGGCGGCGCGCGCCGGCCTCGCCTTCGTGCAGCTTTCGGCGGTGTTTTCCGGCGTTGCGGATCTGAAACGCGCGTTCGAGGAGGCGGGGCGGCGCAGGCGCACCGGCCAGGGCACGTTGCTGTTCGTCGACGAGATCCACCGCTTCAACCGCGCCCAGCAGGACGGCTTCCTGCCGGTGGTGGAGGACGGGACCGTCACCCTGATCGGCGCCACCACGGAGAACCCGTCCTTCGCGCTGAACGGCGCGCTGCTGTCGCGCTGCCAGGTGCTGGTGCTGCGCCGGCTGGACGACGCGGCGCTGGAGTTGCTGCTGGAACGGGCCGAGGCGGAACTGGGCTGCCCCCTGGTGCTCGATCCCGACGGCCGGGCGAGCCTGCGCGCCATGGCGGACGGCGACGGGCGGTATCTGCTGAACATGGTCGAGCAGATCGCGGCCTTGCCGGCGGAGACGCCTCCGCTCGATCCCGCCGCGCTCGCCGATCTGCTGGCGCGCCGCGCCGCGCTGTACGACAAGGACCGGGAGGAGCACTACAACCTGATCTCCGCGCTGCACAAATCGCTGCGCGGTTCGGACCCCGATGCGGCGTTGTACTGGTTCGCGCGCATGCTGGCCGGCGGGGAGGACCCGCGCTACATCGCCCGCCGCCTGACCCGGTTCGCCGCCGAGGACATCGGCATGGCCGACCCTGCCGCGCTCGCGCAGACCCTGGCGGCGTGGGAGACGTACGAGCGGCTGGGCAGTCCGGAGGGCGAGCTGGCGCTGGCGCAGGCGGTCGTCTATCTCGGCACCGCACCGAAATCGAACGCGGTGTATGCGGCGTTCGGGCAGGCGCGGCGGGCGGCGAAGGCGACGGGCAGCCTGATGCCGCCGGCGCATATCCTGAACGCGCCGACGAAGCTGATGCAGGACCTGGGCTACGGCGCCGGCTACGCCTACGACCATGACGCGGAGGAGGCGTTCTCCGGCCAGAACTATTTCCCGGACGGGATGGAGCGGCCGGCGTTCTACCATCCGCGCGATCGCGGGTTCGAGCGCGAGATCGGCAAGCGGATGGCGTTCTGGGCGAAGCTGCGGGCCGAGCGGGGGTAGGCCGGCGGGATCGGGGCCAGCGGGTTTCTGGGGGCGTGGCCGACCGGGTCGGACCTTCCCGGCTCTGCCAGCCGACGGAAGGGGGCATTCCTACTTGGGGCTGACGGAGCTATAACAAGGATTGACATTCTTGGCTATCCGTCCAGTCTGACCGACGGCGAGGCGCGGACCCATGAATGTTTCTCTCACCCCCAAGCTGGACGCCTTCATCCGGCGCAAGGTCGCCTCCGGGCTTTACAACAACGCCAGCGAGGTGGTTCGCGAGGCGCTGCGGCTGCTGGTCGCGCGGGAGGGTGCGGCGGTCGCCGCCGGGCCGCCCGATCGGGACGCGGTGCGCGTGGCGCTGGGCGCGCTGGAACAGCCCTTGCGTGCGCGGGGCGTGGCGTCGCTGGCCCTGTTCGGGTCGGTGGTGCGTGGCGATGCGCGGCCCGACAGCGATATCGACGTGCTGGTCGATATCGATCCGCGGGCGAGGTTCAGCCTGGTCGATCTGGTGTCGGTGAAGAATTTCCTGGCCGAGCAGCTTGGCCGCGAGGTCGACGTGGTGACGCGGGACGGGATCGAGCCGGCGATCCGGGATAGCGTGCTCGCCGAAGCCGAGCGCGTGTTCTGATGGCGCGGGCGGCGCGTTTCTATGCCGACCACATCCTGGACGCGATCGCGAACATCGAGGCGGACATCGCCGGGCATGATTTCGACAGCTTCCGCGCCGACCGTCGCACCCGGCAGCTTGCGGAACGGAACCTGGAAATCATCTCCGAAGCGAGCCGGCGGTTGCCGGAGGAGATGAAGGACGTGGAACGGGGTATCCCCTGGGCGGCGATTGCCGGCATCGGCAACATGCTGCGCCACGACTACCACAGGAGCCACCCGACCGTGTTGTGGGAGACGTGCAAGAAGGACCTGGGACCGCTGAAGGCGGCGGTTGCGCGGATCCGACGGAGGTTGGAGGGCGAGGCGGCAAATTGAACGCCATAGTCGATCGGACGCGCCCTCGTGGGCGAGACAGCCGCGATCCGCACACCAACCGAATGCAGAATCCCGGGGAGCGATTTGCCTCGGCGTCCCGCCCCTCTATGGTCGCCCCATGCCCGGCCGCTACGACGACCTGTCCCGCGATGACCTGATCCGCCTACTCGAACGTCGCGACACCCGCCAGCTCTATGGGCTGGTGTGGGAGCGCGAGGGAATCGAGCCGGACCGGGCGTTCAACGACGATTTCGTGGTGCTCGACCTGGACCCGGCGCTCTCGACCGCGCCCCAGGATGGCCGGGGCTGGCGCAACCTGGTGATCGAGGGCGACAATTGGGACGCGCTGCGGGCGCTGCGGTTGGCTTATGCAGGTCGGATCGGCTGCATCCTCATCGACCCGCCGTACAACACCGGCAGCCAGGATTTCGCCTACAACGACCGCTACATCGGCAAGGACGACCGGTTCCGCCACTCGCTGTGGCTGGAGTTTCTCTATCGCCGGCTGGTGCTGGCGCGCGATCTGCTGGCCGACGACGGCGCGATCCTGGTTTGCATCAACGACGAGAACCGCGCCCGGCTGGATCTGCTGATGGAACGGGTGTTCCCGGGCATGCGGATCGGCAGCTTCGTCTGGCGCACGAAGGACACCAACAACAGCGACAAGCGCCGCAACTGGAGCGGCGTGCACGAGCATATCCTGGTCTATGCCGGTCCCGGTTTCGCGTTCCGGGGCGTGCAGACCGGAGCCGGAAAGTTCCGGTTGCGGCCGGGCTTCGGCGACGTGCCGGTGCGGCTCGATCCGATCACCAAGCCGGAGACGTTCAAGACCCGGGCGGGGACCTACTACCCGATCCAGAATCCCGCGACCGGCCTCTGGTATCCGTGCGCCCCGAATCAGGTCTGGCGATTCTGGAGCGAAACGCAGCCGCCCAGGGGCCGCGCCCGCCTGGAAACCTCGATGGAGGCGCTGATCCGCGCTGGCGAGATACTCTTTCCGCCCGAGACCGCTCCGCCCTTTTTCTTCGCCGATCGCGCCGACCTGAACGCCGCGATTGCCCGCGGCGACGTTCCCCGCGATGGCCGCAACCGCCCGCTGCTGCGCGCCGATCTACCGGACCTCGATTTCTGGATCGGCAAACCGATCGCGCGTGGCAGGCTGAGCCGGATCGTCCGCTGGACCGAAGAACTCGAGGCCGGCATGCGCCCGGTCGGCAGTTGGATCGCCGGGCTTTCGGAAGACGCCACCGGCGAGGAGACCGAGACGCTGCGCAGCGAACGCCAGGGCGCGGCCACCACCTTGCTCGAACACATGTTCGGACAGCAGGTGTTCTCCTTCCCCAAGCCGCTGTCGCTGATGCGCGCGCTGGTCCGCGCGTGCAGTGGCGAGGACGACATCGTGCTCGATTTCTTCGCCGGGTCCGGCACCACGGCACATGCGGTGCTGGCGCAGAACGCCGAGGACGACGGCAACCGCCGCTTCGTCATGGTCTCCAACGCCGAGGCGACCGAGGCGGACCCCGACAAGAACCTGTGCCGCGACGTCTGCGCCGAACGCATCCGCCGCGCGATCGACGGTTACGCCGACACCCAAGGCCTCGGCGGCGATTTCGCGTATCTCCGCAGCCGGCGGATCGCGCAGGAGGACGTGGTGTACGACCTCGATCCCCCGGCGCTCTGGACCTTGCTGCAACTCCGCCAGGGCTTCCCGCTGCGGTCGTTCGATCCCCTGGCCCCGGTTCAGCTCGCCGCCGACCCCGCCGACCCGGAGCGGGAGACGCTTGCCTATGTACCGCAAATGAGCGCCGAGGTGCTGGCGATCCTCGGCAGTATCGAAGGTGCGGTGCTCGCCTTCACGCCGGTGCCCGGCCTGCTGCGCGATGCGATCAGCCGCCCCGGCCTGACGGTGGACCGCCTGCCCGATCGCCTGGTCCAGGAGTTCGTCCGTGCCGTGACCGGGCTGTAGCGCATGTCCCGTCGTTCCGCCCCGCCGCTCGTGCTGCGCGCATTCCAACAGGAGGCGGTTGCCCGCCTGTCCGCCGCGCTGATCGACACCGCGGAGAAAATCCGCGCCGCGCCGGACCGAAGGCGCGAGATCATGCGCCGCATCGGCTGCGCGCTCCTGCAGGCGCCGACGGCCTCGGGCAAGACCGTGATGCTGGCCGCGACCGCGGAGGCAATCAGCGAGAGCGCGCCCGTCGCATGGCTCTGGTTCGCCCCGTTCCGGGGCGTGATCGAGCAGACTATCACCAGCCTACGGCAGGCAGCACCTGGCTTGCGCGTGCGCGACCCGCGCGTCGATCGGTTCGCCGCCGGCACCAGGCCGGGCGACGTGTTCGTGGCGACCTGGGCGGCCGTCGCGGCGCGCAACGCCCAATCCCGCCGCATGCGCACCGACGACGATATGGCCCCAGGGCTCGATACAATGGTGGCCCAGTTGCGCGGCGCCGGCCTGCTGCTGGGCGCGGTCGTCGATGAGGCGCATCACACATTCCGACCGGGTACCGAGGCGTTCCGCTTCTTCGCCGAGACCCTGGCCCCGGACATGCTCATGCTGGCGAGCGCCACGCCGGACGACGCGGATGTCGAGCTGGTCCGCCGCGCGCTCGACATCAGCCGGTTCCAGCGTGTTTCGGTTTCGCGCGAGCGGGTGGTTGCTGCGCGTCTCAACAAGCGTGCGGTGCGGGCCGTGACCTTCGTCGCGCACGGGGTGAACCGGGGGCTGCTCGATCTCAACGAGGTCGCCTTGCGCAAGGCGGTCGAGCAGCATCGCGCACTCAAGGCCGCCCTGGCGAAAACGGGCGTGCCGCTGGTCCCGCTGCTGTTGGTGCAGGCGGCGAGCACCGCATGGACCCCGCCGCGCGTGGTCAAGCTGTTGACCGAGCACCTCGGCTTCGCCGCCAGCGCGGTCGGCGTGCATACCGCCGACGAACCCGACCCCGATGTGCAGGCCCTGGCCCGCGATCCGCAGGTGGAGGTGCTGGTATTCAAGATGGCTGTCGCCACGGGGTTCGACGCGCCGCGCGCCAGCACCCTGTGCGCGCTCCGCCCGGTTCAGGACCCCGGCTTCGGCTTGCAGGTGATCGGCCGGATCATGCGGGTGCATCCGTTGTTGCAAAATCGGATCGACCTGCCGGAGGAACTGGACACCGGCTACGTCTTCCTCGGCGATGCCGAGGGGCAGGAAGGTCTGCAAGGCGCCGCCGACCGCATCCGTGCGATCCGCGACGCGATCGACGTCGCGACCGATAATGTCGTCGTCTATCAGGCGGCGGTGGACGCGACCGGCGCGATCTCCGTGGACGACGGGTCGGGCCAGCGCGTCCTCGCGCTTGAGGCGCCCGAGTTGCCGGCTATGCCTGTCGGGCCCCAGCGTGACCCTGGGCCGCCTGCGCCCCTGGCATTGCCGCCGACTACCCTGTTCGGGAGCCTGGCCGAGGCGCAGGCTCCCCCGCCGCTGCCGGACGATCACAGGCCGGTACGGCCGGCAGGGTTCCGCCCGGCGCCGCTTCCCGCCTTTCGCTACGAGATGCGTCCGGGCCTGCCGGTGCCAACGCGGCTACGCACCGAAAAGATGCCGCGCGATACCGGTATCCTGGTCGACGCGCTGGTGCGGAGCGTCACGTTCACCCCCGAGCATCTCGGCTGGGTGCGCCAGCAGCGGGTCGAAGTGGAACGTCGGGAGACCGACCTGTTCGACGCCGCGAAGCAGCGGCGAACCGAGGAACAAGCCACCATCTCCGACCTGTTCGCGCGCGAAAACGCACTACGGTCGTTACGAGTCAGCGACTACATCGATCCCGGCGTACTCGCGCATCGCTTGCGCGACCGCTTGGGGGCGGCGATCGCTGCGGCGGGAGAGGACGTTCCCGACCTCCGCAAGCTCGGGCGCGGCCTCAACCTGATCCTCGTGCGCGCGCCCGGCCTGTGCCGGGCGGCACTGCGCAGGGCGATGGCGGCGCACACCGAAGTCGTGGATGCGGCCGACCTGCCCCGAACCTGGGACAGCGCGGTTCCGCTGCTGGAATCTTCGCTAAATCTCTATGGCCGCATCCCCGCCGACCTGAACACCTGGGAGCAAGCGTTCGCCCGCTGGCTCGATCGTCAGGAAGGCCGCGTGATCTGGTGGCTCCGAAATCCTTCTCGCCCGAACGCAGCTGATGATTGGGGCGTTCGGATCGTCCTGCCGGAGGACGGCAGCGGGTTCTATCCCGACTTCGTCATTTGCGTGGATGGGCGCAAAACCCGCGACCACATCGCTCTTGCGGACACGAAGGAGCGCATCGACGACCTGCCTGCCGAGGCCAAGAGTCGCACGCAGCACAGGGAATACGGCCGGGCACTGATTCTGACCTATGACAGTGCGCGCGACCGATTCACGCGCATCGAGTTCGATCCTGGCCTCGGCCGCAACAAGGAGGTTGCGCCGCTGAAGTCCGATGATTTTATTTCGGAGTAGGCGAAACGAATCCAGGGCCGGTCGAGCGCGGCTTCCACGCCCCCCTCACATCGTCGCCCCGATCACCCAAGGCGCGAACTCGTCCGCCCCGAACCCGAACCCCTCGCTTTTCGTCCGCT
>JABBNW010000185.1 GCA_019352115.1 Pseudomonadota bacterium
ATCAAGGTAGTCAGCCCACCACTGCATCATCGACACGCGTTCGTCCCAATGCTCGCCACGGGCATAGGCCGCGCGGACGCTGTTGCCTTCGATATGGGCAAGCTGGCGCTCGATGGCGTCTGGATGCCACTTGCCGGATTCATTCAGGAGGCTCGATGCCGTCGCGCGAAAGCCGTGGCTGGTCGCCTCGTCCTTGGCATATCCCAGCCGCCTGAGCGCGGCGTTCAGGGTGCCATCGGAGATCGGGCGCGACGGCGAACGAACGCCAGCGAACAGGAAATTGCCTCTCGAGATCGAACGAAGCGCGCCGAGCAATTCCACGACCTGGCGAGATAACGGCATCTGGTGCGGCCGCCGCATCTTCATTCGGGACGCGGGGATCGACCACACCGCTCTTTCCAAGTCGAACTCGGTCCATTCAGCCAAGCGCAATTCGCCGGGTCGGGGAAACAAGAGCGCGAGCAATTGCAATGCGATCCGCGTGCCTGGCTGCCCATCGAATGCGTCGATGGCGCGCAGCAGGGCGCCAAATTTCCTGGCGTCCGTGATCGCCGCACGCGGCGTTGCCTTGACTTGCGTCAAAGCGCCCCGGAGGGCGTAGGTCGGGTCGATTTCGGCACGGGCGGTGGCGATCGCGTATCTGAATACGCTGCCGATCGTTGACCGAAGCCGCCGAGCCGACTCGAATCTCTCGCGAGCTTCGAGAGACTGCAGGACTTTCAGGATAGCCGGCGCCGCGATCTGACGGATTGGTTCGTCTCCAAACGCCGCGTTGGCGAAGCCAAGGAGCCACTCGACCTTTGCCATGGTCGCCTCTGACCGCTTCTCCCGCCGGAGCTTCGCGACATACTCAGCGGCGATGTGGCGGAACGTCGGGGCGTCCGCCCGAGCCTGAGCCTGTCGCTTTTTTTCGAGCGCCGGATCCAGGCCATCCGCCAGTATGCGCTTCGCGTCCTCTCGCGCCTGACGGGCACGCGCCAACGGAATCGTGGGGTAGACCCCGAGCGCGAGCAGCTTTTGCTTCCCGTCGAACCGATAGGCGAACCGCCACAATCGGCCGCCGGTCGGCTGCAGCCATAGCTGGAGCCCGCCACCGTCGGTCAGTTTCTGGAGCCTAGGTCCGGGTTGTGCTGACCGGCACTTCGCGTCCGTCAAAGGCATCGGCTTGTCCTCCTGGGAGGCACGATACCAACAGGGGGGTCGGATACCAACATGGATACCAGCAGACGAAGGTCGATACCGGGGGCACGCCATGGTATCCGCGGCTACGCCACCGCGCGCTAAATCCCCCACATTATGGCGATTTATCAGTGGCATAAGAGGGCCATAGCGGTGAAAGGAAACAACGGAGAACAGGGAAATGGTGCCCAGGGGCGGAATCGAACCACCGACACTGCGATTTTCAGTCGCATGCTCTACCAACTGAGCTACCTGGGCGCCGCGCCGGATTAGCCCATGCCGGAGCCACGATCAAGCCGCCGCCCGGCGGGAAACGGCACCGTCCCGTCCGGCACCTCGGCCCCGTCCGGCGCGGGGTCGTCGGCTTCCCCGACCGGGCTGCCGGGCAGCACGTATTGCCCGGTCAGCCACCGGCCGAGGTCGACCTCCGCGCAGCGGCGCGAACAGAACGGGCGCGCGGCGGGCGCGACCGGACGCCCGCAGACCGGACAGCGCGCCGCCGCCATGGGCTACCCCCGCTGCACCAGTTCGATCTTGTAGCCGTCCGGATCTTCCACGAAGGCGATAATCGTGGTGCCGAACTTCACCGGCCCCGGCTCGCGGCTGATCTTCGCCCCGGCGGCGCGCAGGCCGTCGCAGGTCGCCTTCACGTCCGGCACGCCGATCGCGAGATGGCCGAACGCGGTGCCCTGCTCGTAATGGTCGGTGCCGTAGTTGTACGTCAGCTCGATCACCGAGCTGCTGTCCTCGTCGCCGTAGCCGACGAAGGCGAGCGTGTATTTGCCGTCCGGCACGTCGCGCCGGCGCAGCTCCGTCATCCCCAGCAGCTTGGTGTAGAAATCGATGCTGCGCTGCAGATCGCCGACGCGCAGCATGGTGTGCAGAAAGCGGCTCATGCGGTTTCTCCCTTGATGGCAAATGAGGTGGGGTCGAGACCTAGCAGGAAAACCCCCGCCGCGTCTGCCACCCCCCCGATGATGTCGCGTTCGGCCAGCAACGTGCCCCCGGCCTCGAAGGCGATGCCGCGCAGCCCGGCGGCGGCGGCGGCGCGCACCGTCGCGGGCCCGATCGTCGGCAGGTCGGCGCGGCGGTCCTGGCCGGGCTTGACGAGTTTCACCAACACCCCGCCGGGACCCGGGCGGACCAGGCCGGCGGCGCGGGCGAGCATCGCGTCGGTGCCCTCGATCGCCTCCACCGCCAGCACCAGGCCCTGCTGCACGACGCAGCCCTGCCCCACGTCGGCCGCACCCAGCGCGCGGGCGACCGCGATGCCGCGGGCGATGTCGGCGCGCGCCGCCGCGTCCGGGGCGGCGATCGTGAGCAACCCGGCCGGCGCCAGCGCTGCGGTCAGCACCTCCTGCGCGCCGACGACCCGGAACCCTTCTTCGCCCAGCACCCGGATCACCGCCGCGAGCAGCCCGTCGTCGCCGGCGACGGCGGCGCGGCCGAGCCGGGCGAGGATGCGCGCGCCCCCGGCGTCGGGGCGCAAGGCCAGCAGGTTGGGCCGGCGCACCCGCCCGATCAGCACGAGGTCGCGGCAGCCCTCGGCGTGCAGCGCCGCCAGGATCGCCCCGGCGGCGCCGATTCGCAGAACGGTATGCGGCCAGGGGGCGAGCACGTCGGGGTCGGCATGGCCGGCGAGGCCGACCAGGAACACCCGCCGACCCGCGGCGACGGCGGCGGCGGCCACCTGCCCCGGCAGGTCCCCACCGCCGGCGAGGATGCCGAGCGGGACCGGCGCAGCGTGCCCCGGTCGGGTCTGGTCCGCAACGGTCAGGTCGGCGGTGCTGCCTGGCATCGGTCGCTCATTCCCCTGCCGCCGCCGGGCGGGCTCCGGCTTGTCGACCGCCGGCGCGGCGAGAGCAAGCCGCCGGCGCACCTACTCCCCGGCGATCGCATCCGCGCGGCCGGTCCGCACCGCCGCGCGCACCGGCGGGCGGAACCGCAGCGGCACGATGATCAGCCCGGCCGCGATCGCCATCACGCCGGCGACGCTGATCGCGAACGGGAACCCGTGCCGGACGATGAGCAGGGTGGACAGGATGCCGCCGTACAGCCCGCCGGTGCCCTTCGCGATCGCATACAGCACCCCGTAGTTCCCGCCCGCCGCGCCGTGGCCGTAGTAGTGGCCGATGGTGATCGGGAACAAGGAAAACAGCGACGCCCAGAAGAAGATCGCCCCGATCGCGGCGGCGACGAACAGCAGGTCGCTGTGCGCGAGCCCGGCGTAAACGGTCACGAACAGCAGCAGCCCGCAGGCGGTGTAGCTCAGCACCATCATGTTCTCCGGCCCGAAGCGGTCGGACAGGCTGCCGAGAATGAGCTTGCCGAAGCCGTTGGCGATCGCGATCCCGCCGGCGGCGGCGGTCGCGGCCGTTGCGGTGAAGCGGAAGCTGTTCGAGTAGGCCACCATCTTGCTCATGCCCGCGAGCCCCGCGCTCGAGATCAGGATGAAGGAGGCGATCAGCACCCACATCTGCCAGGTGCCCAGCGCCTCACTGACGCTGTAGTCCGGCTGCGGCGGCCGGGCGCGCGCGCCCGTCTTCGCCTCCCAGCCCGGGGGTGTCCAGCCGCGCGGCGGGTCCTGCATGAACAGCGCGGCCAGCACCGACACGCCGCCGATGATCGCGGCCATCGCGTAGATGACATGGAAGAACACCGCACTCGGCGCGGTGTGCGGGATCGCGCGGATCGGGAAGATGAACGGCAGCGAGCCCCAGGAGAAAGCGCCCGCGATCAGCCCCGTCATCAGCCCGCGCCGGTCGGCGAACCATTTGTTGCCGGTCGTCACGGCGTTGTTGTAGATGAAACCGGTGAAGAAGCTGCCGATGCACCACAGGGTGACGACCAGCGGATAGGACGGCCCAAGCGACAGCGCGAAGATGCCCATCCCCGCCAGCAGGCCGCTTACCGCCGTGGTCCAGCGCGGCCCGAACCGGTCGCGCAGCAGGCCGCCGGGCAGCATGCCGACCGACTGGCAGATGATGAACAGGGTGAACAGCAGCGCGATCTGCGGATGCGACCAGCCATAGACCTGGCCGATATGCCCGGAGATGGAACTCCAGGCGTATTCGAACGGGCTGATCACGAACATGGCGAAGAACGCGGCGACGAAGGTCACGTAGCGCCGATGCGGCGGTATCGCATCGCCCACGCCGGCGCGATCCGGACTCCTGGTCGTTGCCATCCCGTTGCTCCTTCCCTGGAATCGTTTTTATATTGTTCTGTTCCGCCGATCCGGGCCGGGCCAACCGCCGGCCCGGATCGGCGGTCGTGCCGGTCAGCGCATGCTCACGACGACCTTGATCGCGTCCTCGATCCGCTCGCGCGCGTATTTGATCGCGGTCGGTACCTCGCCCAGCGGGAACGTGTGCGTGTGGATCATCTTCGCGTCGAAGCGCTTCTGCTTCATCAGCGCCGCCGCGCGATGGGTGGCGCTGCGCCCCTCGCCGCGGATGCCGAAGACGTAGATGTTGTTGCGCACGATATAGGCGAGATCGACCGACACCGGCTCGTGCGGGAACGCCGCGAGGCAGATCCGCCCGCCGCGGGTGACCATGCGCGCCGCCTCGTTCAGCGCCTCGGTCGCACCCGAGCATTCCAGCACGTACTGCACGCCCTTGCCGCCGGTGATGCGCTTCACAGCGGCCACCGGGTCTTCGTTGCGGATGTTTACCACCGCGTCGGCGCCGAGCCGGCGGCCCATCTCCAGGCGCGAGTCGCGCGTGCCGGTGAGAATGACCGGATCGGCGCCGAGCGCCTTGGCGACCGCGACCCCCATCAGCCCGATCGGGCCGGGACCGGTGACCACCACGCCCTCGCTCGCGATCAGCCCGCCGAGCACGTCGAGCCCGTACATCGCGGTGCCGGCGGTGACGATCAGGGTCGCCTCGGCGTCGGACATCTCGTCCGGCACGTGCACCATCGTGTTGACGTTGTTGATCGCGTACTGGGCGAAGCCGCCGTCGGTGGTGAAGCCGTTGGCGCGGTGGCCCTTGGACGGAAAGCCGTAGTTCAGGCAGGAGGTGTACATCCCCTCCCGGCAGCGCGGGCAACGGCCGCAACCGGCGTGGATCTCGACCGCGACCCGCTCGCCGACCGCGAATTCATCGACCGACGGGCCGAGCTTCACGATGGTGCCCATGTATTCGTGGCCGATGGTGAAGTTCTTGTTGAACGGCGAGCCGCCTTCGACCATCGCCGGCAGGCCGTGCTTCATGATCTCGATATCGGTGGCGCAGATCGCCACCGCATCGATGCGCACGAGCACCTCGGCGCGGCCGGGCTCGGGCACCGGCTTCTCGACCATCTTGAGCTCGTCGGGGCCGCCGAGCACCCAGGCCTGCATGGTCGGCGGGATCTCGAACTGGTTGGAACGGATCGGGCTGGTGGCTGACACGTCTTGTGACTCCCTGTGAACGCTATCTTCGGTCTCGCCGGCGGCTCCGGCCGGCTCTGTCAGGGCGTGGCGCGCGAACCGAGCGCGCGGCTGAGGTCGGCCGCGGCGTCCATCACCGCGCGCCGGGTCGCGGCCATCGCATCCTCGGTGGCGCGCATCATCGGCAACGACACGCCGAGCGCGCCGACCACCGTGCCCTTGTGGCTGCGGATCGCCGCGCCGGCGCCATAGACATTGGGCTGGAATTCCTCCCGGTCCTCGGCGTAGCCGTGCCGGCGCACCAGGCGCAGCGCCTCGATCAGCGCCGCGCGGGTCGGGATCGTGTGCGGCGTGAAGCACGCCTGGCCCTTGGCGTGCAGGATCGCATCGATCTCGCCCTCCGGCAGCCAGGCGAGGATCGCCTTGCCGACCGCGGTCGCATGCGCGGCATTCGCGGTACTCAGCGCGCTGTCCACCCGCACGGCATGATGCGAGCTGACCTTGGCAATCGTTACGAGATCGGCGCCCTCGATCACCGCGAGTTGGATCGCCTCGCCCGTCTCGCGGCGGAGCCGGTCGAGGAAGGGCATCGCGAGCTCGTGCAGGTCGATCTGGCGGGTGCGCGCGTCGCTGAGTTCGAAGATGCGGTTGCCGAGCGAATACTGGCGGGTCGCGCGGTCCTGGCTGATGTAGCCGCGCCGGGCGATGGTGGCGACCAGATGGTGGCAGGTGCTGAGGTTGAGCCCGACCCGCACGCTGAGCTCGGCGAGCGACATCCGCCCGGACGACCGGCTGAGGGCTTCCAGGATATCGAAGGAGCGGTCCACCGACTGGATGGTGGGCCTGGCGGCAGGCGCGGGGGGGCCGGCCTCCGGAGGCTGCGGCGACGGCGACGGGTGGCGCAAGGCTTCCTGCATTTCCTTCCTGTCCGTTAACGATGCTGGTCTTCGCCAGTCGGGCAGCGACCCGCCCCGGGGGGCCGATCGCGCAGCGTATTTCATATCGTGAAATGTTATTTCACGTGCAGCAATGGGTACCCGCGGCCCTGCGGTATGTCAAGCAGATCGATGCCGCCGTCACGGAGCGGTCCGGACGTCGGGTTCCGGCCCGGAGCGCGCGCGCGAAGGGGATGGCCTACCGGCCCGGCTGCCATTCGGGGTAACGGGGCACGTCGTCCGGATCGAGCAGCCAGCCTACGTCGTGCGACGTCCAGATATGCATGACAGGCTTGCTGCCGGGATCGTCGTCCAGGGTCGGCAAACGCAGAATGACGTGTGCCTGGGCCGGCCGCTCGGCCATGAGATGCGTGCCGCACACCGCGCAGAACCACCGCAGCTTGCCGGGCGAGGAGCAGAACGCGCGCAGCCGGTCCTCGCCCGTCTTCCAGCGGAAGTGGTCCCGCATGACGCCGGCCGTGGTCGCGAACGCGCTCGCGTGGGCCTTGCGGCACGTCACGCAATGGCAATGTGCAATCGGCGTATCGAGTTGGTCCACTTCGTACTGCACGGCCCCGCACAGGCAGCTTCCCTTCAGCGCCATTCGGTCTGTCACCCTTCGATCCGGATTGGCTTGCTCATGTAAACGGTGATCCCGAGCGCGGACCGTTCCTCCCGATCCACGCCATATCCCAGCTTGCGGTAAAGCTGCACGTTCGCGGCAAACAGCTTGTTGGTGAACAGCCTGACGACCGGATGACCCTGCGCCGCCGCCAACTGTTCCGCATGTGCCAACAGCCTGCGGCCGAGGCCCCTGTTCTGAAAGGCCGGCAATACCGCGACATTCGCGATGAGAAGATGGCCATCGCCCGGAACCGTCTCGATAATAGCCGCCAAGGTGCCGCCCATATGCAGGAGATCGATGCGGTGCTTCCGCACGGCTTCCGCAGGATCGGCGGTCATCGGCAGCGGCTCCCGCCCGATCACCGGAATCCATTTGGCATAGGCTTCGCGGACCAGAGAACGGATCGCTCCGGCATCTTCCGCGGTTGCCGGCCGCAGCGCGCCGGCCGGGCTGGCGTGCAGCCTGGGTGGGCCCATCCGGAACCATGCGTTGGCGATCCTGCCCTCCGCGATCTCGTAGATGGCAACGACATCCACCTCGCCGGGACCGTCCGGGAAGCTGCGCGTGACGATCTCCTGATCGACCACCAGGTTGGCGACGACGATGCGCCTGATCAATTGCCCGTGCAGGTTCGGTTCCTGGAACCGGGCCAGATGGCGCGCGCGAATCTCCGCCGCGCCACGCGCCAGCAGGCGGTCGGGGAATTCGTAGCAGCGGCAGTCCTCGGACCACCACGGCATGAACGCATCGATATCGCGTGCGTTGTAGGCGTCGAGCTGCCTCTGCACCGGTTGTTCGATGTCGGCGGTGCTGCTGGCATCCATTGTGGGGTCGCTCCAAATACAAAAACCCCCGCGACGGGCGTCGCGGGGGTGGCAGCGTGGCTTCGGAAAAGTCCTGGCTCAGGCTGTGGCGTTAGTCTTCACAAGCCTGGCCGGACTTCGACAGACACGACCAACCCGCCGCGGGCGAGGCGGCGTCGGCGTCGGTCGGCGGCGCTTCGGGTCTGGCACATGCGGACGGGAGGCTGCCGTCGCGCGGCGCATCGAGTCAAGCAGCTTCGATTGACCGCATGGCACACCGACTGAGGGCGCCGTGCCGCATGCCCTCACCCGCCGGCGACCTGCCATGAAAGCCCCTCGTGCGGGGGATCCGGTGGCTCCGTCCTTCTCGTTCTTCCCCGTGCTTGCGGGTGAGAGGGCGGGATGAGGGCGGCCGGCTCGGCCCCTGATCCCCAATTCGTGGCGCTGGCCCCCCTCTCCCCGACCCTCTCCCCCCGCAAGGGCGGGTGGAGAGGGGGAAGGGCGGCGTCGGTGTTTTCATCCTTTGCCCTAGCGTGCCGGCCCGGCGCCCCCCGTCGTGGCCGGCCCGGCGTCGGCCACCTGCCCGCGATCGTCCGTGCGCAGATCGTCCGCCCAGGGGGCCGGGAAAGGTTCGAGGTCGGCAGTACGTCCGCCTCCTGGCGGGTTGGCATAAGGCGGGGCGCACCCACGACCGGCTCGGGTTGAGACGTCCGCCGATGCCAAGCCCGGCCCGGCGCCTCTGGCAGGAAACGCAGGACTCAAAATCCGCTTGACACGGCGGTGGCTTTATGTTCTATATATGTCCATGCTAATTACGACTTTTGTCCCTCCCGACACCGAAGCGTGGGCACTCGCCGAGCGCTTCGCGCTGTTCATCTGCCGGCTGCGCGAGGCGGTGGGCGGAGCGATGGAGGACAACCGGCCGCTGGGGTCCATCGGGGCCCGGATCTGGAACCGACTGACGGAGGCCGCCGAGCGCTTCGCCCTCATCGCCGCCCATCCGGTGGCGCGCACCCGCCGCCGCCCCGCCGAACCTGCCCCCGCGCCGGAAAGCGTGGCGCCGGAAAGCGCGGCGTCGGAAAGCGCCGCGCCGGAAAATGCGGTGTCGGAAGACGGGACACCGGTCGATCCGTTCCCCACGCGCAGGCTGCGCGCGCGGCCCAAGAAGCCGCTGC